>CALWYQ010000131.1 GCA_944385815.1 uncultured Oscillospiraceae bacterium | reverse complement strand
ACATAGCTCATCAGGCGCTGGTACTGCGGCTTATCGACTATCACTACCAGCTCCGGGAACTGCCCGTGCGTATACGCGCCCTCGGCGCGGTATATCGTCGCGCCGCAGTGCAGCTCGTTTAAAATGTACTCGCGCAGCTGCTCGTACCGCGGCGTTATTACGCTGACTCTGCGCTTGAGGTTCTGGCCGAAAACAAAGTGGTCCATGGCGAGGCCGTTGAGGTATGTGCCGAGCACGCTCAGCGCGACCGTTTTGCCGTCGTAGACAAGGCCGGAGCAGAGGGCTATGGCCAGCCCGACGATGGACATGGCCTTGCCGACCTCCATGTGCAGATAGCGGTTCATTATCTGCGCGATCACCCCGAGCCCGCTCGACGCGGCGTTGTGCCGGAAAATCATGGCCTGCAGCCAGCTGACTAAGAGCACGTAGCAGGCTACGTCCAGCTCTGCGCTGCCGGTGAAGGAAGTGAAGTCCGGGAACAGCCCCTCCAACAGCGCCAGGAAAACCGAAAGCAGCACGCAGGAGTATATGGTGTTGAAGGCAAAGCCCATGCCCATGAGCAGAAAGCCCAAAACTATCAGCGCCGCGTTTATGATGAGCGCGATAAGCGAGATAGGCAGGCCGGTCAGCCCGTTTATTATTATCGCCGCGCCCGAGACGCTGTTGACCGCGGCGTTGCTCGGCACAAGGAAAAAGTAGACGACCGCCGACATCAGTGCCATTATCACCGTTATTATGGCAATCTCCCGGCCCTTTTCCAGCAGCCTGGCCCCCGGCTTCACGCTGTCCATATTAACGCCCCCAATTACATGAAAAATATTCATTTTGCGATTATTAAAATGAAATATATTTATGTTTTGCACGAAGATATTACCATAACATGACCTGCCCGTCAAGCAGGAAGCCGGACGCCGCGTATGAGAGCGTGTTGACAGGCGCGAATGCAGCGTGATAGAATAATAAAAATTGCATGGCGGCTACCATGGTAATGGAGGCGTGGAAAATGGGATACGTATTTGAAAACTGCCGGCTCATACCGGAGCTCTCCGGCGGCGTGGGCGGGGAAGGCCTTGCCGTCGCCGTGGAGGGCGGCAAAATCGCCGCCGCCGGCTGTGCGGAGGGCTTTGAGGGCGAGCGCATAGACTGCCGCGGCGGGACGCTGCTGCCCGGGCTTTTTGACAGCCACGCGCATCTGAGCTACGATTACTACAACGGCGTTATCCGCCTCGACGACTTCAAGCTCCTCATAAACTCCTGCCTGAGCGCCAAGCGCTATCTTGCCATGGGCTTTACGACAATACGCGACATGGGCTCGCCCAAGCGCCTGAGCGTCCGCGTGCGGGAGGCGGCGGAGCGCGGGCTGTTCGTAGGGCCGCGCATAGTTTCCGGCGGCATGATACTCCGCCCGGCGGTCTCCGACACCCAGGCCGACCCCAACTGCTTTCTGCGTTACGTCTCCGGCGCGGCGGAGTTTGAGCGCGCCGCGCGCGAGGAAATAGGCGGCGGGGCCGATTTTGTAAAGCTCTACGCCCCCGGCGAGCCGAGCGAGCTGCTCCCGGAGGAAATGGCGGCCGCCGTGCGCATTGCGCACAGGCTCGGCAGGCGCGTTGCCGTGCACGCCCACGACCCCGGGGCAATAGACATGTGCCTCGACTGCGGCGCGGACACGATAGAGCACGCCTCGCACATCAGGCCGGACCAGATAGAGCGCCTGCGCTCCGGCGCGCAGCACATAGTCCCGACCCTCGCCGTGCTCTCGGGCGATATCCCGACGCCGGGCTTTACAAAGGAGCAGAAGGAGCGCGCCCTGCGCCCGCTCTTGGAGGCAAACGGGCGGAACATCACCGCCGCGTACCGCGCGGGGCTGGTCATGGGCTTCGGCACGGACTGCGACAGCGCCGACCTCATCAGGCTGCCCGGGCTGGAGTTCCGTATGCGCCGCGAGCGCTGCGGCATGGGCAATATCGACATGCTGCTCCAGGCGACGAAGTACAGCGCGCTTATCTGCGGGCTGGAGGGCGTTACGGGCGAGATAAGGCCCGGCCTTGACGCCGACCTGATACTTGTGCCCGGCAGGCCGGACGAGGATATTTCCGCGATGTACGCCCTGCCTGAGCTTGTCATGGCCCGCGGCAGGCTGGCGGACGGAGTGTGAGGCGCGGCGTGAAGGGCAGATTCAGATCCTGGCTGGACAGATTTGAGCGCCTCGAAGGCAATGAGCTCACCGCGCGCGAGCTGCGCGCCATGCTGCCCGGGATGCTCATAGAGCAGGTGGCGGCGGTGTTTTTGGAGCTTGTCAACGTGTTCGTCTCCGGCTTTTTCTCCACGGCGGCGATGGCCGGCGTCGGGCAGATAAATACGGTCAACAGCGTGCTAATGAACCTGTTCCAGGCCTTTGCGATAGGCGGGACGGCGATAGTCAGCCAGCACGCGGGCGCGGCGAGGCGTGGCGACGCGGCCCGGAACGCCTTTTCGGCGCTGACGCTCGGGCTGGCTGTCAGCGTTGTAATAACCGCGCTCATATTCGCGCTGCGCGGCGAGCTTGTATGGCTGCTTTTCGGCGACGCGGAGGCGGAGGTCATCGCGAGCTCGAACCTGTACTTCGGCTTTACGGCGCTCGCGCCGCCGCTGTGGTTCGTGTATTTCCAGTGCTGCGGCTTCATGCGCGCCGCCGGGGACACAAAGCGCCCCATGCTCGTCAGCATAGCGCTGAACGTATCGAGCCTGGCGCTCAACCTTGTGCTGACCTTTGCGCTCGGCCTGGGCGTCACGGGCACGGCGCTCTCCTATCTGCTGAGCGTGGCGCTCGCGGCGGCGCTGAGCCTCGGCATGGTGCTGCGGCGGGGCTTTGAGCTGCGCCCGAGCCGCGGCGCGGGCGGGTCCATGGCGGAGGACATGCGGCGCATAGCCGCGATATCCCTTCCCGGCAGCGCCGAGAACCTCATGTTCAACGGCAGCCGCATAGTGCTGCAGAGCTTCCTCGCCGGCATGGGCGCGGCGATGATTTCCGGCAACAGCGTGTTCAACAGCGTCAACGGCATCTTCAACGTGCCGGTGATGGCGCTCTACTACCTCACCATACCCATAATCGGCCGACGCGCCGGGGACGGGGGCCGCGGGGCCGTGAGCGGCGCGCTTGAATTCATGGCCAGGCGCAGCCTTGTATGGAGCGTGCCGGTGGCCCTGTGCCACGCCCTGCTTGGCGTGCCGTTCTCGCTTATCTTCTCGCGCGACTGGGGCGTCGTGGCCGTCGGCGCGGGGATGCTGCTCATCTACGCCCCCTTCGCGCTGCTGCAATACGGCAGCTTCATCCTGCCAAACGGCTTCAAGGCCGTCGGAGACGCGCGCTTTGCGATGGTCATATCCTCACTCACCGCCTGGGGCGTGCGGGTGCTCGGCACCTACCTGTTAGGCGTCAGGCTCGGCTGGGGCGCATACGCCATCGCGCTCACCCAGGGCCTGGATACGGCCATACGCGCCGCCGTCTATCACTCGCGCTTCCGCCGCGGGACCTGGCTGCGGTACATGTTCCCGGAGGAGGGCTAACTCGTCCCTTGCGCTCGCGGGGCAATTCGGCTATAATGGTTCCGGGAAGTACGGTTTTGGGAGGGTATTATGAAGGGCAAGGATTTGACAGAGCGGATCTACCGCCAGATAAAACGCGACCTTATGATGTGCAGGCTGCCGAGCAGCGAACTCTTCAGTGAGCAGATGCTCGCCGACCGCTACAATTGCAGCCGCACCCCGGCGCGCGAGGCCGCGGGCAGGCTTGTGAGCGAGGGCTTCCTGAACAAATACCCCAGCAAGGGCTACATAGTCCGCCTGCCCACCGAGCGGGAGATGAGCGAGATGCGCTACTGCCTGTACTCGCTTGAGACCGCGGCGCTGCGCCTGACGGTGCACACGGCCTATCTTGAGGAGTTCCACAGCCTCATGCAGCTCCTGGAGCGCGAGATAGACGACCCGGAGATAGCCTATTTTTCAAACATGACCTTCCACTACGAGCTGGCCAAGCTCTCGCGCAACGACACGCTTGTGAACCTTATCGAGCGGCTGTACAGCCTTATGATACGCGGGGAGAGCAGCCCGACCTACCGCGGCGTGCCATACCTCGGGGAGAGCTTCCCCGACAAGCGGGAGAATTTTATGCCCCTGCACGGCAGCCCGGGCGACAACGAGCAGCACAAGGCCATAGTCCGCGCGCTCATCGAAAACCGCAGCGAGGACGCCCTGCGCCTGCTCATCGCGGACATCTACCCCACGGTGGACAGCAGGGAGGTAAATCTCAGCGCCGCGGTACCGGACCCGGTAAAGACCTGAAAAACGAAAAAGGGACGCCGAGGGCGTCCCTTTTTTGCGCCGCGCGGTTCAGCGATGCAAAAGCGCAAATCGCTGCCGCTATAAATTCATGTTGACAAACCCGGCGGGAGGGTATAAAATTTACGAAACACCCTACCATGGTAGCGGGAATACTTATTGGAATGGAGAGTTGAATATGAAGAGAGCCGCCGCACTTATCCTGGCCGTATGTATGCTTGCGCTTGCCGCCTGCGGCACGCCGGCCGAGGAGGACCCGGCAGTCACCGGCGAGGTGGCCGCCAACACCGAGATAACCGTGGGCGAGACGACGGTAATACCCGACTACGACCCCGCAAACTGGTACATAAGCACGCAGTCGACGCTCTTTTCAAACGTCTACAGTACGCTTATCGACGTCATCTCCACCGACGACCTGCAGCTTGAGCTCCGGGCGAACCTGGCCGAGAGCTGGGAGACCGAAGAGGACGGCATGGTGTGGGTGTTCCACCTCAACCCGGACGCCGTTTACTCCAACGGCGACAAGGTCACGGCCGAACACGTCAAGACCTGCTTTGAGCGCAATATGGACAACCCCTACACCATGAGCTATGTGGCCATGATAGACAGCATCGAGGTGCGCGACGAGAACACCGTCGCCTTCCGCCTGGCCTATCCCTGGGCCAGCGTCCCGAACTGCTGGTACATGATAGCCGTGTACAACGTCGAGCTCTATGACGCCGACCCCGAGGGCTACATGATGAACCCCGTGGGCAGCGGCCCCTACACCCTCGAGAGCCTGGACGAGGCCGCCGGCAGCTATACCCTCAAGCTCAAGGACGAGTGGTGGGGCGCCGAGAAGCCGGCGATCGAGACCATCAACGTCAAGGCCATCCCCGACCCGAGCACCGCCATCATAAGCCTGCAGAGCGGCGACATCGACACCTATGCCGTCTACGGCACCAATATGGCCCTTGTCGAGGGCGACCCGAACATCACCACCAAGGAGTGCATCTCCGTCGTCCCGCGGCAGCTGTTAGTCAACGCCAACGTCGAGCCGCTGAACAATCCCCTTGTGCGCGAGGCCATATCCTACGCCATCGACTACGAGGCCGTCCGCGCCGCGACCTGCAGCGGCTATGTCTCCAGCAAGGACTCCACCATCGTGTTCGGCACGCCGGAGATGGACATCCCCGAGGGCGTGCAGGGCTACACCTATGACCCCGACAGGGCCCGCGAGCTTATCGCCGAGAGCGGCCTCGCCACGCCCATCGACGTCGGCGAGCTCATCGGCGGCACGGACAACGGCTCGGCGGAAATGGTCGCCCAGTACCTCAGCGAGGTCGGCATAAAGGCCACGGTCACCAATTATGAGATCAACGCCATGGTGCAGAAGTTCATGGAGGGCAGCTTCACCCTCGGCATAACCACCGGCTCCGGCGGCATGAGCGCGGCCGAGAACCTCAACAACTACTACGGCTCCGGCCAGCCCTATAACTTCAACAAGTTCTCCAACGAGCGCGTTGACGAGATTATCTCCGAGATGATGGCCACCAGCGACGAGGCCGAGACCGTCGAACTGTTGAGCGAGGCGCTGGAGATTATCGTGGGAGAGTGCACCAACTTCAACCTCGGCGTCTCCGCGCAGTACATCGCCTACAACAGCAAATACGACATACCGCCCAGCTATAACGGCATTGACTTCATCCGGGTGCGGTAACGATATGCAACGGTGCGGCACAAGCAGTCATTGCTTGTGCCGCGCTCTTTAAGGAGAGAGCTATGACAAAATACGCTATAAAAAGGCTGCTGCTGGTCATACCGATGGTGCTGGGCGTGACGGTTATCGTTTTCTGCATCATCAACGCCATACCCGGCGACCCGGGCCGGCGCATGCTGGGCCCCACGGCCCCTCAGGAGCAGGTGGACCTGCTCAACGCCCAGCTGGGCTACACGCTGCCCTTCTTCCAGCGGCTCTGGAACTACCTTGTGGACGTCGTCACCCTCAACTTTGGCAATTCCTATCAGGACGGCGCCTCCGTCATGCACAAGATACTCCTGAACTTCCCTTACACCCTCAAGCTGGCAGTGCTTCAGACCGTCGCCTACTCGGTCATCGGCATCACCCTCGGCGTCTACTCCGCCGTAAAGCAGTATTCCATAGGCGACAACATAATCCGCGTTATCAGCATCGCGCTCGCGGCCTTCCCGGGCTTCTGGGTGTATGTGATAGCCATGCTGGTGTTCAGCCTGTATCTCGGCTGGCTGCCGCCCAGCGGCGCGGACAGCTGGCAGTGCTATGTCATGCCCGTCGGCTGCGCAGCGATACTCTCGGCCTCGAGCCTGCAGCGCCTTACCCGCACCACAATGCTCGAGGCCATACGCCAGGACTATGTGCGCACGGCCCGCGCCAAGGGCTGCTCCGAGGCGACGGTGATATGGCGCCACGCCTTTATGAACGCCATGCTGCCCATACTCAACCAGGTGGGCATAAACTTCGGCTATCTCTTGGGCGGCACCGTGATCGCCGAGAGCGTGTTCGGTATGCCGGGGCTCGGCACCGTGATAATCAACGCCGTAAACAGCAAGGACGTGCCGCTGGTCATGGCCTGCACGATTTTCCTCGCGACCATATTCTGTGTGCTGGTCGTGCTCCTGGATGTGCTCAGCGCCGCGGCGGACCCGCGCGTGCGGGCAAAGCTTGTGAAGTGAGGTGAGCGCAGTGAAAAAGAAAAAGGGCTCCGGCCCCATCAAGCGCAGCCGCTGGGGCGAGATATGGCGGCTTTTCCGCAAGAACCGCCCGGCCATGATAGGGCTTGTGCTGCTGTGCGCCATCGTGCTTGTGGCCATATTCGCGGACCTTATCGTTGACCCCGCGCTGGTGGAGAAGATTTCCGGCGCGCCCCGTCAGGCGCCCAGCGCCGAGCACCCCTTCGGGACGGACTACATAGGGCGCGACCTCTTTGCGCGCGTCATACACGGCAGCCGCTATTCGCTGGCCATAGGCTTTTTCGCAACGGCGCTCGGCCTCGCCATCGGCGCGTTCATAGGCGCGGCCTGCGGCTATTTCGGCGGCTGGCTGGACAACGTCGTCATGCGCATCTTTGACGTCATCGCCTCCATACCCGGGATGCTGCTCATACTCGTGCTTGTAATGGCGCTGGGCCAGGGCGTTGAAAACCTGCTCTGGGCGCTTTTGATAAGCGGCGTGCCCGGCTACGCGCGCTTTGTGCGCGCCACGGTGCTGAACCTCACCGACGCCGAGTACGTCCAGTGCGCCCGCAGCTACGGCACCGGCAACTTCCGCATAGTTATGAAGCACGTGCTTCCCAACGCCTTAGGGCCCATCATAATCATGTTCGCCGGCAGCGTATCCGGCACCATCCTGGCCGCGGCCAGCTATTCCTTCATGGGCTTCGGCGTGCAGCCGCCCACGCCGGAATGGGGCGCGCTCATAAGCGAATCGCGCAATTTCATGCGCCTCGCGCCCTGGTACACCATCATCCCCGGCATGGCGATAGTGCTGACCGCCATGAGCATCAACCTCATGGGCGACGGGCTGCGCGACGCGCTCGACCCGAGACTGAAGGACTGAGGTGGCATTATGAAAAAGAACAGAAGCAGCGCCGCCGAGAGGGCCGCGGACGTGGTCGATACCGCCCGCCGCGACTGTCCCGTGCTCGAGCTTGAGGACCTCTCGGTGGAATACCACAGCGGCGAGAGCGTTGTAAGGGCCGTGAACCATATCAGCTTCAGCCTCGAGCGCGGCCGTACCATAGGCCTTGTGGGCGAGACCGGGGCCGGCAAGACAAGCACGGCCCTCGCCATAATGCGCCTGCTGCCAGACCGCATAAGCGCCGTGCCCAACGGGCAGGTGAGGATATACGGCGGCGACGTGCTCGCCCTCCCCGAGGGGCGCATGAAGCTGCTGCGCGGCGAGATAATCTCGATGATTTTCCAGGACCCGATGACGGCGCTCAACCCCATAATGACCGTCGGCGACCAGATATTGGAGGCCCTCAGGAACCATAACCCCGAGGGGCTTTCAAAGCAGGAGCTCAACGCGCGCGTGGATGCGGCCCTCGAGCTTGTGGGCATCCCGGCCTCGCGCAAGAACGAGTACCCGCTGCAGTTCTCCGGCGGCATGAAGCAGCGCGTGGTCATAGCGATAGCATTAGCGTGCAGGCCGGACATACTGATAGCCGACGAGCCGACGACGGCCCTCGACGTCACCATACAGGCCCAGGTGCTCGCCCTCATAGACGAGCTGAAGCAGAAGCTCGGCATGAGCATGATAATGATATCCCACGACCTCGGCGTGATCGTGCGTACCTGCGACGACGTGGCCATCATGTACGCCGGGGAGATTATCGAGTACGGCAGCGTGGAGCAGATTTACTCCGGGGACAAACACCACCCCTACACCGTGGGCCTCTTCGGGGCCATACCCGGCCTCTCCGGCGAGACGCGCCGCCTCTCGCCCATAGACGGGCTGATGCCCGACCCCACCGACCTTCCGCAGGGCTGCAAATTCTCGCCGCGCTGCCCGTTCTGCACCGACAGGTGCCGCGAGAGCGAGCCGCAGGACGCCTTTGTGGCCGCGGGGCACAGGATAAAGTGCCATCTCTTTGGAGGTGAAAGCCGTGAATGAGCATGTCGCCGTAAACGAGGCCGGCATCCCCGTCATAGAGGCGGAGGGCCTTAAAAAATACTACAAGACCCGCGGCGGCTTTGTCCACGCCGTGGACGGCATAAGCTTTAAGATAATGCGCGGCGAGACGCTCGGCGTTGTGGGCGAGAGCGGCTGCGGCAAGAGCACCCTCGGCCGCACGGTTATAGGCCTGCACGCGCCCACGGAGGGCAGGGTGCTCTTCAAGGGCAGGGACGTCACCCGGCTCAGGCGCCGCGACCCGCAGCGCGCGAAGATGAGCATGATATTCCAGGACCCGTACTCCAGCCTGAACCCGCGCATGTGCGTAGCGGACCTCATCGCCGACCCCATGGAGGTGAACCACCTGTACGGGGACAGGCGGGCGCGCTATAAGAGGGTGGAGGAGCTCATGGACCTTGTGGGCCTCGCCTCCCGCGTGGCCAATTCCTACCCGCACGAGCTCGACGGCGGCCGCCGCCAGCGCATAGGCATAGCCCGTGCCCTGGCCACGGACCCGGAGTTCATAGTCTGCGACGAGCCAGTCAGCGCCTTAGACGTGTCCATCCAGGCGCAGATACTCAACCTGCTCATGGACCTGCAGGAGCAGCTGAGCCTCACGTACATGTTCGTCACGCACGACCTGAGCGTGGTGCGGCACATCAGCACGAACATCATGGTGACCTACCTCGGCAAGTGTGTGGAGTACGGCCCCACCGCGCGGATATTCGATAACCCCTGCCACCCCTACACCCGCGCGCTGCTCTCGGCCGTGCCGGAGCCCACCCTCGCCGCGAGGGACAGGAAGATAGAGCTGCTCAGCGGCGAGATAGTGAGCTCCATAAACCCCGCCCCGGGCTGCCGCTTTGCCCCGCGCTGCCGCTGCTGCGAGGAGGGCTGCCGGAGCGCTGAGCCGGAGAGTGTGGAGGCGGAGCCGGGACATTTTGTGAGCTGCGCGCTCTGCGGGGCCCGCTGATATGGGCTACGGCATATTTATCCCCCCGGCCGCTTCGGAGCGGGAGCTGCGCTTTTCGGTCGAGCTGGCGCAGTTGGCGGGCTTCTGCTCCATGGGCCTTCCCGCGCGGCCTGTGATACGCTCGCTCGACATGGCAGAGCCGGGCGTTAAATACCTCTGCGCGTCCGGGGGCATAGCGGACGGCGCGGTCATCGCCGCGCCGCCGGGTGACGACCCGGCCGGGGCCTGGCTGAGGACCTGTGAGCTCTGCCGTATGCGCCCTGAGCGCGCATGCCCGCCGCCCGAGGGCTATGTCTGCGCCACGGACAACAGGCTGCTCCCCGAGCCGGAGCCGCCAGAGGGCGGGCTCGAGCTGCTTTTTGAAAGGGGCTGGGCGCTTGAGGACTTAGACGGCGACGGGCTCCCCGACAGGCTCGGGCTGCGCTTTTTCTTCCCCAACGGCATGGACGATGCGCTCTGCGAGGCGGCGTGCTGCCTTGCCATGCGCTTCGGCTGCGAGCTGACGCGCATAAGCGCCCCGCTGATTGCCGATGCGGACGAGGGCGGCCTCGCCGTGTTCACCGGGCGGGACGCGCCGCCGGAAATGCGCCTCGAGCGGGATGACGGCAGGATGCGCGTGGTAATAGACGGCGCGGGGGAGGCCCTTGCCGGCTTCATGCGGGAGATAGCGCTGAAATTCTCCGCGCCCGTGGGGGCGTTCGGCCTCGCCGGGGCCGCGCGGCACATTGAGCGCGCGGCAGGGGGCCTGAACCCGGACGGCGAGGCGGCGTACATAGCCTCGGCTGGGCCGGAGAGCGCCGTCATCGGCGCGGCGGCTGACTTAGGGCGCTTTCAGGAGCGCTTCCCGGGCTGCGCCCTGCACCGCATAAACGAGCCCGTGCTCTCCTTTTGCCGCGAATACGCGCCGGAGAGCGAGACGGAGCGCGCGAGGGCGGCCTTTTCCCGCGCGCTGGAGCTTATCCGGCCCGGAGATCGCGTCAGCGTGACCGGGGCGCTCTGGCAGGGCGCGGAGGTGCGCCGCGCGCTCGAGGAGGAATTCCGCGCCCTTGCGCGCTCTCGCGGCGCCGCCTGCGAGGCCGGGATAATCTGCGCCTACAAGCAGGGCCAGAGCTGGCTTGAGGAGAGCTTTGCCCCGCGCGCCGGGGCCGCGGGCGCGGTGCGCGTGCGCGTGAGGTTCGACGTGACCGGCGAGGCGGGCGTATTTTATAACGAGGCGGGGCTCGAGCCCGGCCTGAAGCCGGAAAAGCCCCCGCGCTGCCTGCGCGAGCTGTATCCCGCCGACGAGCTTGCCGCCGCGGTGATGGGCATAGACAGCGAGGATATCGCGTTTGAAGGCGTATACGGGCTTCGGCACTCCTATGAGGCAGAGGCCTGTGACGCCGCCGGGCGGGTTGTGCTCAAGGGCGCGTATTCGCTGCGCTCGCATGTGCGGCCCGCGATAGACGCGCTGCCCTCTGCCGGGGCCGCGGCGGCGCCGACGGGCTTCCTGTGCGTGGAGATAAACGGAGAAGCGGCGCTTGACGAGCGCATAAAAACCGACGCCGAGGCGCTCTGGGACATATTCCAGGGCGAGCTTATGCCCATGCTCTTAGAGCGTGCCGGCTCGGGCTGCGCGCCCTTCTGGCAGCGCGTTGAGATAGAGGCCGCGCTCGGCGGCGTGGAGCGGGAGCTTGATACACGCTGCGACCATATATCCAGCGGCGAGACGCTTGAGGACAGCCTGAACCAGACGGCGAAAATGTGCCTCATGCGCTTCGGGCGCGAGCGCGGGCGCGACCTTTCCTGCCCGGGGCTTGTGCTGCCGCTTATAACGACGCGCCCCGGCGCGCCGCGCTTTGCCATACGCATATACGACCGGTACGCCGGGGAAACGAGCTGCCCGAAGCGCGCTGTGCGGGCTGAATGCACCCGCGTGGGCCTTGAGGGCGGCCGGCTGGCGCTGGGCTTTGACATAAGCGCGGAGGGGGACTGCTCCGGGACGCTTGCCGCGCTCGCCGCGCTGACGGGCGAGGGCTTTACGGAGCTTTCGGAGCTGCTTGCGCCGTACGGTCGGCTCATACTGCGCTGCGCGGGCAGGGAATACGCCTGCGATATACCTGTACGGACGCCGCCAGAGCCCCTCGACATACGCGGCATAGACCTCATGCCAGGGCGGCTCATAGGCTACGAGGACTGCGAGCGCATAGTCTCCGAGCTCCGGCGCGTGCCGGAACTGAACGTCTGGCGCGCCGCCGTAACCGTGCAGGGCCGGAACGTCTGGGCTATCGAGCCCGCCTGGCCGGGGCCGGAGGCCTATGTCTCCCGCGTAAAGCGCCTTGCGCTGCTGCCGACGCTGTACATAAACGGACGCCACCACGCAAACGAGGTCTCAGCGACGAACGCGGCCTTCGCCTTTCTGCGCGAGCTGCTGACGGAGCCGGAGCACCGCGCCGCGCGCGGGCAGGTGAACGTCATCGTCGTGCCCATGGAAAACGCCGACGGCGCGGCGCTGCACTATGAGCTGCAGAAGGCGCACCCGAACTGGCAGCACCAGTGCTGCTACACCAACAGCCTGGGCGGCGACCTGATGCCCGCCTATTTCGACCCGGAGCCGCTTACGACCGAGGCGCTGGCCTTTACGCGCATAGCGGAAAGGTACCTGCCGGACGCCTTTATAGACCTGCACGGCGTGCCGCACCACGAGGTCGAGGGCGTGTTCGACGCCCCGGGGGGCTATCGCGGGCTGTGGCTGCCGCGCGCGCTGCTCTGCGCGTTCTACTACCACGTGGACGACGAACGCTTCGCCTCGAACCGCGCGCTCTCGGAGGCGTGGAAGCGCTGCGTGGACGGGGCCATGCAGGACATGGAGGGCTTTGCCGAAACGAACGGCGAGCTTGAAGCGCGCTTTATGAAGTATTCCTGGGAGGGCATAGACGAGCTGTACGCGAGCGAGCGCTCCGGCGCGATGCTGGACTACTGGATACCCTCGCCCTACAACGCCCGCCACCCATACCCGAGCGTAAGCCGGCCCTGGACCTTCGGCGTGATGTTCACCGCCGAGGCCGCGGACGAGACGGCGCACGGCCCCTGGCTCGCCAGATGCGCCGGGGCGCACCTCAGGCACACTCTCGCCGGGCTCCGGTTCATGGCCGGAGCGCGCTGCGTCATGCGTGGGAGCGTATCGCGCGGGGAGGGCACGGTGAGCGCCGGATTAGTCAGGATACGCCCGATTTTGCCGCCGGAGGACTTATAATGAAGAAATTTGAGAATAAAGACTACGAAAAAATACGCAACGTACAGGGCCTCAAGCTCTCGCCGGAGGGCGGAAGGGCGCTCTTTTCCGTGCAGCGCTACGACATCGCGAAGGACGCATATCTCACAGATCTCCATGTCTGTGAGCTGGACGGTGGGAGGATATACCGCCTGACGACAGGCGGGCGCGAGGGAGGCGGCTTCTGGCTGGACGAAAACCGTGTCCTGTTCCCCGCCGCGCGCGGCGGCGAAGCGCCCGTGGACGAGACCATACTGTACTGCATCGACGTGCGCGGGGGCGAGGCCTTTGAATACCTGCGCGTGCCCATAGCGGGCGCGCAGTGCTCCCCGCTGCCGGATGGGCGCTTCCTTGTCCGGGCGGAGACGGACGCAAACGCCCCGGGCGAGGGCGAGCAGGACGGCTGGATGTACTTTGACGAGTACCCCTTCATGGATAACGGCGCGGGCTATGTGAACCGCAAGCGCCGCAGCCTGTTCGTCTACGACCCCGAGAGCGGGGACCTCAAACGCCTGACGCCGCCGCTCATGCAGACCTATGCGCCATATTTCAGCGAGGACGTGGTGCTCACGGGAGACGGCTTCTGCTTTGTGGGCTGGGAGTACGACCGCTGCGCCGCGGGCCATGCCGCCATTTACAGGCACGTCTGGGCGACGGGGGAGAACATAAAGCTCTGCTCCGACCGCTGCTATGTCTACTCCCTTTTCGAGCGCGAGGGGCGGATATGGTACGCGGCCTGGGCGATAGAGCCGGGGCCGTACCTCGCGGAGACGCGGCTCAGGAGCGTGAGCCTCGCAGGCGGGGACCTGCGGACGGAGGCCGAGCCGGAGTTCGAGACGGGCACGGTGCGCAGCCGGGAGGGCGAGACGCTTTTTATCCGCGCCGACCGGGCCCGGATGAGGCTTGGCCGCTTTACGGCGGGCGCCGCGTTCGAGGACATAGACACGGGCGAACTCAACCCCACCTGCGCGATACCGCGCGGCGGGGACATAGTGCTGACGGGCTGGTATCCAGACCGGCTCGCCGAGCTCTATTACTACAAGGACGGCGCGATAGAGCAGCTGACGGACTTCAACGGCCCGCTCTATGAGAGCTGCGGCCTCTCCTCCTGCGAGGCGCTAAGCGCACGGGCCGGCGAGGGCGAGGTGAGCGGCTGGGTGATGAAGCCGGCGGGCTTTGCCCCGGGCGGGAAATACCCCGCCATATTGGACATACACGGCGGCCCGCACGGCTATGTGAACACGCTTTTCAACCCGGAGCACCAGCGCTGGTGCGCGGAGGGCTATTTTGTGTTCTTCTGCAACCCGCAGGGCTCCACGAGCTTCGGCCGCGGGCACCTCGACGTCTGCGGCGACCTCGGCGGGCGCGATTACCGCGAGCTGATGGCCTTTACCGGCGCCGTGCTCGAAAAATACCCCGAGATAGACGCAAAGCGCCTCGGCGTCACGGGCCAGAGCTACGGCGGGATAATGACGAACTGGATAATCGGCCATACGGACCGCTTTGCCGCCGCCGTGCCGCGCATGTCCGCGAGCAACTGGATAAGCATGCATGCCACGAGCTCGGAGAACTGGTACGGCGACCTTGTGCTGGGCGCGGGGCCGCTTGAGGATTTGGAGCTTGTGTGGCGGCAGTCGGCGCTTAAATACGCCGGGGCGGTAAAAACCCCGACGCTCTTCATCCAGCACGAGCTGGACAGGGCCTGCCCCCTCGAGCAGGCGGAACAGATGTTTGTGGCCCTGCTCGAGCGCGGAGTGCCCACGCGGCTGCTTGTGAATAAGCGCTGCTTCCACGGGGGGCGGAGGGTGTCCCAGCTGCTGCACGATGTGGACGCCATGCTCGCCTGGTTCGGGCGCTATCTCGGCGGAGAGGGCGCATGAGCCGCCTGAAGGACTGGCTCTTCCCGCCGGTGCGCGCGGGCGCGGCGGTGCGGGAGGACATGCGCGCTATGCTGCCCGGGATGCTCATAGAGCAGGTGGCGGCGACGCTTCTGGACAACATAAACATCGTGGTCATGGGCTTCATCGGCAGCGAGGCGACGGCCGGGGTCAGCCAGGTGTCCACCATAAACAACACCATGATGATAGTGGTGCAGTTCTTCGCCATGGGCGGCACGGCGCTTGCCGCGCGCTGCGCCGGGGCCGGGGACAGCCGGGAGGGCAGGCGAGTCGCGGGCGACGCCATAGCCCTGGGCACGCTGCTCAGCCTTGTGGCGGCGCTGGCGCTGTTTTTCCTGCGCGAGCCGCTTATACGCGCGCTCTTCGGCGCGGCGGAGGACGCCGTTGTGGCAAATTCGCTGACGTACTACCGCTTTACCGCGCTCGCCCCGCCGCTGTGGTTCATTTACTTCCAGTGCTGCGGGCTTATGCGCGCGGCGGGGGACACGCGGCGGCCCATGCTTGTGAGCGTGGCGGCAAACGCGCTGAGCATACTCTTTAACCTGCTCTTCACCCTGAAGCTGGCCCTCGGCATACGAGGAAGCGCACTGAGCTACCTGCTCTCCGTCGCCGGAGGGGCCGTCATCGCCCTCGCGCTCACGCTGCGGGGCGGCTTTGCCCTGCGCCCGGAGCTGCGCCTCGACGCCTCCACGGCGGGGCGGATGCGCGCCATAGCCTCGATAGGCCTGCCGAGCTCGGTGGAGAACCTTATGTTCAACGGTACGAAGCTTGTGATACAGGTCTTTGTGGCGGGCATGGGCACGGCGGTTATCTCCGCAAACCAGGTGTTCAACTCCGCAAGCAACGTCATGCTCATACCGCTCATGAGCGTGAACTACCTCACCACGCCAGTCGTGGGCCGCTGCGCCGGAAGGGAGGGCGCCGCGGGGCTCGCCGCCTGCCTTGAGTACCTGCACGATCGCGCTCACACGGTCGCGATATTCACCGGGCTTGCGCACATTGTCCTCGCGCTGCCCATGGCGCTTGTTTTCAGCCGGGACGCGGAGAGCGTGCGCCTTGCGGTGCGGATGCTGATGCTGTACGCGCTCTTTTCGCCCTTCATGCCGGGCTGCTTCATATATCCGAACGGCTTTAAGGCGGTAGGGGATGCAAAATACCCCATGCTCTATTCCACGGCCTCGGCCTGGGTTGTCCGCGTGTGCGGCACCTGGCTCTTCGGCGTGGCGCTCGGCTGGGGGACCGCGGCCATAGTGCTGACGCAGGGGCTTGACCATATCTCGCGCTGCGCGGCCTACACGCGGCGCTTTAAAAGCGGGAGGTGGCTCGCCGCCTTCGGAAAAACGCAGAAAAAGGAGGAAGGCTGATGGACGGGCTGAGACGCCTCGCCGGGGTGATAGTGGAGCGCTGCTGCCGCGTAAAGCCGGGCGAGCGGGTGCTCATAGAGGTCACGGGCTGCGAGGACGCCCTCGCCGCCGAGGTCATACGCGCCGTATACGGCGCAGGGGGCGAGCCCCTTTACATCCAGCGCTGGGACAGCCTGCAGGCTGCCTGGCTCGAGCGCGCCGGGGCCGGGGCCGTTAGCCTCTGCGCCGCGCGGGACAAGGCGCTTATGCTCGGGACGGACGTGTACATAGGCCTGCGCTCGAGCGCGAACAGCTTTGACCTCTCCTCCGTGCCCGCGGAGCAGAGGCGGCTCTACCGCCGGGAGTACGAAATGCCGGTACACTTCCGCACCCGCATACCAAAGACGCGCTGGCTTGTAACGCGCGTGCCCAACGCCGCCATGGCGCAGAGCGCCGGGCTGCCGACGCGCGAGCTCACCGAGCTCTATTACCGCTGCTGCTGCCTGGACTACGCCCGCTTCCGCGAGAGGATGGAGCCGCTCCGCGCGGCCATGGGCAGGGCGCGCCGGGTGCGCATTTTGGGCGAGGGCGTAGATCTGCGCTTTGAGCTTTGCGGAAGGGCCCCGGCGATATGCGCCGGGGAGCGGAACCTGCCCGCGGGCGAGGTTTTCTCCGCGCCGGAGCGCGGGAGCGTGGAGGGCTATATACGCTATAACGTCCCGACGGACTTTGAAGGCGCGCATTTTGCCGGCGTGCGGCTTGAATTCTCCCGCGGGCGCATCGTATCGGCCTCCTGCGAGAGCGGCCCTGCGGATATGCTCGGGGCCATACTGGACACGGACGGGGGCGCGCGCTATACAGGCGAGTTCGCCATGGGGACAAACCCCTTCATAGACCGCGCGGTCGGGGACACACTCTTTGACGAGAAGGCAGCGGGGAGCTTCCACCTCACGCCGGGGAACTCCTATGAGAGCTGCGGAAACGGCAACAGAAGCGGCATACACTGGGACCTTGTCTACCGTATGCAGCCGGAGCACGGCGGCGCGGAGATATGGTTTGACGATACGCTCATCTCGCGCAACGGGCTTTTCGTGCCGGAGGAGCTCCGGCCGCTCAATCCGGAGAGCCTGCGCGGGGAATTGGAGGCCTGACATGGGATACACGCTTGAGGCCCTGCGGGAGCAGGAGCCGTTCCGACGGTTTTTTGAGCTCACAGCCATACCGCGCGGCTCGGGGAACACGGCGGCGGCCTCGGAATACGTCGCGCGCTTTGCCGCCGCGCGCGCTCTTGAATACGAGCGCGACGCTCTCGGGAACGTGGTGATAAAAAAGCCCGCGAGCCCCGGGCGGGAGGGCTGCGAGCCAATCATGCTGCAGGGGCATCTCGACATGGTCTGCGCCGCCGAGAGCGGCCTGGGTACGGATATGTCGGTGGCCCCGCCGCGGCCCCTCACGGACGGGGAGTGGATTTTTGCCGGCGGCACCACGCTCGGGGCGGACAACGGCATCGCGGCCGCGATGATGCTCGCGCTTTTGGATGACGCGCAGGCCGTCCACCCGCCGCTTGTCTGCGTGTTCA
>CALWYQ010000130.1 GCA_944385815.1 uncultured Oscillospiraceae bacterium | reverse complement strand
TTATGGCGACGTCGTAGCCCATGCTCCTGAGCGTGCTGACGCAGTGGACGGAGGAGTAGTCGAACTCTATGCCCTGGCCTATGCGTATCGGCCCGGAGCCGAGCACGACGACGGTGGGCCTGTCCCCTCGGCGCGGCCGTGCGTCGCACTCCGCGCCGCCCGGGACGGAGTAGAAGTACGGCGTTTTGGCCTCGAACTCGGCCGCGCAGGTGTCCACCATGCGGTAGGCGAGCGGAGGCGCGGCGGGCGGCTCCTCGCCGGAGAGCTTTTTTATGAGCGCCTCGGTATAGCCGAAGCGGCGGGCGGTCTCGACATTTTCGCTTGTGAGGCCCCCGGCAAGGCTCTCCTCGAGCCGGGCCATGCCGGCGAGCTTGTTGAGGAAAAAGCGGTCCACCTTCGTCATCTCATGCAGCGCGTCCACCGAATAGCCGGCCTTGAGCGCCTCGAAGAGGGTGAAAACGCGCATGTCGTCTATCTCGCGCAGGCGCTTTTGCAGCGGGCGGCGGCTCGGTACGCGGCGGTTGAGGCTCTCCTCCTTTATGCCCGCGCCGCGGATGGCCTTCATAAGCGCGGCCTCAAAGGTCGGCGCGATGCTCATTACCTCGCCCGTGGCCTTCATCTGCGGGCCGAGGGAGCTGTCCGCGCCGTAGAACTTGTCGAAGGGCCAGCGCGGCAGCTTGCACACAACATAGTCCAGCGCCGGCTCAAAGCAGGCGTAGGTCTCGCCCGTGACCTCGTTTTTTATCTCGTCGAGCGTGTAGCCGAGGGCTATCTTGGCGCTGACCTTGGCTATGGGGTAGCCGGTGGCCTTGCTCGCGAGGGCGGAGGAGCGGCTCACGCGGGGGTTCACCTCGATGACCGCGTACTCAAAGCTGTCCGGGTTGAGCGCGAACTGGCAGTTGCCGCCGCCGGCTATGCCCAGCGCGTCTATTATGCTTATCGCCGCCGAGCGGAGCAGCTGGTACTCGCGGTCGGCAAGGGTGAGCGCGGGCGCCACGACGATGCTGTCGCCCGTGTGGACGCCGACGGGGTCGAAATTCTCCATCGAGCAGATGGTTATCGCCGTCCCGGCGCTGTCGCGCATGACCTCGAACTCTATCTCCTTCCAGCCGAAGATATAGCGCTCGACCAGTATCTGATGTATGGGCGAGGCGTCAAGGCCGCGCTGCGCCACGGTCTCCAATTCCCGCTCGCTGTGCGCCACGCCGCCGCCGCTGCCGCCGAGGGTGAAGGCGGGGCGGACGATTACGGGGTAGCCCACGGCGCGCGCGGCGTTCAGGGCATGCGCAAGGGTGTTCGCCGTGCGCGAGGGGATTGTGGGCTGGTTTATGGCGGCCATCGCGTCCTTGAAGAGCTGGCGGTCCTCGCTTTTGAGTATGGCGTCGATGTTCGTGCCGATGAGCCTTACGCCGTGCGCTTCGAGGAAGCCGGACTTGTAGAGCCGCATCGAGAGGTTCAGCCCCGTCTGGCCGCCGAGGCCGGCGAGCAGGCTGTCCGGCTTTTCCTTTTCGATTATCCGCTCCACCGTGCGCTCGGTGAGCGGCTCTATGTACACCGCGCTGGCCATGTCCGGGTCGGTCATGATTGTGGCGGGGTTGGAGTTTATGAGCACGGTCTCCACGCCCTCGGCCATGAGCGCGCGGCAGGCCTGGGTCCCGGCGTAGTCGAACTCCGCCGCCTGGCCTATGACTATCGGCCCGGAGCCTATCACGAGCACCTTTTTGATACTGTTGTCCTTAGGCATCGCGCCCACCTCCCAGCATGGAGATAAACCGGTCGAAGAGCCCCTCGCTGTCGCGCGGGCCGCCGTGCGCCTCGGGGTGGAACTGCACCGAGAAGGCGCCGAGCCCGGGATAGTCCAGGCCCTCCACCGAGCCGTCGTTTACGTTCGCAAACCTCAGCACGCCCGGCCCTCCGGCGAGGGACGCGGCCTCTACGGCGTAGCCGTGGTTCTGGCTGGTGACATACACCCGCCCGGTCCTGAGGTCCTTGGCCGGCTGGTTAGCGCCGCGGTGGCCGAACTTCATCTTGGCCGTGGCCGCGCCCTGGGCGAGGGCCATCATCTGGTGGCCGAGGCAGATGCCGAACATGGGCAGGCGGCCCATGAGCGCCCTTATCTGCGCAATCTCGTACAGGTTCTCGGCCGGGTCGCCGGGGCCGTTCGAGAGCATCACGCCGTCGTGCCCCGCGGCGAGGACGGCCTCAGCCGGGGTGTCGTGCGGATAGAGCGTGACGGCGCAGCCGCGCTCTGTAAGGCAGGCGGCAATGGACTTCTTGTACCCGTAGTCCATGAGCGCCACGGAATACCTCGCCCCCGGCGGGGCGAAAACAAGGGGCTTCGCCGTGCTTACGGCGGCGACGGCGCCGCTCACCTTATACGCCCGCACGGCCGCTAAAAGCTCCGGCGTCGGCGGCGCGTCCGTCACGGCGGCGTTCATAACGCCGCGCTCGCGGATTAGCCGGGTTATGCGCCGCGTGTCCACGCCCGCTATGCCAGCGGCGCCGTCGCGCCTTAAAAGCTCGCCGACGGTCATCTCACAGCGGAAGTTGCTGGGCTTATCGCAGTATTCCTGGCAGACCACGGCGGAGGCGTGAACTTTTTCGCTTTCAAAATCGTCTGAACATACGCCGTAGTTCCCTAACTGCGGGAAGGTGAAGCAGACGGCCTGCCCGGCATAGCTCGGGTCGGTGAGGCTCTCGGCCGCGCCGGTCATGCCTGTGGTGAACACCAGCTCGGCAATCCTGGTGCCCGCGGCGCCGAAGCCCTCGCCCTCCATGACGCTGCCGTCAGCTAAAAGCAGATACGCCTTCGCCATATCATCAAATCCTTTCCTGCCGCGCCGGCAATGCAGAATTGTTAGCATAAATATGCGCAGGAGCCTGTGCCCGCCCCTTCGCATATACGTAATATACGCCGAAACCCGGCCTAAGTCAAGCGGTATTTTGGCGCGCCGCGGAAAACAAAGTGAATATAATACGCGGATATATGCAAAATCTGCGCCCGGTTGACAAGTGTGCGGCGCTGTGATATACTAACTGTGTTAGTACGATTAATACAGTTTGCCGGAAGCCTTAAAGGAATTTTAAGCTTCGTTGAGAGAGAATTTAAACTTCACGTCTTATAATCTGACCTGAGCTTTGGCAAAGGAGACGCGATATGGATACGATAAAGACAATAAATTATGTCCTGGCGGTCGTGTTTTTCATCTGCTACGCATACCAGGCCTTTTACATCCTGGTGCCCTTTATAATAAAGCCCAGGCCGCATAAGGAGGCCGTGCCGCACCGCTTTGCCGCGCTCATCTCCGCGCGGAACGAGCAGGCGGTCATAGGCCAGCTTATAGACAGCCTGAAGCGGCAGAGCTATCCGGGCGGGCTTGTGAGCATATTTGTCTGCGCGGACAACTGCACGGACGACACGGCGCGCGTAGCGCGCGAGCACGGGGCGGAGGTCTTTGAGCGCTTCAACCCCGAGCGCGTGGGGAAGGGCTACGCCCTCAACTACCTGCTGGAGCGCATAGACGCGGCGCACCCGGGCAAGCCCTTCGACGCCTACTTTGTGTTCGACGCGGACAACGTCCTCGAGCCGGACTACATAGAGCAGATGAACCGCACCTATTCGGACGGCTACGAGATAGTTACGAGCTACCGCAACAGCAAGAACTTCGGCGACAACTGGATAAGCTCGGGCTACGCGCTCTGGTTCCTGCGCGAGAGCAGCTACCTCAACCGCCCGCGGATGCGCCTCGGGACAAGCTGCGCCGTGTCCGGCACGGGCTTCATGTTCTCGCAGAAGGTGCTCGACGAGTGCGGCGGCTGGAACTTCTTCCTGCTGACGGAGGACATAGAGTTCACGATAAGCAGCATCACCGCCGGGCGGCGCATAGGCTACTGCGGGGACGCCGTGCTCTATGACGAGCAGCCGACAAAGCTGGGCCAGTCCTTCCGGCAGCGCAAGCGCTGGACAAAGGGCTACTTGCAGGTGTTCTGCAAGTATGGCCGGGCCATGCTGCGCGGCATGTTCAAGGGCTCCTTCGCCTGCTACGACATGTTTATGAACGTCCTGCCCGCGGCGGTGGTCACCGTGCTCGCCGTGTTCGCCAACATAGGCGGCTTCGCCTACGCCATCCTCACGCACCAGGGCGCGGCCGTTGTGCTCGCAAGCGCGCTGGGCCTGCTCAACAGCATGTACCTCACCGTGTTCGGCATAGGCGCGCTGACCATGCTCACCGAGTGGCGGCGCATCTACGCCCCGGCGTGGAAGAAGCTGCTCTTCACCTTTACCTTCCCGCTCTATATGCTGACCTACATCCCATGTACGGTGGCGGGCCTCCTCTCGCGCGACGTCAGCTGGAAGCCCATAGAGCACACCCGCGCGGCCAGCCTCGCCGAGATCCGCCGCGCCGCGAAAAAGGCCGTGTAAGCGCCCCGGCCGGATGGAAGGCGCAGGAAACCGGCCGTACCCGCGCACCGCGCCCCGCAGAGCTCAGGCTCCGGCGGGGCGCTTTGGCCTATCCGGGGCGAAAAGTGGCGAATACGCCGCAGTGTGGGTGGATTGCGCAACTGTCAAGTCACTAAATAAATTTTTCACAGGCTGATTAATTTTTTCACAAATTCTATTGACAGGGCGCTTTAACGGTGATATATTCTATTTGCAAGGCGAGAGGCCCGCGGAGAGATTGAGAGACAGGGCGCATCCCGAGCGAGATTATTTTGCGGATATAGCGGCAGCCGGCCGCGCGGGCAGGTCCCGGAAAGGAGAACAAAATGAAGGTCGTCAAGAATATGGGCATCCAGTACGAAATCACCGGCGAACGCGAGGAAGAAGCCGCCGCCATGCTGGAGGAAGGGCTCGACGCCATAAGCAAGCGCCGCAACGCCTATATAGACGAGCAGACCGATATAGTCCTCAAGAGCGTCCGTGAGTACGGCGTAGACGTAAAGGCCGTCGTGAGGCGCTGACAAACTTAATAAGCCGTGCGCGCCGGAGCCCCGGCGCGCTTTTATTATGCCCGCTCACTTGAAAACGGCGGGCGGGTCTGATAAAATAAGCTTTGTATTTTCTGCTGGAGGTGGCGTAAATGCCGCTTATTTCGGTTGTCGTGCCCTGCTATAACGAGCAGGAGGTCCTGCCGCAGCTCTACGCGGAGCTGGCGCGCGTGGCGGGGATCATGGATTACGCGGAGTTTGAGTTCTGCTTTGTGGACGACGGCTCGGCCGACGGGACGCTCGGCCAGCTGCGCGGCTACGCCTCGGAGGACGGGCGCGTGCGCTTTTGCTCCTTCTCGCGCAATTTCGGCAAGGAGGCCGCGATGCTCGCCGGGCTGCGCATGGCGAAGGGCGACTATGTCGCGGTGATGGACGCGGATTTGCAGCACCCGCCGGAGATGCTCATCGAGATGTACGAGGCCGTGAAGGACGGCGAGTATGACTGCGCCGCCGCCCGGCGCACGGCCCGCGAGGGCGAGACCGCCGTGAGGAGCGGGGGCAGCGCGCTCTTTTCCAGGCTTATGAACGCCCTGAGCGACACGGAGTACGTCGAGGGCGCCACGGACTACCGCCTCATGCGCCGGGGCATGGTGGAGGCCGTGCTGAGCCTGCCGGAGTATAACCGCTTCACCAAGGGCATCTTCTCTTGGGTCGGCTTCAGGACAAAGTGGATACCCTATGTGAGCCGCGACCGCGCGGCGGGGGAGACCAAGTGGTCGTTTACCAAGTTGGTGCGCTACTCGATAGACGGCATGATGGCTTTTTCGACAAAGCCGCTCGCGCTCTCGAGCATACTCGGCGTCATCTGCTGCGTTATCGCGGTCATCATGCTGCTTGTCACCGTTATAAAGACGATTATCTTCGGGAACCCCGTCGCGGGCTATCCGACCATTGTGAGCCTGATACTTTTGGTGGGCGGGCTTCTGATGTTCTTTATCGGCATGCTCGGGCAGTATCTCGCCAAGACCTACATGGAGGCCAAGCACCGGCCCGTATATATAGTGCGCGAGACCGAGGAGGGGCTTAAATGAAGCGCCGGGCGCTTATTATCCTCTGCCTTGCCGGGACGGCGGCGGCCTTCTTCGCCCTGAGCGCGGCGACGCCGTACTACGCGGACGACTACTCCTATATGTTCACCTATGCCGCCGGAGCGGCAAAGGAGAGGGTCACGACCCTCGCCGGGCTCATAGCCTCGCAGGCCAACCACTATCAGATAATAAACGGCCGCGCCGTGGTACACACGCTGGTGCAGCTCTTCCTGATGGGGCCGCGCATCTGGTTCGACATCGCGAACACCCTTGTTTTCCTCGCGCTCGGCCTGTGCATGTGCCGCGCGGCGTGGGGTAAGGGAGAGCGTACGCCGCTCAGGCTTTTGGCGCCGTGGGCGCTGCTTTTCCTGACGCTGCCGGGCTTCGGGCAGAGCTGCCTGTGGCTGACGGGCTCCGTCAATTACATGTGGACGAGCCTTGCTGCGCTCGCCTTCCTGCTGCCCTATGCCGTGGGCGTTGGGAAGCTGCGCCCGGCGGCCGCGGCGCTTATAATGCCGCTGGCGGGCCTGCTGGCCGGGTGGTCGGGCGAGAACGCCTGCCTCGGCGCGATGGCCGGGCTCGCGCTTTTGCTGCTGAGGAAGTACGCGCTCAACCGCGAGCGCTTTGAGCTCTGGACGCTGACGGGCGCGCTGGGCTTTCTGGCCGGGGCGGCGGCGCTGCTCTTCGCGCCGGCGCAGGGCGTGCGCGTCTCCGGGACGGGAGGCATGGCCTCACTCGGCGAGATGCTCCGGCGCGTGCTGCCGGTCAGCGTCCACGCGCTCGAGTATCTCTGGCTCCCGCTCGCCCTCGGCGCTCTGTGCCTTATTGCGAGCGTGCTGCAGTCGCGCGGCCGGGGCTTTATGTACTGGCTGCGCCGCTGGTCGGATACGCTCTGCTGGGCCGGGGCGGCGGTGGTGTCGGCCTACTGTATGTGCGCCGCGCCGTATTTCCCGCTGCGCGCCTGGTGCGCAGCCGGGGTGTTCGGCATAACCGCCGTACTCAGCGCCTATGCAAAGATAGAGCGGCCCGAGCGCCTTGTACGCCGCCTCGCCCCGGCCGCAGCCTGCGCCGCGCTCGCCGCCTGCTGCGCCATGTACGCCATGGGCTATGGCGACATAGCCGCAACCGCCGCTGCCGCGGAGGCCCGTGACGCGGCGATCCGCGCGCAGATAGAGGCGGGGCAGACCGTCGTGAGCGCGCAGAATGTCCGCGGCAGCTCGAGGTATAACGCCTTCCCCCCGGAGGGCGACCTGACCGGCGACCCCTCAAACTGGCAGAACCAGGCCCTCGCAATGTACTACGGCGTGGAAAGCGTGGCGCTCGCAGAATAAATCCCCATAAATCCCCAAAGGGCCGCCCCACAGGCGGCCCTTTGTTTATCTCGCATAATGAAACCCAGCGCAGCGCATGTCCCGCGGCGAAGCCGCGGGGCACAGCGGAACCCGGCGGAACCCCGCCCCCAAGGACAAACCGAAACGCAGCGCATGTCCCGCGGCGAAGCCGCGGGGCACAGCGGGGCACAGCAAGCCCCCCGCGCCCCCCAAAAAAACAAAACCGCAACCCAGCGCAGCGGTTGCGGTTTTGAGAAGGAGGAACAAACGGAGCGGAACGAATGTCCCCCGGCAAAGCCGGGGGACGCAGTGGAGCGCAGTTTGTTCCGACGTGGTGCGGGCATGGGGACTTGAACCCCAACGCATTGCTGCACGAGAACCTAAATCTCGCATGTCTGCCAATTCCATCATGCCCGCATATTCAGCCGGCCTCGCCTTTTCCCGGGGTGGGGCGGCCGCTCCTGCGTGGATTATAATACTACCCGCGGGCGGGGGTGTCAACCTCGGCGTTGACTTTGGCGGCGCGGTGGATTAAAATTACTGCAAATATGACCGCGGGAGGGGTAAGCTTGCTCGGAGTTCTGGCAAATACGCTCGCCGTGCTGATAGGCGGCGGCATAGGGATGCTCTGCGGGAGCAGGATAAAGAGCAGATATACGGAGTCGCTTATGACGGCGTTGGGCCTTGCCACGATGGGCATGGGCGTCGCGAGCGCGGTGGGGACGGCGGATGTGCTGTGCATCATCCTGTGCTGCTCGCTGGGCACGGTCATAGGCGAGCTGCTGCATATAGACGGCGGCGTGAACGCCCTCGGGCGCATTGCCGAGCGGCGGCTCGGCGGCAGGGCCGGCGGGAGCTTTACAAGCGCCTTTGTCAGCTGCTCCATCATGTTCTGCGTCGGCTCGATGGCCGTAATGGGCAGCGTGGAGGCCGGCATAAACGGGGATAACTCCATCCTCTTAGCCAAGGCCGTGCTCGACCTCATAGCCTCGCTGACCTACGGCGCGGCCATGGGCGCGGGCGTGGCGCTGAGCTTTGTGTGCGTGCTGGTGGTGGAGGGCGGCCTTACGCTGCTCGCCGGGGCCGTGGGGACGTTTTTGAGCGAGGCGGTGATAGGCGAGATGAGCGCCGTCGGCGGCGTGCTCCTTATAGGCCTCGCCATAAACCTGCTCGGCCTGCGGGAAAAGCAGATAAAAATCGCGAACATGCTCCCGGGCGTGTTCCTGCCGGTGCTTTATGTCCCGGTTTACGACTGGTTAAGCTCCGTGCTTTGAGCGAAGGCGCGGTAAATTTACAAATTTGCCTTGAAACGCGCCTGCCTTTGCGCTATAATAGCAAGGCTTGTTAATAAGCGGCCTCCGCGCGGGGCCGCATTTACGGAAGGATGAATTACCCATGAGCGCATCACAGGACAAAAAGCGCCGGCAGGCCGTAAAGGCCGCGGGCGAGAGCCCCAAGACCCTCGCGGAGCGTCAGGCCGAGCAGAAGGCCCGCAAGGAACGCAGGACCTGGAGCATAGTCGGCGCGATAGTCGCCGTGTTCGTCGTGCTTGTCATCGTACTCAACACCAACCTGTTGTATACCGGCACGACCTCCCTGACCATAGGCGACCACAAGTACACGAACGCGGAGTATCAGTACTACTACAACACCGCCTACAACAACTTTGTGTACAACTATAACTCCTACCTGAGCCTCTTCCAGTTCGATTCCAGCGCGGACCCGGAGGACCAGGCCTTTAACGAGACGAGCGTCTCCGTCATCGAGATGTTCGCCCCCGGCAGCGTGCCGGAGAGCCTCAGCGGGGACAACCTGAGCGAGGATGCCACCTGGGCGGATTATTTCCGCGCCGTGGCGCTTGAGAACATGGTGCAGGTCACCGCCATATACGACGCCGCCGTCGAGGCCGGCTGCACCCTCTCCGAGGAGGACGCCGCCGAGATAGATTCCACGATGGAGCTCTATGAGAGCATGGCCGAGTCCAACAACCTCCGCGGCGCGGACGGCTACGTCGCCGTGGTGTACGGCAAGGGCGTCACCGCCGGGCTTGTGCGCACGCTGCTCGAGCGCGCCTACATCGCCGAGGACTATGCCGAGCAGGTCTACGAGGGCTTTGACTACAGCCGCGAGGAGCTCGACAGCTACTATGACGAGAACGCGGACGACTTCGACGCCTTCACCTTTGACAGCTTCTATATAGCCGCTGAGCGCGTTGAGGTCACCGAGACCGTCACCGACGAGGAGACCGGCGAGGAGAGCGAGGAGACCAACGAGAAGGTCACCGACGAGACCATGGCCGAGGCAGAGGAGGCCGCCAACGCCGTGGCCGAGGCCGTTGAAAACGGCGAGAGCCTTGAGGACGCCGCCACCGAGGACGGCGAGTACACCGAGTATGAGAACGTATTCGGCTATAACGTCAGCACCAGCTTTATCGACCCCGTCGCCGACTGGCTCTTTGATTCCGCCCGCGCCGACGGCGACGTAGGCGTTGTCGAGAGCGACGGCGCCGGCTGGTACGTGCTTGTCTACCACTCCCGCACGGATTCGAGCGACTATAACGGCGTGGCCTTCCGCCACATCCTGGTGAAGGCCGACGACGCCGACGAGGACGGCGAGATCTCCGCCGAGGAGAAGGAAGAGGCCAAGACCGCCATCGACGAGATCTACGACCAGTGGGTCGAGGACGGCGAGACCGAGGACGCCTTCGCCGCGCTCGCCAATTCCGAGAGCGAGGACACCGGCTCCAACGGCTCGAGCGCCTACGGCAGCGAGGGCGGGCTCTATGAGCACGTCGCGCACAACCAGATGGTCGATGAGATCAACGACTGGATCTTTGACCCCGAGCGCGAGTATGGCGACACGACGATAGTCTACGTCTCCAACTCGAGCTACAGCGGCTGGCACCTTGTCTATTTCGTCGGCGTCGATGACATGAGCTACCACGACTGCCTGGCCGAGTACGGCATGCCGAGCTACCAGAGCGCGCCGCAGGGCCTGCGCGCCCCGGACTACGACGAGTGGCTCGCCGGGCTTGAGGCCGGCTACCCTGTCGAGATAAACGGCTTTGTCAACTGGTTTGCCAAGGTGTAAACACTTTTGCGGGCGGCAGCCATACTGCCGCCCGCGCTTTTCGTGAGGAGCTGCTTATGGCGGAACGTACAAAAAGAACGGAGATGCTGCTCGGCGCGGACGCAGTGGCGCGGCTCGGCTCGGCGCATGTTGCGGTCGTCGGGCTCGGGGGCGTGGGCTCCTGGTGCGCGGAGGCGCTTTGCCGCGCCGGAATCGGCCGGCTGACGCTTATAGATTCGGACACCGTCGATGAGAGCAACCTGAACCGCCAGCTGGGCGCGCTCCATTCGACCATAGGCCTGCCGAAGGCGGGCGCGCTCGCCGCGCGCCTGAGGGACATCGCGCCCGACGCGGATATCTCGGCGGTTCAGGCGCGCTACAGCGCGGAAAACCGGGAGATCCTGCCCGGGTGCGACTACATCGCCGACTGCATAGACCTTGTGAGCTGCAAGCTTGACCTCATAATGACGGCCATCTCGCGCGGCACGCCGGTTATCTCCGCGCTCGGCACGGGCAACAAGTTAGACGCGCAGGGCCTTTGCATAACCGACATCCAAAAGACCTTCGGCTGCCCCTTTGCCCGGGTGCTGCGGCGCGAGCTGCGCGTGCGGGGAATAGACCACCTGGACGTGGTGTTTTCGTCGGAGCCCGCCCACCGCTGCGAGCAGAGCGAAACCCCGCCTCCCGGCCGCCGGAGCGTGCCCGGCTCCGTGCCCTGGGTGCCGGCCGCCGCCGGGTTGCTGATGTCGCAGCATATAACGCTCAGACTGCTTGACAAAGGCGGCGATGGCGTATATAATATATAGGCTGATTTGCCCCCGTACCTCACCAGGATAGAGGGTCCGCCTCCTAAGCGGAATGTAGTGCGTTCGAGTCGCGCCGGGGGTGCCACGTCGCCGCAATTCTCAGGAATTGCGGCGTTTTTGTTTTATAATCGCATCCGTTATGTGTATATTGCTCCGCTGTCTTTTGCAGCAGGGCCCTGCTGCAAAAGACAGCGGAGCTCAGGGCGCCGGCATAACCGGCGCTTACGTCATCGCTGAGAGCTTTTATTGCTTTCTGCAAAACCGGTATGCTCTCTGCACCGGTAATTCCGTATTCCGCCTTGAAGTATAAAATGAATGACGACCAAACCGCCTGAATAATTCAGATGGTTTGGTCGTAATGATGCTGAAAGCCTTACATTGATTTAGCTATACCTGTGAATAGCTCCCGACTTATCCGTTAAAAACTTATCAGTAATCGCGGTACTGTTTCCGTATGGCAGGATATTAATATCAAGCACATAACCGTCATTTTGGATGCTTCTATCATAGTCCACTCCATTATACTTAAAGTGATAAGTGTTTGCATGTATCTTTGAGTTATCCCCAGCCAAAATGTAGAGCCAGTCGGTCAACCGGGGAGTCAGCATTCCGCAGTCTATGAAAGCTTCATTACTTGTACTATTTGCGTCCGCTATATAACTGTAAAGATTGCTATACTCAACCTCCTCAAACACTGCCAGACATTTTATATAGCCAACACCGTCAGTTGGTACGGTACTTGTCACAATAAAGTATATCGCTGCATATGGACTTTTTTCAGCTACCGC
>CALWYQ010000129.1 GCA_944385815.1 uncultured Oscillospiraceae bacterium | reverse complement strand
GTAAATGGGGTTTTCCGGGTTGTGCAGGTCTGGCGTCTCGCGCAGGACCTCGCTTATGCGGCGCACGCTGGCGAGGGACATGGTTATCATAACCACAAGCATACTGAGCATCATCAGGCTCATAAGCAGGCTCATAATGTAGCTGAAGAGGCTGGTGAGGTCGCCTGTGGTGAGCTCGCCGCCGACGATGAGGTTGGCGCCCATCCAGCTGACCATGATGATGCAGAAGTACACCGAGAGCATCATGGCCGGGTTGTTGAACGCGAGCAGGCTCTCGGCCTTGACAGCGAGGCGGTAGAGCACGCGGCTGGCCTTGCTGAACTTCCTGTCCTCATAGTCCTCGCGCACAAAGGCCTTTACCACGCGGATGGCGTTGACGTTTTCCTGCACGCTGGCGTTCAGATCGTCGTAGCCGTCGAACATGCGGTTGAATATCCTTATCGTCACCACCATGATGCCGCCGAGCACGACCATGAGGAACACCGCCGCAATGGCGAAGGTCGGGGCTATCTGCGGACAGATGATAAGGCACATTATAAAGCTGAATATGAGGTTCAGCGGCGCGCGCACGGCCATGCGGGTGCACATCATGTAGGCCCACTGGACGTTGGTGATGTCCGTGGTCATGCGCGTTACAAGGCCGGGCACGGAGAACTTGTCGATGTTGGAAAACGAGAAGGTCTGGATGTTGCTGTATATGGCCTCGCGCAGGTTGGCGGCAAAGCCCGTGGAGGACTTGGACGCGAAGCGCCCGGCCAGCGCGCCGAAGCCCAGCGATACTATGGCCATGAGCACCATGAGTATGCCGTAGCGGACGACGACCGATATGTTCGAGGCCTTGAGGCCGTCGTCAATGATTATGGCGGTTATGAAGGGCATCAGTATCTCCAAAAGCACCTCGCCGCAGGTGAGGCCCATGGTGATATAGGCGTCCTTCGCATATTTCCCCGCCTGTTTGAGAACGATTTTCAAAGCGGTTATCCCTCCAGATTGCTTTTATCAGGCTCGCCCAGGTTCCTGAGCATCTTTTTCTGCAGCCGGTTGAGCTCGGAGAGCTCCTCCTCCGTAAAGCCCCTGTAGAGGCTTTCGCGTATATGGCGGAGCATGGCGTCCATTGCGGCGCGCACCCCGGCGCACTTTTCGGTTGCATAAAGCAGCTTCTTGCGCTCGTCGAGCCGGCAGGGCACGACGCGGACATAGCCCTTCTCGCGCAGCCGCTTTATAAGCCCCGAGGCCGCGGCCATGGAAAAGCTCATGTCCCTGTGTATGTCGGTAAGCGAAACCCCCTGCTCAGAGTGCGCCATTATATATACCAGCACCCTCGCCTGGACGTCGGTAAGGCCCTCCTCCATGAGCGCCCGGGAGCCGCGTGCGTTGATCTGGATGCTGATGCACCTGCTGTCGTAGAGCATTTCGCCTATGTCAACTGTCATCGTGGCACCTCCTTCATTAGGACGTTGACTATTTGCGACTTGATATTTATAGCACGTTATGCCTTGAATGTGAAATTCAAATATGTTATTATCTATAAAAGGTTGTTATAGCTTTACGCTATTATACAACGTTAAGCTTAGTACGCCGGGGTGATTTATTGAATACTGCACAGCTTGAATGCTTTATGGCCGTTGCCAACAGCCTGAACTTCTCCCGCGCGGCCGAGCAGCTCCGCCTGACCCAGCCGGCGGTGAGCCATCAGATAAGCTCGCTTGAGGACGAGCTGGGCGTGAAGCTCTTCAACCGCACCAGCCGCAGCGTGCGCCTGACGCAGGCGGGATATCTGTACACGCAGTACGCCGGGGAGATACTCCGGCTCTTCAACGTCTCGCGCGGGCGCGTGCGCGCGGCGAACGACGAGCAGCAGCGCATCCTCGGCGTCGGCTGCCGCAACACGCTCGAGCTCAGGCTGCTCTCGACGGCCATGGCGCGGCTGCGCGCCGAGGACGCGGGCTTTGTGCCGAGCTTCCGCGTGGTGCCGCACGACTCGCTTGAGAACCTGCTGCTCGACGGGGAAATACAGATAATGCCCACCTTTAAGGAAAACTCCCCCCGCCGCGCGGTATACCGCGAGCTCTCGCTCTGCCCTGTGGTCGCCGCCGTGGCCGAAAGCGACCCCATCGCCGCGAAGCCCTCCGTGAGCGCCGGCGAGCTTGCTCAGGTGCGCCGGCTTGCCGTATCGCGCCCCAACGCCGCGCCGCGGCAGGTCATAAGCGTGCAGAACAGCCTCATAGCCGGCAGGGACCCGGGCGACATAATCTTCTGCGAGGGCATAGAGATACAAAGCGCCATCGTCGCCGCCGGCTTTGCCGCCGCCATACTCACGGATGTGCCCGGAATACGCGAGCCTGGCGTCGCCTACGTGCCGGTTGAGGACACCGAGGCCGTAAGCTACGGCGCCGCGTACATGGCCGACGAGCTCTCGCCGCTTCTGCGCAGGCTCATGGCGATTTTGGGCGAATATGCGAACGCCCGGGGGCAAAATTAACCCCCCGGGGGGCTTGCGCGGCCCGTATCTGCGCAGTTATAATCATTGTCAACATAGTTTTGAACATTCGCGGAGGAAAGTCTGTTGAAAAGGTTGACGATAATTATGGCAGCAGCCCTGCTGCTCCTCTCCCTGGCCGCCTGCGGCGCGCCGGAACCGGAGGACGCGGGGCGCGTTATAACCGACTCCCTCGGCCGTGAGGTCGCCGTGCCCGAGGAGGTCGGCTCGATAGTGGCGCTGGGCAACGCGCCGCGCATGGCGGTCTATCTCGGCCTCGACGGCATGGTCGCGGGCTATTCCGGCATGAACGGGGACGACATAAGCCCGCTCACGGCCTACGCCTATGTCACGCGCGCGGACTGGGCCGACAAGCCCGTTGTCGGCACGGATTCCTCGGGGAACACCTCCTACAACTCGGAGGAGATAATACTCACCGGCGCGGACGTTATCTTCTGCACCGCGACGGCCGACGTGGCCGACAGGCTCGCGCGCGAGACGGGCATACCCTGCCTCTGCCTCGAGCAGGGGACGCTCTTCGGCGAGGACTTTGAGCGCTCCCTCGCCATAATGGCCGAGGTCTGCGGCGTGACGGAGAGGGCCGAGGCTATCTTTGATTTTGTTGACGGCTGCTTTGCCGAGCTCGCGGAGCTGACGGGCGGCATACCGGAGGAGGAGCGCCATACCGTGCTCAGCGCGGCGGCCACCTTCCGCGGCGTGCACGGCATAGACGGCATCCGCGTAAACGACCCCGTCATGCTCAGCATAAACGCCCTGAACCTTGCGGACGCGCAGGCCGCCTCCGGCGAAAAGGACGCCTACACCGTAGATAAGGAGCAGATACTCAAGTGGGACCCGGAGTTCATCTTCCTCGACAGCGGCGGCGTATCGCTGGTGAGGCAGGACTATGCCGAGCGGCCGGAGTTTTATTCCGGGCTGCAGGCCGTGCGCGAGGGGCGGCTCTATCAGTACCCGAGCTCGACAAGCTACTATGACAACATGGAGATAAGCCTCGCGAACTGCTATTTTGCCGGCTCGGTGCTCTACCCCGAGGCCTTTGAGGGCCTGGACTTTGAAGCCAGGGCCGCGGAAATATTCGATTTCTTCCTCGGCGAGCCGGATTATCTGAATGTGCTCGCGGAGTACGGCGCTTATTACGGGACGGTTGATCTGAAAGCATGAAGGGACAGCTCCACCCCGGCTGGGAGGGCCTGCAGCGCAGAAAGCTTGCCTGCCTCGCGGCCGTGTTGACAATACTTGCGCTCGCCGCGCTGCTCGGCGCGGGCACGGGCTCGATAAGGCTCTCGCCCGGCGAGGTGCTCTCCGCGCTTTTCGGCGGCGGGGACGCCACGGCGCGGACGGTGCTCTTTGAGATACGCCTCCCGCGCATCGCCGCGGGAGTGCTTGTCGGCGCGGCGCTTGGCATGTCCGGCGCGGTGATGCAGTGCGTTTTGAATAACCCCCTCGCGAGCGCCTCCACCCTCGGCGTGAGCCAGGGCGCTGCCTTCGGCGCGGCGATAGGCATAATCGCCTTCGGCGGCGGCGTCACCGCGGCCGGCGGGGACTACGCCGTGCAGATTGACAACCCGTATATCGTCACGCTCTGCGCCTTTGTCTTTGGCAGCGCGTCCACGGCGGTCATACTCGCCGTCTCGCGCATGAGGCGCGACCTCGGCCCCGGCGCTCTGGTCCTGGCCGGCGTTGCGCTGAGCAGCCTGTTTTCCGGCGGCAGCGCGCTGCTGCAATACTTCGCCGACGACACGCAGTTAGGCGCCGTGGTTTTCTGGACCTTCGGCGATCTCGACGGCCTGACGGGCGGCGAGCTCGCCCTGCTCGCCGCGGCGGACGCCCTCGCGTTCGTATATTTCATGCTCCGGCGCTGGGACTACAACGCCATACGCGCCGGGGGCGACACCGCCGCGAGCCTCGGCGTGAACGTACGCGCCGCCACGCTCGCCGGCATGGCCGTCTGCACGGCCGCGAGCGCGCTCGCGGTCAGCTTTGTCGGCATCATCAGCTTCATCGGCCTTGTCGCGCCGCACGCCATGCGCCGCTTTGTCGGTGACGATTACCGCTGGCTCCTCCCCTGCTCCGCCGCCGGAGGCGCGGCGCTGCTGCTGCTCGCCGACTGGGCGAGCCGGGTCATAATCGCGCCCGTGGAGCTGCCCGTCGGCGCTATCACAAGCTTTCTCGGCGCGCCGGTGTTCCTTGCGCTGCTGCTGAAGGGAGGCGGGCGGAATGCTTGAGGTAAGGGACCTGAGCTTTGCCTACCGCGGCGGGAGCCCCGTGCTCGACGGCGTCGGATTTACCGTGCCCGACGGCGAGGTCTGCGCCGTGCTCGGCAACAACGGCGCGGGCAAGAGCACGCTTATAAAATGCATGGACCGCATCCTGCGCCCCGGCTCCGGCTCGGTGAGCATAGACGGCAGGGATATCTTCGCTCTCAGCCGCCGCGAGGCCGCGCGGCTCGCGGCCTATGTGCCGCAGACGCCGCCGTCCGGCGAGCTCACGGTGTTCGACGCCGTGCTCCTGGGCCGCAGGCCGTACATAGGCTGGGACGCGGCCGCCGGTGACAAGGCCGCCGCCATGGAGGCCATGGAGCTCCTCGGCCTCAGCGGCCTCGCGCTCAGGCGCCTGGACGAGCTCTCCGGCGGCGAAAGGCAGAAGGCCGCCATAGCCCGCGCCCTCGCGCAGGAGCCGCGGCTGCTGCTGCTCGACGAGCCTACAAGCTCTCTCGACCCGCGCGCGCAGCACGACACCATGTCCCTTGTCCGCGAAATAACGCGCGGGAGGGGCGTCTGCACGGTCTGCGTGCTGCACGACCTCAACTTAGCGGCGCGCTACTGCTCGAGGTTCGTTTTCCTCTCCGGCTCGCGCGTCTTTGCCGAGGGCGGCCGGGAGGCCATGAACGCCGAAAACATAGAGGAGGTCTACGGCATGCACGTCCATCTGGATGAATACATGGGCGTGCCCGTCGTGGTGCCCTTCCCGGAAATACACATGAGGTGATATAAGTGAAAAACGCCACCTGGGCCGACTGCGCGGCCTTCCACGGCCACGAATGCGGCGGCCTGACCATCGGCTACAAGGCCGCCCTCTACGCAATCGAGCTGCTCTCCCTCGATTTTTCCGACGACGAGGAGGTCTGCTGCATAAGCGAAAACGACGCCTGCGGCGTGGACGCCGTGCAGGTAATGCTCGGCTGCAGCGCCGGCAAGGGCAACCTGATGTTCCATCTCACCGGCAAGCAGGCCTTCAGCTTTTATGAGCGCCGCTCCGGCAAAAGCGTGCGCCTCATCCTGCGCCCCCGCCCGGAGGGCATGAGCCGGGCCGAGAGCTTCGCCTATCTCCAGAGCCGCGAGCCCTCCGAGCTCTTTGACGTAAAACCCGCGCTCATCCCCCTGCCCGAGGGCGCGAGGATATTCGGCAGCGTAAAATGCGCCCGCTGCGGCGAGACCTTCGCCGAGAGCTTCGCCCGCCTCGAGGGCGGCGAGATCCTCTGCCCGGACTGCCATGAACCCTATTCGAGGTTCAGCGTGTAATAATACCGGCCGGCCAAGGCGCGAAGCGCTGCACCCGGCAGACGCAAAAGCAGCCGGCGCTGATGCGCCGGCTGCCGGTATATACATGGGCACCATGCATGGAAGTGCGCACACTCACAACTTCTTAATAACTTTAAGTGCCATACTTTTGAACCTCACTCGCAGACAGTGAGGCATCTTCTGATTTTAAAGTAATTGACACTCCACTATTTCACGGCCGAGAAGGCGAACACGGTTTCGCTCTCGTATTTCTCGCCGGGGCGGAGCACCGGCGAGGGGAAGCCGTAATGGTTCATGCCGTCGGGGAAAACCTGCGTCTCCAGGCAGAGGCCGCAGTGCTCGCCGTATTCCGCGCCGCCCTTGCCGGGGCGGGCGGCAAAGCCGTTGCCGGTGTAGAGCTGCATGCCCGGCAGCGTGGTCGTCACGGCCATTGCGATGCCGCTCACGGGGCTGTAGAGCCAGGCGGCGTCCATGCCGTCGAGGACGAAGTTGTGGTCAATGCCGCCGAAGAGCGCCGTCTGCGGGTGCTCCATGGAAAAGGCCTCGCCAAGCGTCCGCCCGGCGCGGAAATCAAAGGGCGTGCCCGCGACGCCAAGGAAGCGCCCCGTGGGCAGGCCGTCCGGCTGCGCCTCGCAGAAGCGCGAGGCGTTTATTTTGAGCACGTGCCCGTCAATAACGCGGCTGCCGTCGAGGTTGAAATAGGTGTGGTTCGTGAGGCTCAGCGGGGTCATCGCGTCGCTTCCGGCCGTGTAATGCAGCACGAGGGCGTTCTCCTCCGTCAGCGTCACCTCCAAGGTGACGGTCACGCTGCCGGGATAGCCCTCCTCGCCGTCGGGCGAGCGCAGGGTGAAGCGCAGCGCGCCGCCGTCGTACCCGGCCTGCCAGACCCGCTTGTCAAAGCCGCGCCTGCCGCCGTGCAGGGCGTTGTCCCCGTCGTTTTTATAGAGGCTGTACTCCCTGCCGCCGAGGGAGAAGCGCGCGCCGGCGATGCGGTTTGCAACGCGGCCGAGCGTGGCGCCCATGTAGCCGCCGTTTGCCTCATACTCCGCGAGCGTGCCGTAGCCGAGGGCGACGTCGCGCGCCCGCCCCTCCGCGTCCGGGACAATGAGCGAGCGCACCGTCGCGCCGTAGTCGAGTATCTCCACCGAAGCGCCGTTATTGTTCGCAAGAGTCCAGGCCGTGACGGCCTCGCCGTATTTGTCCGCGCCGAAGGGATGGGTATTTACTGTCATATCTGTCACTCCTTATTTGTACGGTTTAAAGCAGTTTCCGCGTTTATTTTAGCACAACTTCGGCATTTGGCAACCGCGAATTTTCTCGCCCCGGAGCAGCTTGCACAAAAGTGCCGGGCGGCTTTTTACGTATTCGCCAAAAATTTGTCATGCGCCGGGTTTGCGGTTGACTTTTCCCGCCGCGGTTATAAAATAATCAGGGAGGCTTCTGCCGCCCGAAAGGAAGTGTTTTATGCTCTATATCGGCATAGATTTAGGCACCAGCGCCGTAAAGCTCCTGCTCATGGACGCCTCCGGTGCGGTGCTCAACACCGTGAGCCGCTCCTATCCCATCTCCTTCCCGCATCCGGGCTGGAGCGAGCAGGACCCGCGCAGCTGGCGCGAGGCCGTCCTCGGCGGGATACCGGAGCTCATGCGCGGCTTCGACGCCTCCGCCGTCGCGGGCATCGGCGCCGGCGGGCAGATGCACGGGCTTGTTGCGCTCGACTCCGCCGGCGAGGTGATACGCCCCGCCATACTCTGGAACGACGGGCGCACGAGCGCTGAGGTCGAGTACCTCAACGGGACCGTGGGCCGCGCGGAGCTCAGCCGGCGCACGGCGAACATCGCCTTCGCCGGCTTCACTGCGCCCAAGCTCCTCTGGCTCAGGCGGCACGAGCCGGAGAACTTTGCCCGCATCAGCAAAATAATGCTGCCGAAAGACTACATAAACTACATCCTCACCGGCGTCCACTGCACGGACTTCTCGGACGCGAGCGGCACGCTGCTGCTCGACGTGGAGCACAGGCGCTGGTCGCCCGAAATGCTCTCGCTCTGCGGCGTGAGCGAGGCGCAGCTCCCGCGTCTGTACGAGAGCTATGACTGCGTCGGCACGCTGCTGCCGGAGATTGCCGACGCGCTCGGCCTCCCGCGCACGGTCAGGGTCTGCGCCGGCGCGGGGGACAACGCCGCGGCCGCCATAGGCACCGGCACCGTGGGCGGCGGCGCGTGCAACATCTCCCTCGGAACAAGCGGGACGGTCTTTATCTCCGGGGAGCGCTTCGGCGTGGACCCGAACAACGCCCTGCACTCCTTTGCGCACGCGGACGGGCGCTGGCATCTGATGGGCTGCATGCTCTCCGCGGCCAGCTGCAACAGGTGGCTCATGGAGGACGTGTTCGGCTCCGCGGACTACGCCGCCGAGCAGGCGCTTATCGGCAGCTCCCGTCTCGGGGAAAACGGCGTGTACTTCCTGCCCTATCTCATGGGCGAGCGCAGCCCCATCAACGACACCGACGCCCGCGGCGTATTCATAGGCATGACCATGGACACAAAGCGCGCCGACCTCACCCAGGCCGTGTTAGAGGGCGTCGCCTTCGCGATAAGGGACATGCTCTCCGTCGCGCGCTCGCTGGGCCTTGACATACGGCGCAGCATGCTCTGCGGCGGCGGGGCCAGGAGCCCGCTCTGGCGGGAGATACTCGCGAACGTGCTCGGCATCGAGCTCGACATACCCGTCAGCGAGCAGGGGCCCGGCATGGGCGGCGCCATGCTCGCGATGACCGCCTGCGGGGAATACGCAAGCGTGCGCGAGTGCTGCGCCGCGCTCGTCAGGGTGAAGGAGCGCGTCCTGCCCACGCCGGAGCTCACGGAAAAGTACGCCCGGCGCTATGAGGCCTTCCGCCGCATCTACCCCGCGCTCAGGGACGTGTTCCGGGACATGGCCGCGCTTGAGAACGCGTCAATTGGTGGTTGAAAAAGTAAAATATCGTGATATAATTTTTTGTGTAGCAATTGATCCGCGCAAAACCGCTTAAAGCGAATCTTATTATAACTGAGGTGTATCAAAAATGCTCACCAACATCCCCAACGTCAAGTTAGGCATCATCGCCGTCAGCCGCGACTGCTTTATCATCTCGCTCTCCGAGCGCCGCCGCGCCGCGGTGGTCGAGGCCTGCGGCAAGCGCGGCCTCGAGGTGTATGAGTGCAAAACGACCGTTGAGAACGAGTTAGACATGCTCAAGGCTGTCGGCGAGGTCAAGGCCGCCGGCTGCAACGCCCTTGTGGTTTTCCTCGGCAACTTCGGCCCCGAGACCCCCGAGACCCTTATCGCCAAGAACTTCTCCGGCCCGTGCATGTTCGTCGCCGCCGCCGAGGAGACCGGCGAGGACATGATAGACGGCCGCGGCGACGCCTACTGCGGCATGCTCAACTGTTCCTACAACCTCGGCCTGCGCCATCTCAAGGGCTGGATCCCCGAGTACCCTGTCGGCACCGCCGACGAGGTCGCCGGCATGATAGAGGAGTTCGTCCCCATCGCCCGCACGCTCATCGGCCTCTCCGGCCTCAAGATTATCTCCTTCGGCCCGCGCCCGCAGGATTTCTTCGCCTGCAACGCGCCCATCCGCGGCCTTTATGAGATAGGCGTCGAGATTGAGGAAAACAGCGAGCTGGACCTGCTTGTCGCCTACAAGGCGCATGAGAACGACCCGCGCATCCCCGAGGTCTGCGAGGACATGGCCAGGGAGATGGGCGAAGGCCGCTATTATCCCGAGATGAGCCGCCGCATGGCGCAGTTCGAGCTCACCCTCCTCGACTGGGCCGCCGAGCACAAGGGCTCCCGCGAGTACGTCGCCTTTGCCGACAAGTGCTGGCCCGCCTTCCCGAAGGCCTTCGGCTTTGAGCCCTGCTACGTCAACAGCCGCCTTGTGAGCCGCGGCATCCCCGTCTCCTGCGAGGTCGATATCTACGGCGCCCTCAGCGAGTACATAGGCATGTGCGTCTCCGGCGACACCGTCACCCTGCTCGACATCAACAACTCCGTCCCCGCCGACCTCTATGAGAAGGAGATAAAGGGCAAGTTCGACTACAGCCTGACCGACACCTTCATGGGCTTCCACTGCGGCAACACCCCGGCCTGCAAGCTCTGCGCCGACCGCGCCATCAAGTACCAGCTCATCCAGCACCGTACCCTCGAGCCCGCCGGCAGCGAGCCCGACTTCACCCGCGGCACCCTCGAGGCCGACATCGCCCCGAGCGAAATCACCTTCTACCGCCTGCAGTGCGACAGCGAGGGCGTCCTGCGCAGCTACATCGCCGAGGGCGAGGTCCTGCCCGTCGCCACCCGCAGCTTCGGCGGCATCGGCATCTTCGCCATCCATGAGATGGGCCGCTTCTACCGCCACGTGCTGATTGCCAAGCGCTACCCGCACCACGGCGCCGTCGCCTTCGGCCACTACGGCAAGGCGCTCTTCGAGGTCATGAAGATGCTCGGCGTCAAGGACGTCGCCTACAACCAGCCCAAGGGCCTGCCCTACCCCGACGAGAACCCCTTTGCCTGATGGCCGTCCCCGACGCCATAGCATGGGCCTTCTCGGACTATCTTGAGGCCATGGCCTCCGGCGTGAAGGACCGCCGGCGGCTGGACGTCATCCTCGGCTGGGGCGGCGCGGTGGACAATGAGCGCTGTCAGGACGATTTTGTAAGCGCCCTGAGCGCCGCGGTCGAGGACTGCGCCGCCGCCGGCCCCTCCTCCGAGGAGGCCGCGGAGGCGCTTGAGTTCATCTTTTCCCGCGCCCACGCCAACAGGAAAAGCGGCCAGGCCTACTGGATGCTGCTCGCGAGCCACGTTTTCGCGCTGCCGCTTGTCAAATGCCTGAGCCCGGACGCCGCCGCACGGCTCCTTGCCGCCTATGAGGCCGAGTTCCCCAGGCGCGAGCGCTTCCCGGCGCAGACAACCATGATAGCCGCCCTCTCCGAGCGGGCGGCCGCAAAATAAAAAAGCCGCCCGAGGCTCCGGCCCCGGGCGGTTTTCGGTTTTTCAATGCCTCAGCATGCGCTTTCTTGCGAAGTTCACCATGCCCTCGCTCATGTCGTTGAGCCTGGCGAGCAGCTTGCCCGCGCCGTACGCGGCGCAGGAGATGGGGTCGTCCACGACCAGGGTGCGTATGCCCGTGTCGCGCTCTACAAGGCGGTCTATGCCGTAGATAAGGCTGCCGCCGCCGGACATTATGATGCCGTTTTGCGAAATATCCGCCACAAGCTCGGGCGGGGTGCGCTCGAGGACCATGTGTATGCTCTCAAGTATGTCCCGCGTGGGCTCTATGAGCACCTCGGCGAGCTCGGCGGAGCTCACCCTGACCGTCTTTGGCAGGCCGGTGACAAGGTCGCGGCCCTTTACCTCCTCGACAGCGGTGTCCTGCCTCGGGAGCACGCAGCCGATGTTCATCTTGAGCTCCTCGGCGGTCTTTTCGCCGATAAGGACGTTGTGCCTGTGCCGGATGTAGCGGATTATGGCGTCGTCATAGGCCGCGCCGGCGGTCTTGATGCTCTCGCACTCGGCCACGCCGCCGAGCGAGACCACGGCCGTCTCCGTGGTGCCGCCGCCGATGTCCACGATGAGGTGGCCGTCGGGCTTCGACACGTCTATGCCAGCGCCGCCCGCCGTGGCCACGGCGCTCTCCACAAGATATACCTTGCGCGCGCCGGCCTCGGTTACCGCGTCCACAACGGCGCGCTCCTCAACGCCCGTGATGCTGCCCGGCACGCTCACAAGCACGCGGGGCTTGAAGAGGCTCAGCGAGGTTATGCGCCCCATGAGCTCGCGGAGCATGGCGACGGTCATGTCGTAGTCGGAGATCACGCCGCCGACTATGGGCTGTATGGGCACTATGCTCGCCGGGGTGCGGCCGAGCATCTTCTGCGCGTCCTCGCCCACCTTCAGCAGCTTGCCGGAGAACTTGTCCACGGCGACAAGCGTGGGCTCGCGCAGCACCACGCCCTTGCCGCGGGAGTACATCATTACGCGGGTCGTGCCCATGTCGAGGGCTATGTCTTTGTCAAATATCGGCATTGCTTCGCAACCTTTCTTACATTACGGGCGCTCGCCCGGCTATATCTTAGACAGACGCGGCGGATTTTAGTCAAAGCGCCGCGTGCGCGCCACGGCGGCGCAGACCACGCCGGCCGCCCCGCCGCGGATAAGCGTCGCCGCGCACTCGGAGACGGTGGCGCCGGTGGTTATGACGTCGTCCAGCAGCAGCACGCGCTTATTGCGTATGAGCTCGGCGTCGGCGGGCTCAAACGCGCCGGAGACGTTTGCCCGGCGGTCCGCCGCGTTATCCACCCCGGACTGCGGCGCTATGTTCTTCGTGCGCCGCAGCGTGTCTACGGCCACGTCGCCGAGCTCAAGCGCCGCGGCGAGGGCGATAAGCATCGCCTGGTCGTAGCCGCGCTCGGAGCGGCGCTGCGCCGAAAGCGGCACCCAGCTTATGAGGTCGTATTTCCCGGCGAGGTTCCGGCTTATGCACTCGGCCACAAGCTTGCCGAAAACGCCCGCGCAGCCCGTCGCGCCGGAGAATTTGTAGCGCGTGAGCGCGTCCCGCGCCGTGCCGCTGAACACAAGCGGCGCGCACGCGGCGTCCACAAACTGCGGGCCGTCCCAGAGCTCCGGGTCGTTCAGCGGCAGCCCGGCGACGCATTTGGCGCACAGGCCGTTCTCGCCCCTCTGCAGCCTTTTGCGGCAGATTACGCACCTCTGGGACTGGAGGGAGTCTATTATATCGACGAGCTTTGACATAACGCGCACCTCTTTCTCTGAGCGGTAGGTTGAGCGGACGTTTATTTACCGGCGGCCTCCCTTAGCCTTATGCGCAGGCCGCTGTATCTCCTCGACTGTACGTGGTTGTCTATCATCCCGTGCGCCGCGGCCTCATCGCCGACGGCGATGAGCAGCTCCCTTGCCCGGGTCACGGCCGTGTACAGCACGCCGCGGGTCATAAGCCTCGGCGGCGCGTCCCCGAGCGCGAGGACGACGGCGCGGTATTCGCTGCCCTGGCTCTTGTGCACCGTGACGGCCCAGGCGTGCTCGAGGTCCACAAGCCCGTCGAAGCCTATCTGCGCCACGCGCCCGTCAAAGTCCACCGTGACGCACTGGTTCTCGGCGTCTATGCCGATGATATAGCCGCAGTCGCCGTTGTAGACGCCCGAGCCGTGCTCCGGCACGCCGCCGGGCACGGGCCTTTGCCATATCATATCATAGTTATTGCGAATTTGCATCACCCTGTCGCCCTCGCGGAAGGTAAATTCGCCAAAAATTTTCTCGTTCTTGCCCTCGGCCGGGGGATTGAGCACGGCCTGCAGGCGCTTGTTGAGCGCCTTCGTCCCCGTCTCGCCCCTGCGCGTGGGCGTCAGCACCTGTATGTCCTGCACCGGTATGCCCATTTTCCCCGGCAGCCGCGCGGAGCACAGCTCCGCAACGGTCTCCGCCGTGCGGGCCGCGTCGGCCCGGCGCAGGAAGAAAAAGTCCCCCCTGTTCTCGTTCAGGCGCGGGTGCTCGCCGCGGTTGATCTCATGCGCATAGGAGACTATCCGGCTCTCATGCGCCTGGCGGAATATCTCCGTCAGCCGCACGGCGGGTATCACGCCGCTTTTGAGTATGTCCCCGAACACGCGCCCGGGGCCGACGCTCGGCAGCTGGTCCGCATCGCCTACAAGTATCAGCCGCGCGTCGTCCGGCATGGCCTCGAGCAGGGCGTCCATAAGTGTTATGTCAACCATGGAGCACTCGTCGAGCACCACCGCGCCGCAGTCGAGCCTGTCGTCGGAGTCCTTTGCGAACACGACGTCCTCGCCGTCCGGCGAGTAGGCCGCGCCGAGCAGCCGGTGTATGGTGGAGGCCTCGCGGCCCGTGACGGAGCCCATGCGCTTTGCCGCGCGGCCCGTCGGCGCGGTGAGCAGCGCGCTTATGCCGAGGGCGTCATATACGGCGAGTATGGCCCTCAGGCTGGTGGTCTTGCCCGTACCAGGGCCGCCGGTCAGCGCCATTACGCGGCTGTTGGCCGCGAGGGCCACGGCCTCGCGCTGCCTGGGCGCGTACTCCATGCCGCGCGAGCGCTCCAGCCCGGCGAGCAGCGCCGAGGTGTCTGCCTCCGGGACGCGCTCGGAGGCCATTTTTACAAGCCGCTCCGCCACGCGGGTCTCGGCCTCGTACAGCCTCGCGAGGTAGGACACGTCCCTCCCGGCGAGCGTGGTGCGCACGACTATGCCATTAGCGGCAAGGGAGGCCACGCCCTCCGCCGCGTCCTCGGGCGCGACGCCGATGAACTGCGCCGTAGCTGCGGCGAGCTTGTCCGTGGGGATGAAGCAGTGCCCGTTCCCGGCGTTGTGCCTTAGCTCGAACACCACGGCCGCGCGGACGCGGCGCGGGTCGTCGGCCCGGCCGCCCAGCTCAAAGGCGAGGTGGTCCGCCTCGGCGAAGCTGCCGCCTATGTGCGGCGCGGCGATTATGTAGGGGTTCTCGCTCACCACGGCCATGGCTTCCTCGCCGTAAAAGCGGTAGAGCCGCACGGCGAGCAGGGGCTTTATGTCGTGCGAGCAGAGGAATTCCATAAGCCGCCTGAGCCCCGCCTGGCGGCGGAAGTCGCGCGATATCTTTTCCGCCTTGGCGGGGTTTATGCCGCGTATCTCCGTAAGCCGCTCCGGCTCGCTCTCGAGGACGTCGAGGGTCTTTTCGCCGAACCTGTCCACGATAAGCGCCGCGGTGGCCGGGCCTATGCCCTTCACCGCGCGCCCGGCGAGGTAGGAATAGATGGCCTCCTTTGTGCGGGGCAGGCTGCGCTCGGCGTACTCGCCCCTGAACTGGCGGCCGTGGTTCGGGTGGGTGGTCCACTCGCCGAATACGTGCAGCTCCTCGCCCGGATACGCGGAGGGCAGCGTGCCCACAACGGTCACGAGCCCGCCGTCCATGGTGTCGAGGCGGAGGACCGTCCAGCCGTTTTCTTCATTTGTGTAGATAACGGAGGATATTTTGCCGTACAGCTCCTCCAGCTCTTCCTCTTGCGCCATTATTCCTCCACTAAAACTATGCGCTCCGAGCGCTCGAGCGCGCTCAGCACGCTTGCGGCGGAGCTGCTGAGCCCATGGGCGCGCACCTCTAACACGCAGGGCAGCGTGCCGTTGGCGCGCAGCCACTCAAGCGAGGCTACGCAGCCCTCGAGCGCGGCCGCGTCCCCGCTGACGTCGAGCCTGACGGTTATCTCGATCCCCTCGCCGGGCCGCACCGGCGTGAGCAGCAGGCCCCTCAGCGCCCATATAAGCAGCATAATCAGCGCCGAAACGCCCGCCGCGCCAAGTATATTCCACAGCATGAGCACACCCCCGGCCTATCATATGCCCGGGCGGCCCGTCCCTGTGTCAGAAAATGCTCGTAAAGCCGTAGGTTATGCCCGTGACCAGCAGCCCGGCCATTATCACGCCGAGCAGGATGCTCGGCAGGGCCGAGCGCAGGCGCATGCCCATGACGGCGGCGATAAGCGCGCCCGTCCAGGCGCCGGTGCCGGGCAGCGGTATGCCGACAAAGACCGCAAGGCCGAAGAACTGGTACTTGCGCACCGTGTCCCATTTGCCCTCCGCCTTGGCCTCGAGCCGGGCCACAAGGCGGCCGAGGCGCTCGCTCTTTTTTGTCATCCACTTGAAGATGGGCCGGATGAACAATATGATAAAGGGCACGGGCAGCATATTGCCCAGCATGCTCACCCACATCGCGTCAAAGTGGCTCAGGCCGAGGCCCACGCCGAGCGGGATGGCCCCGCGCAGCTCTATTACCGGTATCATCGAGACAATCAGCGTGACGAAATACGCGCCCAGATCCGTGCTTGTAAGGGCGTTTACGATATAATCTGTCATAAATCCAATACCTTTCGGAGATATTCGCCCGTAGCGCTCCCCTCGCATTGCGCGCAGAGCTCCGGCGTGCCCTCAAAGACCACCCTGCCGCCGCCGTCGCCGCCCTCGGGGCCGAGGTCTATAACGTGGTCGGCGACCTTTATGACGTCGAGGTTGTGCTCTATCACGACGACGGTGTTGCCCGCGTCCGCCAGCCGGTCGAGGATGGTTATGAGCTTCTGGACGTCGGCGGTGTGCAGGCCCGTGGTGGGCTCGTCAAGGACGTACACGGTCTGGCCGGTGGAGCGCTTGCTGAGCTCCGTGGCCAGCTTCACGCGCTGGGCCTCGCCGCCGGAGAGCGTGGTGCTGCTCTGGCCGAGCTTTACGTAGCCGAGTCCGACGTCGCAGAGGGTCCTGACCCTGTCGCGTATCTTCGGGATGTTGGCAAAGAAGTCCAGCGCCTCCTCGGCGGTCATTTCAAGCACGTCGGAGATGTTCTTCCCCTTGTAGCGCACCTCGAGCGTCTCGCGGTTGTAGCGCCTGCCCTTGCAGACGTCGCAGGGGACGTACACATCCGGCAGGAAGTGCATCTCTATCTTGATAAGCCCGTCGCCGGCGCAGGCCTCGCAGCGCCCGCCCTTGACGTTGAAGCTGAACCTGCCCGGATTGTAGCCGCGCAGCTTTGCGTCGTTGGTCGAGGCAAAGAGCTCGCGGATGTCGTTAAAGACGCCGGTGTAGGTGGCGGGATTGCTCCGCGGCGTGCGGCCTATGGGGCTCTGGTCTATGCAGATGACCTTGTCCACGTTTTCAAGGCCGTCTATGCCGTCGCACCTGCCGGGGCGGATGTGCGCGCGGTTCTTGACCGCGGCGAGGGTCTTGTACAGCACCTCGTTCACAAGGCTGGACTTGCCCGAGCCGGACACGCCAGTGACGCAGGTCAGCACTCCAAGCGGTATTTGGACGTCTATTCCCTTCAAATTGTTCTCGCGCGCGTTGCGTATGGTTATATATTTGCCGTTGCCCTTCCGGCGCCTGGCCGGGACGGGTATTTTCCGCGCGCCGGAGAGGTACTGGCCCGTGATGCTCCGCGGCTCGGCCATTATGTCCTCCGCCGTGCCCTGGGCAACCACCTCGCCGCCGTGGACGCCCGCGCCGGGGCCTATGTCCACTATCCAGTCGGCCGCGCGCATGGTGTCCTCGTCGTGCTCGACAACTATCAGCGTGTTGCCGAGGTCGCGCAGCTCCTTGAGCGTTGCAATGAGCTTGCCGTTGTCGCGCTGGTGCAGGCCTATGCTCGGCTCGTCGAGGATATACAGCACGCCCATCAGCGAGGAGCCTATCTGCGTTGCGAGCCTTATGCGCTGGCTCTCGCCGCCGGAGAGCGTCGCCGCCGCGCGCGAGAGCGTGAGGTACTGAAGCCCCACGCTGGCGAGGAAGTGCAGCCGCGAGCGTATCTCCTTCACTATCATGTCCGCTATCAGGCGCTCGCGCGGCGTGAGCTGCTCGGGCAGGGCCTCTATGAACTCGAGCGACCTTGTGACGGGCATGTCGCAGAAGTCCATTATCGAAAGCCCGCCGACGGTGACGGCGAGGGCCTCCTTCTTGAGCCTCCTGCCGCCGCAGTCCGGGCAGGGGTATTCGCCGAGGTACTGCTCGTACTCCTCGCGCATGCTCTGGCTCTGCGTGTCGCGGTAGCGCCGCTCCACGCTGTTCACCAGCCCCTCGAACGGCTGCCTGAGCACGCCCTGACCGCGCGCGGTGTCGTACTTGAGCTCGAGCGGCTCGCCGTTCGTGCCGTACATCAGCGCGTCCACCGCCTCCCTGGGCAGGTCCTTGAAGGGGGTGCTCAGCTTAAAGTGGTATTTTTTCGCGAGGGCGTCATAGTACATCTTGGCTATGGAATCCGCCTTTGCGTTGCCCCAGCCGGGGGCCTGGATCGCGCCCTCCAATATGCTGAGGTTCGGGTTGCCTATTATGAGCTGCGGGTCGGCGCGAAGCTGGGTGCCGAGGCCCGAGCAGGTGGGGCAGGCGCCGTAGGGGCTGTTGAAGGAGAACATGCGCGGCGCGAGCTCGTCTATGCTTATCCCGCACTCCTCGCAGGCATAGTTCTGCGAAAACAGCTGGTCGGCGCCCGTAGAAGCGTCGTTTATAAGCACCAGCCCGCCGGAGAGGCCGCAGGCGGTCTCCGCGCTGTCCGTCAGGCGCCGGGCGCTCTCCGGCCTTACGACAAGGCGGTCTACCACAACCTCGATATTGTGCTTTTTGTTCTTGTCGAGCGCTATGTCCTCGCCGAGGTCGTACACGCTCCCGTCCACGCGCACGCGGACATAGCCGCCGCGCCGCGCGTCCTCAAACACCCTGGCGTGCTCGCCCTTGCGCGAGCGCACGACGGGCGCGAGCACCTGTATGCGCGTGCCCTCCGGCAGGGCCATGACCTGGTCCACTATCTGGTCTATCGTCTGCTGGCGTATCTCCCGGCCGCATTTCGGGCAGTGCGGGACGCCTATGCGCGCCCACAAAAGGCGCAGATAGTCGTAAATCTCCGTCACGGTGCCCACCGTGGAGCGCGGGTTGCGGCTTGTGGTTTTCTGGTCTATGCTTATCGCCGGCGAGAGGCCCTCTATGTAGTCGACGTCGGGCTTGTCCATCTGCCCGAGGAACATGCGCGCGTAGCTCGAGAGGCTCTCGACATAGCGCCTCTGGCCCTCGGCGTAGATAGTGTCGAAGGCGAGTGAGCTCTTTCCGGAGCCGGAAAGGCCGGTAAATACCACAAGCTTGTCGCGCGGGATCTCAAGGTCTATGTCCTTGAGGTTGTTCTCCCTCGCGCCCTTGATGAAAATGCTGTCTCTCATGTAAAAGGCTTACCTCTCAGCGTCATTAAGTCAATCATGGTATTATACCCTATTCCGCGCGCCTTTTCAACCAGATATTGCAGCGCGCGCCCGCCCCCGCTCATTTTGAGCGCGGGCGGGTGAGCAGCGCCGCCGCCAGGCCGCAGAGCACGGCGGCGGTTATGCCTCCGGCGGCCGAGCGCAGCGCCCCGGTCAGCGCCCCGGCAAAGCCGCTTTCCGCCACGGCCTCGCGCACGCCGCGCGCAATGACGTTCCCGAAGCCCGTGAGCGGCACGGCCGCGCCCGCGCCGGCCCATTCGGCAAAGGGCCCGTACACGCCCAGCGCGCCGAGCGCGACGCCGGCGCAGACGTACAGCGTCAGTATCCGCGCCGGCGTGAGCGAGGTGCGGTCTATAAGCAGCTGGCCGAGCGCGCACAGCGCGCCGCCCGCGGCGAAGGCCTTTGCGCAGTCGAGTAAAAGCTCCATCACGCGGCCTCCGCTTCAAAGCTCACCGCGTGGCAGATGCCCGGGATGCTCTCGCCCTGGCGAGAGGTGGTCGGGCTCATGAGCGCGCCCGTAGCGGCAAAGAGCACCCGTTTCCACTGCCCGGAGCGCATGAGCTCCATCACATAGCCCGCAAGGACGCTCGCCGAGCAGCCGCAGCCGCTGCCGCCGGAATTGACCTTCTGCCGCCCGGCGTCGTAGATAAGCCCGCCGCAGTCAAAATGCCGCCCCGCGAGCGAGACGCCCTCAAAGCCGAGCAGCTCTGCGAGTATGCCCGAGCCCGTGCGGCCGAGGTCGCCGGTGAGGACGGCGTCATAGTAGTCCGCGCCGTGACCCGAGGCGGCAAAATGCCGCAGCAGCGTGTCCGCCGCCGCCGGGGCCATCGCCGCGCCCATGTTGGACGTATCCGTCACGCCCCTGTCCACTATGCGCCCGAAGGTCACGCGGGTAATATACGGCGGCGGGCCGTCGAGCGCGAGCAGCAGCGCGCCGGAGCCCGTGACCGTCCACTGGCTCACCGGCGAGCGCAGGGAGCCGTACTCGAGCGGGAAGCGGAACTGCCGCTCCGCCGAGCAGAAATGCGAGCTCGTCGCGGCTGCAACTTTTTGCCCCGCTCCGACGTCTATTAATACAGCGGCGAGGCCGAGCGCCTCCGCCATGGTCGAGCAGGCCCCGTACAGCCCTATAAACGGCGCGCCGAGCCCGCGCATGGCGAAGGCCGAGCCCGCGCACTGGTCGAGGAGGTCCCCCGCCAGGATGAAGTCAAGGCTCTCCGGGGCGGTGTCCGCCTTGCGGCAGGCGAGGCAGAGCGTCTCGCGCAGCATGGCGCTTTCGGCCTTTTCCCAGCTGCTCTCGCCGAAGTAGGCGTCCTGCTCTATGCGGTCAAAGTACCGCCTGAGCGGCCCCTCGCCCTCCTTCCTGCCAGCCACGCTCGCCGAGGAGAGCACCCCGACGCGCCGCCCTATTCGCAGCGAAGCGCTGCACGGAATCCGGCTCAACACATTATCACCTCAAAGCAAGTTTGCGCCAAAGACTAAATATTTATGTGCCGCAGTGCAAAATTCGGCAGAATTCTTGATGACAATTTGACGTTCCTTTGCTACAATGAAGCCATGACCCCCCCAGAGAAGGAGGAATAAGCGATGAATGAGCCCAGCCTTGTCATTTTAGCTGCCGGCCTGAGCAGCCGTTACGGCAGCCTCAAGCAGATTGACGGCGTAGGCCCGGCCGGCGAGTTTATTATCGACTACTCGGTGTACGACGCCGTGCGCGCCGGGTTTAAGCGCGTGGTGTTCCTTATCGCGCCGGAGATGCGCCGCGACTTTGAGGCGGCGATAGGCCGGCGCTGCGCCGGGCATATCGAGACCGTGTACGCCTATCAGAGCCTCGACAGGCTGCTCCCGGAGGGCTTTTCCGTCCCGGCCGGGCGCGTCCGCCCCTGGGGCACCGCCCACGCGCTGCTGTGCTGCCGCGAGGTGCTCGACGGCCCCTTCGCCATGATAAACGCGGACGATTTTTACGGCGCGGGCGCCTTCCGCAGCATGTACGGCTGCTTAAAGCGCGTCGACCTCGACGCGCGGCCCATGCGCTTTTCCATGGTTGGCTACCGCCTCGGCAACACGCTTTCGGACTCCGGCCGCGTCTGCCGCGGGGCCTGCCGCACAAGCGGGGACAGGCTCGACTACATACGCGAGCTCACCTATGTCGTCAACACGCCCTCCGGCCCGGCCTACAGCCTCGATAACGGCGCCACCCTGACGCCGATACCGGCGGACACCTCCGTGAGCATGAACTTCTGGGGCTTCACCCCGGCGCTCTTTGATGAGATCGAGCGCCGCTTCCCGGACTTCCTCGCCCACGGCCTCGAGGAAAACCCGCAGGCGGAGATGCTCGTGCCCAACCTGGTCGGCCGCCTGCTCAGGGAGGGGCTGTGCACCGTGGACGTCATGCAGAGCGAGGACGTATGGCACGGCATGACCTACCGCGAGGACAAGCCCGGCGTCGTCGCCGCCATCCGCGCGCTCATAGACGCGGGCGAATACCCGGAAAAGCTCTGGGGCTGAAAATGCGCAAAAATCCCGGCAGGGTTTCCTGCCGGGATTTTTTATCTTGCTCAGTACGCTACGCCCCAGACTATCATTTCCTTCGCAGGGCGGCCGCAGACGGGGCAGACCTCGCCCACGCGCTCCTGCTCGAAGGGGATGCAGCGGCTGGTCACGCCGGCGAGCTCCTTCATCCTGTTCTCGCACTCCTCGTCGCCGCACCACATCGTCTTTATAAAGCCGCCGCCGCGGTTTTCAACGATGTCGCGCACCTCATCGACGCTGCCGGCGACATAGGTGTGCTCGTCGAGGTTGCG
>CALWYQ010000128.1 GCA_944385815.1 uncultured Oscillospiraceae bacterium | reverse complement strand
TAGCCGGTGACGGCAACATGCTGCGGCATGGCTCACACCCCCTCTAAGCGCTCGTTTATCTGCCTGAGCACCTTGTAGAAGGTCTGCACGTCATAGGGGTTCAGATCCCCGGCCACGGCGTTGAGCTTTTCGGCTACAAGGGCGTTCATGGCCTCCGCCTTGCGCGCCCCGGCCTCGGTCAGGCGGAGCCTGCCGCGGTAGCGGCGCTTTTCGCCTGGGCTCGCCTCGCCCGTCAGCCCGTCGCGCTCCAGCTCGGACACAACGCGCGAGATCTGCGCCCTGTCCACGCCGCAGCGCTCGCTCAGCTCCGTCGCCGTCAGGCCCTCCGGCTCGGAGAGCAGCTGCAGCATGGCCGCCACGTGCACGCTCCTGAGCCCAAAAAGCCGCGTGTACTTCTCCTGCGCGCGGCGCAGAAGCTTGTAGGCGCTCGAGATAAGCATGGTAAAGTCATAAAAACGGCTCGTGTCGTCCATCCCTTTCACCTCAGCCAATATAATACACTTTGGATATTGACAAGTCAACATTAAAAGTGCTATATTTGTTGAGCACTCAACAATAAAAAAGGAGACTGACATGGCTGTAAAGATATTAGTTGATTCCACCTTCGACTTCACCGAGGAGGAGCTCGCCGCGCTGGGCTTGGAGGTCGTGCGTATGCGCGTGCTCTTCGGGGAGGAGGAGTTTGTGGACGGGCTGAACATAACGCCGCGCGGCTTTTACGAGCGGCTTATAGAGAGCGACGTGCTGCCGACCACGAGCCAGGCCTCGCCGGCGGATTTTTCCGCGGCCTTCGAGCGGCTGACGGCGGCGGGGGACGAGGTGCTGTGCATGACCCTCTCGCGGAAGCTTTCGGGCACCTTCCAGAGCGCGCAGATAGCGGCAGAGGATTTCCCCGGCCGCGTGCGCGTGGTGGACACCGAGAGCGTCACCATGGGCGCGAACATCCTCGCGCGCTACGGCCTGCGCCTGCTCGGGCAGGGCCTCGGCCTTGAGGAGGCCGCCGCCGAGCTTGAGCGCGCCCGCCGCCGCGTCCACGTCCTGGCCATGCTGGACACGCTCGAGTACCTGCGGCGGGGCGGCCGCGTGACCGGCCTTGCGGCGCTGGCCGGCGGCCTGCTGGCGATAAAGCCGGTGGTGACGCTGCGGGACGGGCTTGTGTCCGTCATCGGCAAGGCCCGCGGCTCCAAAAACGCCGAGAACCTGCTCACGCAGACCATAGACCGCTGCGGCGTGGACTTTTCCATGCCCTACACCCTCGGCTACACCGGCCTCTCCGACGCGATGCTGCACAAGTACAAGGCTGACAGCGCCCGGCTCTGGGCCGGCCAGGCGGAGGACCTCCCCGTCATGCTCATAGGCAGCGTAATAGGCACGCACGCCGGCCCGGGCGCGGTGGGCGTGGCCTTCTTCGCGCTCAGGGACGAGTGATCATATGGACGTCCAGGCGGCGAGCTCCGTGCCGGGGTAATAGTGGGCGAGAATCTCCTCATAGCCCGCCCCGTCCCCGGCCATGACGTTCGCGCCGTACTGGCTCATGCCGACGCCGTGGCCGTAGCCGGTCACGGTGAAGAGGAAGCCTTCGTCCGTGCGGTCGAGCGTAAAGGCCGTGCTGCGCAGGCCGAAGAGCTCGCGCAGCTCCTGCCCCGTGAATTCCGCGCCGCCTATCTCCGCGCTTTCGACGCGCCCGCTCGCGTCGTTCTTTATCCCGCCGAGCCAGAAGGCGGAGCCGCCCTCGAGCAAGGCCTCCGGCCTTTCGGAGAGGATTTTTCCGGCGAATTCATCCTCGGGCACGAGGACGCTTGTCACGTAGCCGGGCACGTCCTGCGCGGTCTCCGGGCTCATAACGCTGACGAGGTAGGGCCGCTCGCCCCAGAGCGCGCCGGAGTCCTCGGTCATGCCGGCGGAGGAGGAGTGGAACACCGCCTCGATGGGCTCGCCCTCATAGACGAGGCAGAGCCCGTCCGTGTCCTCGACGGCGGCGCGGATTTTGGCCATGTTGGCCGCGTAATTTTCGCCCCAGTTCGCGCGCAGCTCGGCGTCCGTGAGATGCGCCTTGCAGCAGGCCGGGTCGTCGCAGACGGCCGCGTCCGGGTGGGCCGCGCTGCCGGAGGCGGCGCGCGAGAGTATGTAGGTCCGCGCGGCGACGGCCTGGGCGCGCAGGGCCTCCGGCTCAAAGGAGGCCGGCATCTCCCCGGCCACCACGCCCGGAAGCCAGCCGGCCATATCCGTTTCAAGCGCCGCGCCGTCCGAGAGCGCGGTAAAGCGTATCCCATCGTCGAGGCTGCCGCCGGCCGCGTCCCCGGCCTCCTGCTCCCCGCCGGCTGAGAGCAGCGCCGCGCCGAGCGCGGCCGCGAGGCAGATAAGGGCCAGCGCTATGCTCTCCCGCAAGCTTATCCCTCCCCCATACTTGACTTGAGGCCCCGCTCGGTATAGAATAAACCAATGAGCGCCCGCGGGCCTCAAATCATATTTATTTGGACGGATGCTGAGCTATGCGTAAATACGCGCTGAGCCTGTGCTGCACCGCCTGCGTGTTCGGGGCCTTCGGCATATTCTGCCGCTGGATACAGAACCTCGGGGCCTTTGAGGAAAACGGCCTTTACAAGCCGGGCAGCGCAACGGGCATTATACTTATAATTATGTACCTCGCCGCCGCAGCGGCGCTTATCGGCTTTACGCTCTTCCTCAGGCGGCAGCGCCTGGCCTCGCCGCCTCAGCTCGGCCTCGCCATAGCGGGGACGCGGCGGCTCGCCCTGCCCGTCGCGGGCGTCATGGCCCTCATCATGGCGGCTGGCAGCGTCATGCTGCTCATAACCGCCGGGGGCGAGGAGTTCTCAAAGCTGCTGCGCGTGCTGGCCCTGTTCGGGATTATCTGCGCGGCCGGCTTTTTCGGCATGGCGGCCTCGGCCGGCAGGCCCTCGCCCCCCGGCAGCGCGCTGGAGGTCGGGCTGTGCTTCGCCTCGGCCCTGCCGGTGGCCTGCTGCTGCTTCTGGCTTGTGGCGAGCTACAGGCAGGACGCCGCGACAAGCGTGGTCTGGCGCTACGCGCCGGAGATAATCGCCGTCTCCTCCTCGCTGCTTGCGTTCTTTTATGTGGCCGGGCACGCCTACGGCCGCCCGCGGCCCTTCACGGCCATATTCTTCTGCGAATTCGGCGCATTTTCCTGCTTTGTGACGCTGCCGGACGAGCGGCTTTTCGCGCTGCAGATGATGTTCTTCGCCCTCGCGGCGATGCAGCTCTTCTTCGGCCTACTCCTGACCGCCAACCTGCGCCCGGCCGCGGAGATCGGCGCGGACTTCCCCGGCGCGCTCGAGGCCGAGGGCCTCGCCGCGGAGGAGGACGAGCCGGAGCCGGACGGGCCCGAGCTTGAGGACATGGGCGGCGCCGAGGCCGACGAAAACGACTATGTCGAGCTTGGCGGGGAATACCTCGGCGGCGAAGGGGAGCCGGAGCAAAAGAAATAGCTTGACAGCCGGGGGCGGAATATTATATAATAACCCTCTGCCGGACCACCGGCGGAGGGCTTTTTGCGCCCTCAGACAGGTCAACTACGGCGGGTAATACCGCTTGTTGAGTAAATATACCGAAAGGATGATTTTAATGGTACGCACTTATCAGCCCAAGAAGCGTCAGCGCAAGAAGGAGCACGGCTTCCGCAAACGCATGGCCACCCGCAACGGCCGTAAGGTCCTCGCCCGCCGCAGGGCCAAGGGCAGGGCTAAGCTCTCCTACTGAGCGAGGCGCGGGTCCCTCCGCGAAAGAAGGCGGCCGATTGGAGTTCAGCGTTCCGCTTAAAATGAATAACGACTTCCGTCGCGCCTACCGAAAGGGCAGGAGCGCGGCGGAGCCTTGCCTTGTTGTCTACGCGCGGCGCAACAACAGCCGCACCAACCGCGTAGGCTATACGGTTTCCGGCAAGCTCGGCTGCGCGGTGGTGCGAAACCGCGTCCGCCGCCGGCTGCGGGAGATATACAGGCTCAACGAGAGCGGCTTCCGCCGCGGCTTCGACCTTGTGGTCGTGGCCCGGGGGCGGAGTGTCTCCGCCGAGTACGCGCGGCTCGAGCGCGAGCTTCTGCGGGCCTGCGCCTCCCTCGGCGTGCTGGAGCAGAAGGAGGCGGGGGAATGAAGGGGCTCATGCTCTGGCTTATTCGTTTTTACCGGAAGAATATTTCCCCGCTGACACCTCCGTGCTGCCGCTTCATACCCACCTGTTCGGAATACGCGCTCGAGGCCATACAGAAATACGGCGCCCTGAAGGGCGGCTGGCTCGCGCTCAGGCGCATAAGCCGCTGCCACCCGCTGCACATAGGCGAACACGAGTTCTACGACCCCGTTCCGTAAAAGAGCGCGCCTTAGGCCCGGACAAGCTTCGGGACAACACACCGAGGAGAAATAGACCATGCTTGATGCAATAGCAACACCATTTGGCTGGCTGATGATGCTGCTCTACGAGTTGACGGACAACTTCGGATGGGCCATCATACTGTTCGGCATAATCGTCGCGCTTGTGCTCTTGCCCTTCATGGCGAAGAGCAAGAAGAGCATGATGCGCATGTCGCGCCTTCAGCCGCGCATGCTCGAGCTGCAGAAAAAGCACGAGGGCAACCCCCAGAAGCTCAATGAGGAGATGGCCCGCCTTTACCGCGAGCACCACGTCAACCCCATGGGCGGCTGCCTCTGGAGCTTCCTGCCGCTCTTCATAATGCTGGCGCTGTACCGCGCCGTCGTCAAGCCCCTGACCATAATGATGGGCATACCCGACGAGATGCTGCTCGAGGGCGGGGCGATATACGACCAGCTGCAGGCCCTCGGCTACCAGCTGAGCAACTACACGACCTCCACCAACAGCTTTTACGAGCAGATTTACCAGGCGAAGTTCATTGCGGAGAACTGGAGCGCCTTCCAGGGCATCACCGACCAGTTGGTGCAGATGAACTTCAACTTCATAGGCCTCGACCTCTCCGCCACGCCGAACTGGCAGTTCTGGACCTTTGACCTCTCCAGCGGCGCGTGGCAGACCGTCGGCCTCTTTATCATGCCGCTCATATCCACGGCCATGAGCTACTTCTCCATGTTCATTAACCGCAGGCTCCAGCCGCAGGTCGGCACGACCCAGCAGCAGCAGGCGAGCGCTTCGAGCATGAAAACGATGATGATAGTCATGCCGCTGATGAGCCTCTGGATAGGCTTCGTCATGCCGGCCGCGCTCTGCGTCTACTGGATAATCAACAGCGTCACGGGCGTCATACGCGAGACGCTGCTCACGCTTGTCTACAGGAAGCAGATGGACAAGGAGGACGCCGAGTTCCTGGCCCTCGAGCGCGCGCGCGAGGAGGAGCTCGAGCGCAAGCGTCAGGAGACGGAGCGGCTGCGCGCCATGAACGCCACCACCGTCAACAAGAACACCAGCAAGAAAAAGCAGCAGGCCCAGGCCGCCCAGGCCGACGCCGAGCGCCGCGCCGCCGCCGAGAGGGCGGACCGTGCCGCGCGCAGGGAGCGTCTGGGCGTCGTCGAGGAGGAGAAGCCGGCCTCCCAGGTCGGCAGCCGCCGCTTCGCACGCGGCAGGGCCTATGTAGAGGACCGCTATGAGCACCCCGAAACCGCCGCCGAGGCCACCGCGGCTGCGGCGGAAGCCAGCGAGGGCGCCGGTTCCATCGACCCGGACTATGTTGAGGACACCGTAATCCTCGGCGTCCCGGAGGATAACGCGGCCCATGAAGATGCCCCGGCCGCCGGCGGCGCGGAGCAGCAGGAGAATGTGAAATGAAAAAATATCTTGAGAAATCCGCCAAGACCGAGGACGAGGCCCTTGCCGCCGCCCTCGCGGAGCTTGGCCTCGAGCGTGACGACGTCTCCGTCGAGATAATCGAGCGCGCCAAGAGCGGCTTCCTCGGCATAGGCGCCTCCCCCGCGGTGATCCGCGTGGAGTATGAGGTCCCCGACGAGCCGGCAAAGCCCGCCGCCCCGGAGCGGCGCGCAGCCGAAAGGCCGGCGAAGGCCGAAGCCCCCGCCGCCCCGTCCGCCCCCGCCGCCCCGAAGTACACCGAGGGCGTCAAGGCCGAGACCGAGAGCTTCCTGCGCGGCCTTTTGGAGCGCATGGGCGTCAGGGCCGAGATAACGATAAGCGACCGCGAAAACGGCGGGCTCCTTGTCGAGCTCTCCGGCCCGGGCATGGGCGCGGTTATAGGCCGCCGCGGCGAGACGCTTGACGCCATACAGCACCTCACGAATTACGCCGTCAACCGCGGCGCGGACAAGCGCTGCCACATCAGCGTGGACGCCGAGAGCTACCGCGCCAAGCGCGAGGAGAGCCTGGTGCGCCTCGCCGAGAAGATGGCCGCCAAGGTCGTCAAATACAAGCGCTCCATGGCCCTTGAGCCGATGAATTCCTACGAGCGCCACGTCATACACACCGCCCTTCAGAACTATGAGGGCGTGTCCACCAGCTCCACGGGCACCGAGCCGAACCGCCGCGTCGTCGTCTCCTATGAGCGTCCCGCGCGCCAGCAGCCGGCCGACAACCGCCCGCAGAGCCGCGAGTGGAGCTGAGGAGGGTGCAGCCGATGTTTGAAACCGTCAGGAAGGTCCTCGCCGAGCAGCTTGAGGTCGACGCCGCGTCCATCACCATGGATACCGACATCATCAACGACCTCGGGGCCGACAGCCTCGACCTTGTCGAGCTTGTTATGAGCCTTGAGGAGCGCTACGACATCGTCCTCACCGACGACAAGACCGCAAACGTCCGTACCGTCGGCCAGGTGGTGGCCATGCTCGAAGGCATAGTGAAAAAATAAAAGCGAGCCCGTTTGGCAACGCAGTAAAGGAGACAGCGCAGAAGATAAAAATGCTTTTGCGCTGTCTTTCTTTGCGTCCCCAAAAGGGGGAACCGTGTTTCGGGGGCTTTTGAGACAGATACGAATGAAAGAAGGGACTGAGTGCCATGCAGCCGTTGAGCGACAGGGACCGCGAACTGATCGCGGAAGCGCAGAGAGCCATCCGGCTGAATTACGACGCTGTCCGCGAAAACCACACCGTAGGCGCGGCGGTACGCTGCAAAAGCGGGAAAATATATGCCGGCGTAAATATGTATTCCATGCATGGCGCCTGTGCGGAACAGATCGCGCTCGGGACCGCCGTCACGCAGGGGGAAAGGGAGTTTGAAACGATCGTCGCGGTAAGGGGCAGGGACGGCTCGGAAATTATCCCGCCCTGCGGGAACTGCCGCC
>CALWYQ010000127.1 GCA_944385815.1 uncultured Oscillospiraceae bacterium | reverse complement strand
GAGGACGAGACCTCCCCGAGCGACGAGATAGGCGACGTGTCCGCTACTTATGCGCCCAAGCCCACCGTCACCCCGTCGCCCTCCCCCAGCCCGTCTCCCACTCCGAGTCCTACTCCGTCCCCGACTCCGAGCCCGAGCCCGACGCCCACTCCTACCCCCACCCCGAGCGAATCCCCCGAGCCTACCGTCGAGCCCACCGAGCAGCCGTCTCCCACGCCGAGCGCTCCGGCCGAAGAGGGCGTCAGCCTCACCGACTTCTTCAACAGCATAAGCTCGAGCTATGAGTTTGCGAGCCTCATGGATATGGACTCCGTCCTGCTGGACAACTACTACCCCGGCCTTACCGCTATCCCGGCAAAGCAGCTCATCGCCAAGATGCCCATGATCACCGCCTCCGCGCATGAGATCGTCCTCATCGAGTGCGAGAACGAGAGCGACGCCGCCGCGGTGCGCACTATTTTTGAAACCCGCAAGCAGACGCAGATGGACGGCGGCGCCTGGTACCCCGAAACCATCGAGCAATGGGGCTCGGCGCAGATCTGCGTCAGCGGCGCTTATGTCATGCTTGTCTGCCACGATAACGCCGCGGACATCGCCGCAGCCTTCTACGCGCTCTTTGACTGAGCAAGCGTCATAACAGCAAACTGACGGAGGAAGCCGCCTATGGTATTTTCCAGTATACTGTTTATGTTCATCTACCTGCCGGTGGTGCTGTTTTTGTACTACATCTCCCCGGTCAAGTGGAGGAATCCGATACTTTTCGTCGTCAACCTGATATTCTACGGCTGGGGCGAGCCGGTGTATATCCTGTTGATGCTCGTATCCATTACCATCAACTATATAAACGGCATATTAATAGCCAAATGGCGGCATGTCGACGACAAAAAGGCAAAGACGGTCCTTGTCGTCAACGTAGTGCTCAATCTCGCCCTGCTCGGCTTCTTCAAGTATTATAACCTGATTGCCGATACGCTTAACACCCTGCCGTTTATGAACCTGCCCGATCTCAACGTCACGCTGCCCATAGGCATCAGCTTCTACACCTTCCAGACGATGAGCTACCCGATAGACGTCTACCGCGGCGACGCCGACGTGCAGAAGAATTATATCAGCTTCGGCACCTTTGTCGCGCTCTTCCCGCAGCTGATTGCCGGCCCAATAGTGCGCTATAAGGACGTTGCCGACCAGCTCGGCTTCCGGGCGAACAGCATAGACCAGTTTTCCTCCGGCGTGGAGCGCTTCATGGTCGGTCTGGGCAAAAAGGTGCTTATCGCCAACAACATCGGCGCGCTCTGGGACGTCTATGCCGCTAATTGCGGCGACCTCACCTTCGTCGGCAGCTGGATAGGCGCCCTGGCCTTCAGCCTGCAGATATACTTTGACTTTGCCGGCTATTCCGACATGGCCATCGGCCTCGGCCGTATGATAGGCTTTGAGTTCCTTGAGAACTTTAACTATCCCTACATTTCCAAGAGCATTACGGAGTTCTGGCGCCGCTGGCACATGTCGCTGGGCACCTGGTTCCGCGACTATCTGTACATCCCCCTCGGCGGCAATCGCTGCGGCAAGGCAAGGCAGATACTCAACATCACCATCGTCTGGGCCGCCACCGGCATATGGCACGGCGCCAACTGGACCTTCCTTATCTGGGGCCTGTACTACGCCTTCTGGCTGCTTTTGGAGAAAACCTTCCTCCTCAAGTACCTTGACAGGTCCAGGGTGCTCGGCCACGTCTATGCCATACTGATAGTCGTGCTCGCCTGGCCGCTCTTCAAGCTTGAGGATATCAACCTTGCCTGGCAGTACACCGGTGCCATGCTCGGCTTCGGCGCCAACGGCTTTGTCCGCAGCGAGGACCTGTATTACCTCGTGACCTATGGCGCCACCTTTGCCGTTTCCATCATTGCCGCCACCCCGCTCGGCGCCAGGCTCTGGCGCCGGCTCCCGAGGAAGGCCGTCTGTGTGGCAGCGCCGGCAATTATACTGCTCGCGCTTATAATCTCCACCGCCTACCTGGTGGACGCCACGTATAACCCCTTCCTGTACTTCAACTTCTAAGGAGGAACGCACATGACCAAAAAAGCAATGTGGGCGGAAGCGCTTATATTCCTCCTCTTTATCTTCGGATTCTTTATTGCGAACCTTGTTGTGCCAGACCGCGTCATGTCCGAGCAGGAGAACAAATACCTCCAGCAGCTGCCGAGCTTCAGCTTTGAGAGCCTTTTTAACAAGACCTTTACCAAGGACTTTGAGACCTACACGACCGATCAGTTTGTGCTGCGCGACGAATGGATAAGCCTCAAGGCGGCAAGTGAGCTCGCGCTCGGCAAGGAACAGAATAACGGCGTGGTCTATGGCAAAAACGAAACCCTCATCGAGCCCTTTGAAACCCCCGAGCAGAGCGATACGGATGAACGCATGAGTTATCTGAACGCCCTTGTGCACAACACCGACGCCGACGTATACTTTGCGCTCATACCCGAAAAGAGCGAGCTTTGGGCCGACAGGCTGCCGGGCCTCACCCCGAATGACAGCGAGGCCGCGTTCATCGAGTACTGCTATGGCCGTTCCGAGGCCAATAATGTCGATATGCTCGGCGCGCTGCGAGGGCACGCGGATGAGTATATCTACTACCGTACCGACCACCACTGGACAAGCCTCGGCGCCTACTACGGCTTTACCGCTCTGGCCGAGGCCATGGGCATCGAAGTCCCCGCGCTTGAGAGCTATACCGATCGTCACACCGTTTCGGACAGCTTTTACGGCACCACCTGGTCGTCGAGCGGCTTTTCCTGGGTCTCGCCGGACAGCATGGAGATTTTCGTCGAGCCCTATGACGGGCTTGAGATAACGAGCTATCCCGAGGGCGCGCCCATAGAGGGCGAGCTTTATAAGATGAGCCAGCTCGAGAAAAAGGACAAGTACTCCATGTTCATGGGAGGAAACTGCCCTCTGCACGAGATCGTCACCGGCAATGAGGGTCCCTCCCTGCTCATTATACGCGACTCGTACACCGACAGCCTTATCCCCTTCCTGCTCGAGGACTTTTCCGAGATCCACGTTGTCGACCTGCGCTATTACCGCATGAGCATAGCTGATTATATCGCCGAGCACGATTTTGACAGCGTACTCGTCGCCTACAGCCTTGCCACCTTCAACTCGGACACCAACCTGTTTATGATGTCCCGATAAACTATACCCCCGGCGGAAAGCTAATTGCGAACCGCCGGGGGCAGAATTATTTTGTCAGGAGGCAAATATGAGCATACTTACAAGCGAGCTTACTGAAAAAATTATCGCGTCGGTCCTCGGCGCCGGGAAGATGCTTACTGCCGGCTCCGCCGTCCACGAGATTCACGCCAAAAACCCCACGGACTTTGTGACAGACGTTGACCTTGCCGTACAGGAGCGGCTGCGCACGGAGCTTTCAGAGCTCGCGCCGGAGGTGCAGTTCATGGGCGAGGAGCAGGACAATTCCGGGATAGACCCCTCCCTCCCCTTCTGGATACTTGATCCCGTTGACGGCACGACCAATCTCATACGCGGCCTGCGCCACAGCGCGGTCTCGCTCGCGCTTGCCGAAGGCGGCGAGCTCAGCTTCGGCGCCGTCTATAACCCCTTTGCGGGCGAGCTTTTTACCGCGAGACGCGGCTGCGGGGCATTCCTCAACGGCTCTCCCATACACGTGAGCCGGGCGCGAAGCCTCGGCGAAAGCCTTATCTGCGTCGGCACGGCTCCAAGCCGCCGCGAATGGTCAGACAGGGTGTTTAACCTGATACGCGCGCTCTTTGACCGCTCCATTGATATCCGCCGCAGCGGCTGCGCGAGCCTCGACCTCTGCGATGTGGCGCTTGGCCGCATGGACGCCTATGTCGAGGGCTTCCTGCAGCCCTGGGACTATGCGGCGGGCGCGCTTATCGCGGCTGAGGCCGGCGGCAGGGTGACAGGCTGCGAGGGCGAGGCCCTTAGCCTTGTCAGCGCCGGCGGCCTGCTCTCCTCAAACGGTCTCCTCCACGAGGAGATACTCGCAATAATCCGCGCGTAAAAAATCCCCCTGCGCGTCAAAGACGCGCAGGGGCGCTTTGTTCAGCCCTGCCAG
>CALWYQ010000126.1 GCA_944385815.1 uncultured Oscillospiraceae bacterium | reverse complement strand
GAGCGCTCCCTGCGCGACGCGGCGATATGGGACGAGGTCAAGGACAGGCTCAATAAAAGCGCGCTCGGCCTCTCCGGCGGCCAGCAGCAGCGCCTGTGCATAGCCCGCGCCCTCGCCGTAGAGCCGGACATCCTGCTCATGGACGAGAGCACCTCCGCCCTCGACCCCATCTCCACAAGCAAGATAGAGGACCTTGCCATGGAGCTCAAAAACCGCTATACTGTAATCATGGTCACGCACAATATGCAGCAGGCCGTCCGCGTGTCCGACAAGACCGCCTTTTTCCTGCTCGGCGAGCTTGTAGAGTACGGCGATACGGAGCGCATCTTCTCGCACCCGCGGGACAAGCGCACGGAGGATTACATCACGGGGAGGTTCGGCTGATATGCGCATAAAATTCGACGAGCAGCTCGCCCTGCTCAACCACGAGCTCATCGCCATGGGCGCGCTCTGCGAGGAGGCCATCGCCGCCACCAGCCGCGCGGTCATGGACAACGACCGGAGCCTTGCCGGCCGCGTCAGGACGCTCGAGGCCGAAATAGACCAGAAGGAGCGCGAGATAGAAACGCTCTGCCTCAAGCTGCTTTTGCAGCAGCAGCCGGTCGCGAGCGACCTGCGCCTTATTTCCGCCGCGCTCAAGATGATAACGGACATGGAGCGCATAGGCGACCAGGCGCTGGACATAGCCGACACCGCCGGCTTCATGGGGCCGCTCGCCGCCGGGGACGCGGGGCTGCTCGGCGAGCTCGCGCGCACGGTCATAGGCATGGTCACGGACAGCGTGGACGCCTTTGTGCGCCAGGACAGGGACTTTGCCGCCGCCGTTGTGCGCCGCGACGACGAGGCCGACGCGCTTTTCGACCGTATCAAAAAGGGCATCATCGCCCGCCTCGCCGAAAGCCGGGGCGAGGGCGAGTATGCGCTTGACCTTTTGATGATAGCCAAGTACCTCGAGCGTATCGGCGACCACGCGACGAACATCGCCGAGTGGGTCGAGTTCGCCGAGACCGGCCTGTACAAGGGCGGGGAGGTCATCTGAGGGCAAATGACTGCGTAATTAGGAGCTGCAAACATGATTTACTGCGTAGAGGACGACGCGGCGATCCGCGATATCGAGGTGTACGCCCTGCGCTCCACCGGCTTTGAGGCCGAGGGGCTCGGCAGCGGCGAGGAGCTTTTCGCCGCCATAAAAAAGCGTATGCCCGAGCTCATAATCCTCGACGTGATGCTTCCCGGCGAGGACGGGCTTGAGATATTAAAGCGCATCCGCTTTTCCGCGCTGACCCGTGCCGTGCCCGTCATTATGGCCACCGCGCGCGGCGAGGAGTACGACAAGATAACCGGCCTCGACGCCGGCGCGGACGACTACCTTGTCAAGCCCTTCGGGATGATGGAGATGGTCTCCCGCGTGCGCGCGGTGCTGCGCCGCTCCGGCGGCGGGCAGTCGGCGAAGGAGGGCGCGCGCCTCTCCCTCGGCCCGCTGAGCCTCGATACTGAGAGCCACACCGTTTCGGTGGACGGCAGGCCCGTCACGCTGACGCTCAAGGAGTTCGAGCTCCTGCGCACCCTGCTCGCGCGGCCCGGCGTGGTTTTCACCCGCGACCGCCTGCTCAGCGAGGTCTGGGGTACGGACTATGACGGCGAGACGCGCACCGTGGACGTACACATCCGCACCCTTCGCCAGAAGCTGGGCGAGGCCGGCGCGCTTATCGGCACCGTGCGCGGCGTGGGCTACAGGATGGAGGCGCAGCCGTGACAAGACGCATTTTCAGGAGCGTGTTTCTGGCGAGCCTGCTGGTGTTTCTGGCAGGGCTCGCCCTTGTCGTAGGCGCGCTTTATAACTACTTTGCCGAACGCCAGGCCGGGCAGCTCGGCATAGAGGCCCGGCTCGCCGCCCACGGCGTTGAAAACGAGGGCATAGGCTATCTCGAGGGCCTCGACGATGGGGATATCCGCCTCACCTGGATAGACGCCGACGGCACGGTTATCTTCGACACCGACGCCGAGGCCGGCGAGATGGAAAACCACGCCGAGCGCGAGGAGTTCCGCGAGGCGCTTGCCACCGGCGTCGGCCACGGCGAGCGCACAAGCTCTACGCTCTCTGAAAAAACGGTGTATTACGCGCTGCGCCTCTCGGACGGTACGGTGCTGCGCACGGCGGAATCGCACTACACCGTCCCGGCCCTGCTGCTCGGCATAATCGAGCCGCTGCTGCTCATATTGGTGTTCGCCCTGCTGCTCTCGGCCTGGCTGGCCTCGAGGCTTGCAAGGCGCATAGTCGGGCCGCTCAACGCCATAGACCTCGATAAGCCCCTTGAAAACGACGCATATGACGAGCTCAGCCCGCTGCTCACCCGCGTGGAGCAGCAGCAGCGGCAGATAGCCTCGCAGTTAGAGGAGCTCAAGCGCCGCAAGGAGGAATTCGCCGCCATAACGGACAACATGAGCGAGGGGCTCATACTCATGGACAGCCAGGGCCTTATTATGAGCATCAACCCGAGCGCGAGGGCCATATTCGGCGCGAACGGGGACAGCGCCGGCCGCGACGTGCTGACCTTAGACCGCAGCCCGGAGCTGCGCGAGCTGCTCGATAGGAGCTCCCGCGGCGAGCGCGCCGAGGGCTATATAAGCCGCGGCGAGAGGGAATACCTGCTTACCGTGAGCCCCGTTTTCGCCGGCAGCGACCGCCGCGGCGCCGTGCTCCTGGCCGTGGACGTGACGGAAAAGCAGCGCGCCGAGCGCCTGCGGCGCGAATTTACAGCCAACGTCAGCCATGAGCTCAAGACCCCGCTGCATTCCATCATGGGCGCGGCCGAGCTGCTCCAGAGCGGGCTTGTAAAGCCCGAGGACCGCGACCGCTTCCTCGGCCGTATACGCAGCGAGGCCGCGCGCCTTGTCGGCCTTGTGCAGGACGTTATCAACCTCTCCCGCCTCGACGAGGGCGAGGAGTTCCCGCGCGAGGATACGGACCTGCTCGCCCTTGCCTCCGAGGTCTCCTCCGCGCTCGAGCAGGAGGCCGCCGGCCGGGGCGTCGCGCTTGCCGTAACGGGCGGCGGCGGGACGGTCCGCGGCGTGCGGCAGCTGCTCTGGGAGATAATCTGGAATCTTGCTGACAACGCCGTAAAATACTCGCGGCCCGGCGGACGGGCCTGCATAGACGTCTCCACGCTCGCGGACGGGCACGTCAGGCTGACGGTAAGGGACAACGGCGTCGGCATCCCGCGCGAGGCGCAGGGGCGCGTGTTCGAGCGCTTTTACCGCGTGGACAAGAGCCACTCGCGCGAGACCGGCGGCACCGGCCTCGGCCTGAGCATAGTAAAGCACGCCGCCCAGTACCACAACGCCGAAATAAGCCTTAAAAGCGAGCCCGGCAAGGGCACGGAGATAAGCGTGACGTTTTAAAATAGCACCAGCGCCGCCAATATTGCCCCCCGATGCAGTAAGCCTGCACCGGGGGATTTTTCTGCCGGCGCATACTTTTCCATGCATGCCGCTGCCGAAGGCATTAAAGCGCGGAGCAAGCATATACAGCCGGCGCGATCGGTTAATATGTCTGCGATAGTATACATCTTCGGCAATCAACGCGCGCCGTTCACCGTTATCAGTTGCGGAAACCTTTTCACCCGAAAGCAAATCATTGAAAGTAATGTCCAGCGCCGCGCACAATGGCAGCATGAGAGAAACTTCGGGAAGTCCTTTTCCGCACTCCCATCCCG
>CALWYQ010000125.1 GCA_944385815.1 uncultured Oscillospiraceae bacterium | reverse complement strand
ACGACGGCTACGGCGACGCGCTGCTCGAGCGGCTGGAGCTCGCGGACAAGCGCGATAAGCTGGGCCGGGAGCTCTCCAAGGGTATGCAGCAGAAGCTCTCCATCGCCTGCGCCATGGTGCACAGGCCCGATGTGCTTATATTTGACGAGCCCCTGGTCGGCCTCGACCCGCACGCCATAAAGGAGCTCAAGAGCATCTTCCGCGAGCTGCGCGCGGACGGCCGCGCCGTGCTCATATCCACGCACATGATAGACTCCGTGGAGGACTACTGGGACGTGGCGCACATCATGATGAACGGCGAGTTCGCCGCCACAAGGCGGGCCGATGAGGCCGGCGGGCACGACCTTGAGGAGCTCTTCTTCTCCATTACCGAGGGCGGTGAGAAGGCATGAGCGCCCTCGCTTATCTGACCCGCACCAAGCTCAAAAACCAGATCCGCGGCATATTCCGCTCCCCTGCCAAGCTCATCTATGCGCTGGTCATGCTGGCGCTGCTCGTCTTTGTTGTTTTCATCGGGAGCGTGGGCGAGGATGACGGCGAGCTCGGCACGCCGAATTCCCAGCTCGGCGCGATAATCATCGCCTACTTCGCGCTGATGTTCCTTATGACGGTCAACTCCGGCTTTTCCACGGGCATGAGCGTGTTCAAGATGCCGGATGTCAACTTCCTCTTTGCCGGGCCCTTCCGCCCGGTGCGCGTGCTCTTCCACGGCATGCTCCAGCAGATGGGCACCGCGCTTGTCATGGCGGCGGTCATACTCTTCCAGTACGGCTGGATGCACATCAACTATGGCGTCGGCTTCGGCGGGCTGCTGATAGTTGTTGTGGGCTACGGCCTCGCGGTTTTCACGGGGCAGCTGACGGCCATGGTAATCTACTGCCTGAGCTCCGGGCGGGACAGGGTGCGCAGGGCCCTGCGCGCCGTCTATGTCGCCGTGTGCGCCGTCTGGGCCGCGTACATTGTCTACTCCGCCCTCGGCGCCGAGAGCGCGCTCGGCGCCATATGCGACGCGGCCGCCGGGCCCGTGGGCCTGGCCTTCCCCGTCGCGGGCTGGCTCGGCGGGGCCTGCTACCTTGCGCTGCTCGGCGATTACGGCACGGCGCTGCTGCTCTTAGGCGTCTGGGCGGTGTTCTCCGCGGCGCTCATACTCATAATGGCAAAAACCGACCAGGACTATTATGAGGACGTCCTGCAGAGCACGGAGACCGCCTTCCTCACGCAGGCCGCGGCCAAGGAGGGCCGCATCTCCGAGGCCGCGCCCAAAAAGGTGAGCCTCGGCAGGACCGGCCTCGGCGGCGGCCGCGGGGCGAGCGCGTTTTACTACAAGCACCGCGTTGAGAACCGCCGCAGCCGCAAGTGGCTGCTCAGCGGGCTCGAGCTTGTGTTCATCCTCGTCAACATCGGCTTCGCCTTCTTCATGCGCGACTCGGGCATTGTCCCGCCCCTGGCCATGGCGGCGTACATGATGTTCTTCTATGTCGCCACCGGCCGGCTTATGAAGGAGATGACAAAGCCCTATGTCTACCTCGTGCCCGAGCCGCCGACAAAAAAGCTGCTCTGGTGCATACGCGAGAGCGCAGCAGGCTATTTTGTAAGCGCCGTGCTGAGCTTTGCGCCCATGCTCTTCTTTGTTGACGCGCCCGCCGCGAGCATAGCGGCCGCGGCCGTGGCGTATTTCAGCTACGCCTACCTCTTTACGGCCGGCAACCTCGTGACCGAACGCATCTTCGGCTCCATGACGCTCAAGGCGCTGCTCTTCTTTTTCTACTTCGTGGTGCTGCTGCTCATGGCTGCGCCCGGCATAGCCGCCGCCATCCTTGTTTCCATCGTCCTTACCGAGTGGGCGGCGCTGCTTGTGCTTGCCGCTGTGAACGCGCTCGTAACGCTGTTAGCGGTGTTCCTCTGCCGGAACATCCTCGCAAGCGCGGAGCTGCGCTGATAAGGGCTGCAAAAGCCGCAGGGCCCGGGAGGGGATATCCCCTCCCGGGCCTTATATTTTATCCGGGCTGGCGCTCCGGGTGTTTTTTCGGTATGGAAATGGTCACAATAAGCGCGTCGTCGGTCTCCTCCCGCGTCATGCCGGCGGCGATGCCGCCGCGCTTCATTACCTCGAGCCCGCGGTTGAGCGAGTTTAAAAACACGCGGACGTCCTTGAGTATGAACGAGCGCCTTGGCCCCTCCGGCGCCGCCGGGGCAAGGAGGGAGTCTATGTACGCCTCCGTCTGGGCCACGTTCAGCCCGCGGCCGGCAATGTGCTCGAGGGCGGCGCGGCGGGCTGCGTCGTCCGGCAGGCGCAGCAGCGCCCTGGCGTGGCGCTCGGTGAGCCCGGCGGAGCACAGCGCGTCGAGCAGGTCCCCGGGCAGCGAGAGCAGCCGGAGCTTGTTCGCAACCGCGCTCTGGCTTTTCCCGAGCCGGCGGGCGCAGTCGGCCTGGGTGAGGCCGTAGAGGCGTATGAGGTTTGCTATCCCCCGCGCCTCCTCGAGGAAGCTCAGGTTCTCGCGCTGCAGGTTTTCAACAAGCGCTATAAGCCCCGATTCCGCGGCGTCCACGTCGAGGATGACGCAGGGCACCTTTTTAAGCCCGGCCTGCCGCGCCGCGCGCAGCCGCCGCTCCCCGGCCACTAACTCATAGCGCCCATAGCGCAGCCGCACCGAAAGCGGCGAGAGCACCCCATATTCGGCTATGCTCGCGGCCAGCTCGGAAAGGGCCTCCGCGTCAAAATCCCGGCGCGGCTGGTTGGGGTTTGGCTCGATTTCGCCTACCGGCAGCTGCACGACCCCCGCGCGCGAGGCCCTCGGCCTTGTCAAAACGGACTGCACGTCCATCAGCTCCTTTGCCCTTTGTTTAGGCAATTATACCCCCCATGCTGCCGAAAATCCCCGCGAAACGCGCCGTAAAACAAAAAAAGCGCGGCGGGACGCGCCCGCCGCAAACAGGGTTGTGGGATAAAGATATGAGCCGGGTCACCTCTCGCCGTCCGGGGGAGTTTCAAGCCCGGGCGGCAATTGGATAAGCTGTGCTCATAGCATACCGCGCCCGCGGCAAAATTGCAAGAGCGAAGAATGCCGCTCCGGCACTACTTTTGTCGAACGTATATTTTGGCCTGCCGCGGGGAAAATATCACCCGAACAAGCAGCAAAGGAGGCCGCAAGGCAATGCTTATCGACAAAATAGCGCTCGTCCTCGCCATCATAGGCGGCATAAACTGGGGCGCGGTGGGACTTTTCCGCTTTGACCTCGTCGCCTGGCTCTTGGGCGGCCAGACCGCGGCGTTCAGCCGGGTCGTCTACACTCTCGTGGGCCTCGCCGCCATCTGGTGCTTCACGCTGCTCTTCAGGCACCGTGATGAAACCGACGCATAAGGCTGCGCCCGGCGCATAACTGCGCCGGGCGTTCTGCTTATTTATTGCCCCGCCAGGACTTCGGGTTCAGGCGGCCGTACATCTTTGTGTATTCGTAAATCTTGTCGCAGAGCTCCTCCGTGAGCTGGCCCTCCGTAAGGCGCCAGCTCCAGTTCCCGCCGAGCTTGCCGGGCTCGTTTATGCGGGCCTCGGCGCCAAGGCCGAGGAAGTCCGCCATCTGCGCCACAAACAGCTCCGCCACGCTGGACATGCCGCCGCGTATAAGGCCCCAGTTGACGCCCTCGCGGGAGTTCAGGCCGAGGTAGCGGCGGGCGAAGCGCGCGTCGTCCCGGTTTATCTTCTTCCACCACTGCATGGCCGTCTCGTTGTCGTGCGTGCCGACATAGCACACGCAGTTCGGCGTATAGGTGTGCGGCAGGTAGTCGCTCGGCTCGCGGGAGTCGAAGGCGAACTCGAGCACCTTCATGCCCGGGAAGCCGGAGTCCCTGACCAGCTGAGTTACGCTCTCGGTGAGGTAGCCGAGGTCCTCGGCTATAAAGCGCGTGTCGTGGAACCAGTCGCGCAGCACGCCTACAAGGCCTATGCCCGGGCCGGTGCGCCACTCGCCGTTCTTGGCCGTGGTCTCGCCGTAGGGTATGGCCCAGTAGCTGTCAAAGCCGCGGAAGTGGTCTATGCGTATCACGTCATAGAGCTTTTTAGCGCCCTCTATGCGCCGTATCCACCACCCGTAGCCGTCGGCCTTCATGCGCTCCCAGTTGTATATCGGGTTGCCCCAGAGCTGGCCGTCGGCGCTGAAATAATCCGGCGGCACGCCCGCGACCACTGTGGGCACGTTCCGCTCGTCTAAGAGGAAGCTCTGCGGGTCGGACCAGACGTCTGCGCTGTCGAGCGCGACATAGATCGGCATGTCGCCGATTATCTCTATGCCCAGCGAGTGGACATACTCGCGCAGGGCGTTCCACTGCTCGAAGAACAGGTACTGCGCATAGGTGAAGAGCCTTATGTCCTCCGCAAGCTCGGCGCGGTATTTTTCAAGCGCCTCGGGACGCCTCATGCGCGCGTCCTCGTCAGGCCACTCTATCCAGCTTTTCATGCCGAACCTGCGCTTGAGCGCCATGAACAGCGCGTAGTCCGGCAGCCAGGCGTTGGCCGCTGTGAAGGCCTCGACCTTCTGCCTGTCCCGCTCCCAGCCGCGTTCGGCGGCGAGGCGCAGCAGCCTGAAGCGGTGCTTGTAGATAAGGCCGTAGTCCACGCGGGAGGGATCGGAGCCCCAGTCTAACTCATCCGCCTCGCCGGGCTTTAAAAGCCCGTCCTCGCAGAGCAGCTCAAGGTCTATGAGGTAGGGGTTGCCCGCGTTGGAGGAGAAGGAGAAATAGGGCGAGTCGCCGTAGCTCGTGGGCCCGAGCGGCAGTATCTGCCACGCGCCCTGCCCCGCCCTTGCAAGGAAATCCGCAAATTTGTATGCCTCGCGGCCGAGGGTCCCGATGCCGTATTTGCCGGGCAAAGAGGTTATCGGCAGTAATATTCCGCTTTTGCGCATGGCTTACCCCTTTACCGCGCCGGAGAGGACGCCCTTGATGATGTGCTTCTGGCCGAGCAGGTACAGCACGATGATGGGCACTATGGCGAGCACTATGCAGGCCATCATCGGGCCCCATTCCACGCGGCCGTAGCTGCCCTTGAAGAACTGTATCAGCATGGGTATGGTCTTGTACTTGTTGATGTCCAGCACCAGCGTGGGCAGCAGGTAGTCGTTCCATATCCACATCGCCTCTAAGATGGCGACGGAGACCATAGTGGGCCGCAGCAGCGGGAACACGACCTTGAAGTAGGTCTGGAGCGGGTTGCAGCCGTCTATCATGGCGGCCTCCTCTATCTCGAGCGGCACCGTCTTCATGAAGCCCGCGAACATGAACACCGCGAGGCCCGCGCCGAAGCCGAGGTAGATTATCCACAGCGTCCAGGGCGTGCGCATATGGAGCGTGTCCGCCATGTTGGAGAGCGTGAACATGACCATCTGGAAGGGCACGACCATGGAGAAGGCGCACAGGCCGTAGAGCAGCTTGGTGAAGCGGGTGTGGACGCGGGTGATGTACCAGGCGAACATGCTGCAAAAAATCAGTATCGCGA
>CALWYQ010000124.1 GCA_944385815.1 uncultured Oscillospiraceae bacterium | reverse complement strand
GCCCTCGTCAGCCATGTGCAGGACCTTGGTGATAGCGGCGGTCAGGGTGGTCTTGCCGTGGTCGATGTGGCCGATGGTGCCAATGTTGACATGGGGCTTGGTGCGGTTAAACATCTGCTTTGCCATTGTGATTATCCTCCTTAGTTATCGATGGATGATCTTGATAAAACGGAATTTATCGTATAACGAGGCTCAGCCCCGGTTTCCGATAATCTTTTCCTGCAGGTTCTTGGGAAGCTGCACGAAATGGCTGGGTTCCATGGAGTAGTTCGCGCGGCCCTGCGTCTTGCTGCGCAGGTCGGTCGCGTAGCCGAACATGCTGCTGAGCGGGACGTTCGCGTTTACTATGACGGCGCCGTTTCTCATATCGGTGCCGGAGACCTGGCCGCGGCGGGCGTTGAGGTCGCCGACGACGGTGCCCATATACTCCTCGGGAGCGGTTACGGTGACCTTCATGATAGGCTCGAGCAGGACGGGGCCGGCCTTGGCCATGGCCTCTTTAAACGCCATGCTGCCGCATATCTTGAAGGCGTTCTCGCTGGAGTCCACCTCGTGGAAGGAGCCGTCGATGAGCGTGGCCTTGATGTCGACGACCTGGAAGCCGCCGAGCACGCCGGCCTGCATGGCGCCCTGGATGCCCTGGTCCACGCAGGGGATATATTCCTTGGGGATCGCGCCGCCGTGTATGTCGTCCACGAACTCATAGCCCTTGCCGGACTCGTTGGGCTCGAGGGTGAGCTTGACGTGCGCGAACTGGCCGCGGCCGCCCGTCTGGCGCACAAAGCGCGTATCGACGGTGGCGGGGCGGGTGATGGTCTCCTTGTAGGAGACCTGGGGCTTGCCGACGTTGGCCTCGACCTTGAACTCGCGCAGGAGCCTGTCTACGATGATTTCAAGGTGGAGCTCGCCCATGCCGGCGATGATGGTCTGGCCCGTTTCCTCGTCGGTGTAGGTCTTGAAGGTCGGGTCCTCCTCGGCGAGCTTCGCGAGGGCCACCGACATCTTCTCCTGGCCGGCCTTGGTCTTGGGCTCTATCGCGACGCGGATAACCGGCTCGGGGAACTCCATGTTCTCGAGGATTATCTGGTGCTTGTCGTCGCAGAGCGTATCGCCGGTCGTGGTGTTCTTCAGGCCGACGGCCGCGGCGATGTCGCCGGAGTAGGCCGTCTGCAGGTCCTCGCGGTGATTGGCGTGCATCAGCAGGATGCGGCCCATGCGCTCGCGCTGGCCCTTGGTGGCGTTTATGACCGTGTCGCCGGCGTTGACGGAGCCGGAATACACGCGGAAGAACGCCAGCTTGCCGACATAGGGGTCGGTCATTATCTTGAACGCGAGGGCGCTGAAGGGCGCCTCGTCGCTCGCGGGACGGGTTTCGGTCTCGCCGTTCTTCGGGTTCGTGCCCTCAACCGGCGGGATGTCGAGGGGGCTCGGCAGGTAGTCCACTATGGCGTCGAGCAGCTTCTGCACGCCTTTGTTCTTGTAGGACGTGCCGCAGACAACGGGCACCATCTTGACGGCCAGGGTGGCGCGACGGATGGCGGCGCGTATCTTGTCGCAGGGCACTTCCTCGCCCTCGAGGTAGAGCTCCATGATCTCGTCGTCAAAATCGCTGACAGCCTCAAGCAGGTTGTTGCGGTACTGCCCGGCGAGGGGAAGCATGTCCTCGGGGATGTCCTCAACGCGCATGTCCTTGCCCAGATCATCGTAATAGATGTCGGCCTTCATCTCGACGAGGTCGATGATACCGCGGAAATCGGCTTCCTTGCCTATGGGCAGCTGGATGGGCACGGCGTTGGCCTTCAGCCTGTCGTGGACCATGTCTATGACGTTGTAGAAGTTCGCGCCCATAATGTCCATCTTGTTGACATAGATGATGCGCGGGACGTTGTAGTGGTCCGCCTGGCGCCAGACGGTCTCGCTCTGGGGCTCGACGCTGCCCTTGGCGCAGAGCACCGTCACGCTGCCGTCGAGCACGCGCAGGCTGCGCTCGTCCTCAACGGTGCAGTCGACGTGGCCCGGGGTGTCGATGATGTTCAGCCGGCAGTCGCGCCAGTGGCAGGTGGTGGCGGCGGAGGTAATGGTTATGCCTCGCTCCTGCTCCTGCTCCATCCAGTCCATCGTGGCGTTGCCCTCGTGAACCTCACCCAGCTTGTAGTTAACGCCGGTATAGAAAAGGATTCTCTCGGTTGTCGTGGTCTTGCCCGCGTCTATGTGGGCCATTATTCCGATGTTTCTTGTGTTCTCCAGTGAATACTCTCTGGGCATAAAGACTGCTCCTACTCCTTACTTCTCTACTCTCTGCTCTCTTACCACCTGAAGTGCGCGAAGGCCTTGTTGCTCTCGGCCATCTTGTGCGTATCCTCACGGCGCTTTACGGCGGCGCCGGTGCCGTTGCAGGCGTCCATGATCTCGCCGGCAAGGCGCTCCTTCATGGTCTTTTCGCCGCGCTTGCGGGCGAACATGGTCAGCCAGCGCAGGCCGAGGGTCTGGCGGCGGGCCGGGCGGACCTCGATAGGCACCTGATAGGTCGCGCCGCCGACACGGCGGGCCTTGACCTCCAGGCTGGGCATGATGTTGTTCATGGCCTCGGTGAACGCCTCGAGCGGCTCCTTGCCGCTCTTTTCCTTTATAATGTCAAACGCATCGTACACGACCTTCTGTGCGACGC
>CALWYQ010000123.1 GCA_944385815.1 uncultured Oscillospiraceae bacterium | reverse complement strand
GCTGTTGTAATTGCCGACGCGGATACCGCGTCCCTCAGACGTCTCGCGCGCGAGGCCTGCGCCGCCGGCTTCACCATCGCCGCCGCCGCGTCCGACGGCCTCGAAGCCCTCGCCGCCGTCCGCCGCGAAAAACCGTCCGTCCTCGTCTGTTCCCTGCTCCTCCCCTCCCTCGACGGCCTCGCACTCGTCCGCCTCGCGCGCGATGCCTGCCCCGGGCTCAGGACCATGCTCATCTGCGGCTTTTTGAGCCGCGATGTCTGCGAAGAGTGTACCCGGCTCGGGGTGGACCATGTGCTCACGGCCCCGCTTGCGGACGGCGCGCTTGCCGCCGTGCTGAGCGCGCTGCCGAGGCGCGCACAGCGCCGCTTCCGGAGCCTTGACGCGGTTATCTCCGCGCTGCTGCGCGAGCTCGGCGTGCCGGTAAACTTCAAGGGCTACCGATATCTGCGCGAGGCGGTGCGGCTTGTGCTGCAGGACGGAGGCTATGTGCGCGCGGTCACGACGCGGCTCTATCCCGAGGTCGCGGCGAGGTTCGGTGCGACGGGCAGCCAGGTCGAGCGCTCCATACGCAACGCTGTGACGGCGGCCCACTCCGAGCCGACGGAGCGCATGGCCGAGCTCTTCCCGGCAAAGCGCAGGCCCACCAACAGCGAATTCATCGCCCTCCTCGCTGAGCTCCTGTCGTTCGGGGACGAATACCTCGCATATTAAAAAGCGCCCCGGTCCGTGCTTTAGCACAAACCGGGGCGCGGCTTATTTCAGCCCTCGCCGGGGGCTTCGTTGGACTTGGGGCGGTGCGGGCGGCGGCGCGCCTGGTTCTGGCGTCTTGGCTGGCCGGAGCTGCGGCGCTGCTTTTCGTCGCGGCGCGGCTCGCCCTTGGGCGGGCGGCTCTGGCGCTCCTCCCTGCCGCCGCGCTCGGGGCGCTCGGCGCTCCTTTCCTGATGCTCGCGGCGCTCCTGGTGCTCGGGCTTCTGGCCCCGGCCGCCGCGGTGGCCGTTCTTCCGCCGCACCGGCGTGGTGCGCGCAGGCTGGGCCGCGGGCACGTCCGCCTCCGCCGGGCGTTCGGCGGCCTCCATTGCCTCCGCCTCGCCGGGCTCCTCGCTCTCCGCGGGGACGGGGCGCGGCTTGAGCACATGCACGGGGGCCTCCCCGTTTTTTGGCCTGCCGCCCGGGACTACGGCGATCTCGTCGCCGCTATAGCTCTTTATAACGGCCTCGCCGTCGCCGTCCAGCCTGACCTTTACGATACCGCGCAGCAGGCTGACCTGCGTGACGGAGCCGAAGCCGGCCGGGGTCTCTACATAGGCGTTGACCTTGGGCAGGCTCTTTACAAGGCCCTCATAGGCCTCCTCCTCATAGCGCAGGCAGCACATCAGGCGGCCGCACACGCCGGAGATCTTGGTCGGGTTGAGCGAAAGCGACTGCGTCTTTGCCATCTTGGTGCTGACGGGCTGAAAATCCGTCAGGAACTGGCTGCAGCAGAAGGGCCGGCCGCACATGCCGAGGCCGCCCAAAATCTTGGCCTCGTCGCGCACGCCGATCTGCCTGAGCTCTATGCGGCTGCGGAACACGCCGGCAAGGTCCTTGACCAGCTCGCGGAAGTCCACGCGGCCGTCGCTTGTAAAGTAAAAGGTTATCTTGTTGCCCTCAAAGCTTATCTCCACATCGACAAGCTTCATGTCCAGCCCGTGCTCGGCGACCTTGCGGCGGCAGATGGCGAGCGCCTCGCTCTCCCGGCCGCGGTTGAGCGCCTGTATGCGCCTGTCGCTCTCCGTGGCGACGCGGATGACGGGGCGTATCGGCGGGATGACCTTTTCGTTTGAGACAAAATGGTTCCCCTCGACGCAGGTTGCGTACTCGAGGCCCTTGCTCGTCTCAACAACAACGTCGTCGCCCTTGCTTACGCTGACGCCGTTCGCGTCAAAGTAATAGGCCTTGCCCCGGCCCTTGAATTTTACGGAGACTACCTCCGTGACATTGCTGTCCTCGTACAAAATCAATTCCTCATTTCTTTTGCGCTATGGCGTCCACGGCGATGAGGCCGAGCACGCTTTTAACGCTCACATTGAGCCTTAGATATTCGCAGCCGCGCGCAAAGAGCGCATCGAGCGCGGCGCAGTCCCCGCGCGCAAGCCTGATTTTACCCCGGCCGCGCAGGACGTCGGCGAGGGCCTCCCGCGAGGCGCGGAGCATGGCGGCGCAGCGGCGCGAGTCCATATTCTCGTTGGCGCAGCACCACTCAAGAAGCTTTGCCCGGCTGCCGGAGGCTATGCACCCGAGCAGCGCGGCGGCGTCCTGCGCGGCCTCCTCGCCCTCGGCGGCGTCGGAATTGACGCGCAGCGTCTCGCAGCGCGAGCGCACGGTTGGCAGCAGCAGCGCGGGATTTGCGGCGCAGAGCACGAAGGCCGCGCTCTCCGGCGGCTCCTCCAACAGCTTCAGGAAGGCGTTCTGGGCCTGTGGGTTCATAGTGTCCGCATCCTCGACGACATAGACCTTCACCCTGCCCTCGTTCGGCACCACGGCCGCCGTCCCGGCGACGGCGCGTATCACGTCCACGGTCATTTCGCGCTTTTTGCGCCCCTGGGCGTCCAGCCCCGGCGTTACCCTTACAAGGTCGGGGTGTATGCCCTCGCGCGTCTTGCGGCAGGCGCGGCAACGCCCGCAGGGCTTCTCACCGTCCCCGGCCTCGCACAGCAGCGCGGCGGCAAGGGCGTCCGCCAGCGCGGCGCGCTCCGCCTCGTTCGGGCTCGCGACTATATAGGCGTGGGCGAGCCGTGCCCCCGCCGGTATGCGTAAAGCTTCCATAGCTATATTTTAACCTCCCGAGGCCGCGCCGTCAACCATATTTCCCTATCGGCACGCCGTGCCGCGGATGCAAAACAAAAAGCGCCCCGCCGGGGCGCTTTTTGTTTAAAATTACTGCTTATTCAACGGTCTCGACGGAGACGAACTTGAAGTTCGCACCCTCGACGGCGGCCTTGAGGGCCTCGTCGGTGACGGTGGCGTCGCAGACGACGGACGCGGTGGCGTCCTCGTGGCTGGCCTCGGCGCTCTGCACGCCGGGCATGGCCTCGAGAGTCCTCTTGAGACGGCCGGAGCAGCCGCCGCAGTGCATGCCTTCAACCTTCATAAGCTTCTTCATGCTGGTTTCCCTCCTGGAGTGAGATTTATTGCAAGGCGCCCGATTACTCGAGGCCGAGCACAACATAGCCTGCGCCGGTGACGGCCTTGGAGAGGGCCTCCTCGTCCGTGCCGGGCTTCATGGTAATGACGGCGGTGCCGGCCTTGGCGTCGGCCTTGCAGCCGGTGACGCCCTCGACGGCCTCGACGGCGGTATTCACCGCGCGCTCGCAGTGCTCGCACATCATACCCTCTATCTTCATGGTCTTAGTGACCGTGCCCGCCTCGCAGGAGGCGGCAGGCTCTTCGCCGACGAAGTTCAGGAACACGTAGCCGGCCTTGGCAATGGCGGCCTTGATATCCTCGTCCTTGACCTTCGGCTCGGCAGTGATGACCACGCTGCCGTCCTTGGCGTTCGCGCGGGCGGAGAGGATGCCGTCGATCTCCTCAAGGGCGGTCTTTACGGCGTTTTCGCAGTGGCCGCACATCATGCCGTCCACCTTCATGGCGCGCTCGGCGGCGCCGCCTATCGGGCAGGCGTCCGGGCGCTTGTCGCCGAAGCCGACGAATACGTAGCCGGCCTTGGTGACCGCGTCGCGCATGGCCTGCTCGTCGGCGCCGGGCTCCATGACGATGACGGCGGTGCCGGCCTTGGCGTCGGCCCTGACCTCCTCGACGCCCTCAACGGCCTCGAGCGCGGTCTTGACGGTGTTCTCGCAGTGGCCGCACATCATGCCGTCTATGTGCATGGTGACGGTCATGGTATCGTCCTCGGCCGGGGCGGCGGGGGCGGCCTTGTGCTTGCGCGGCTTATCCTTGCTCGCGTCGTACATCTTGAAGAGGTTGAGCCTCAGCGCGTTGGTAACGACGCAGAAGGAGCTCAGGCTCATCGCGGCGGCGCCTATCATCGGGTTGAGCGTGATGTTCGCCCAGACCAGGCAGCCTGCGGCGATGGGGATGCCTATCGTGTTGTAGAAGAAGGCCCAGAACAGGTTCTCGTGTATGTTCCTCAGCGTGGCGCGGGACATACGGATAGCGGCGGGGACGTCGGAGAGCTGGCTCTTCATGAGGACGACGTCCGCGGCGTCGATTGCGACGTCGGTGCCGGCGCCTATCGCGATGCCGATGTCGGCGCGGGTGAGGGCGGGCGCGTCGTTGATGCCGTCGCCGACCATGGCGACCTTGCCCTGCTTCATGAGCTTGCGGATAACGCTCTCCTTGCCGTCGGGCAGGACGCCGGCGATGACCTCGTCGACGCCGGCCTGGGCGCCGATAGCCTTCGCGGTGCGCTCGTTGTCGCCGGTGAGCATGACCACGCGGATGCCCATGTTCTGGAGCTCGCGGACGGCGCGGGGGCTGTCCTCCTTGATGACGTCGGCCACGGCGATGATGCCGGCCAGCTTGCCGCCGGCGGCGAAGTAGAGCGGGGTCTTGCCCTGCTCGGCGAGGGCCTCGGCGGCCTCGCGCATCTTATCGGAGACGCTGGCCTTGGTGACTATGAACTTGTGGTTGCCGGTGGCGAGGTCACGGCCGCCCATGGTGGCTATGACGCCGTTGCCGGGCAGGGCCTCGAAGGAGCTGACCTCGGGGGCCTTCATGCCCAGCTCCTCGCCGCGCTGCATGATGGCGCGGGCGAGCGGGTGCTCGCTCTTCTGCTCGAGCGCGAGGGCGAGCTCCATGAGCTCCGTCTCGCTCACGCCCTCGGCGGGGACTATATCGGTGACCTTGGGCTCGCCGGAGG
>CALWYQ010000122.1 GCA_944385815.1 uncultured Oscillospiraceae bacterium | reverse complement strand
AAGCCCCCCGCGCCCCCCAAAAAACAAAACCGCAACCCAGCGCAGCGGTTGCGGTTTTGAAAAGGAGGAACAAACGGAGCGCAGCGCATGTCCCGCGGCGAAGCCGCGGGGCACAGCGGGGCGCAGCAAGCCCCCCGCGCCCCCCAAAAAACAAAACCGCAACCCAGCGCAGCGGTTGCGGTTTTGAAAAGGAGGAACAAACGGAGCGGAACGAATGTCCCCCGGCAGAGCCGGGGGACGCAGTGGAGCGCAGTTTGTTCCGACGTGGTGCCGGTGACGGGGTTCGAACCCGTACATCCTTAACGGATATGGGATTTTAAGTCCCAGGTGTCTGCCAGTTCCACCACACCGGCATGTCTTGGCGGTATTAATGTTAACATCCCCTTGTTCCGGTGTCAAGCACGGCGGAAATTTTTTTGCCGCAGGCCTTGACAATTCGGTCTACATGTTGTAGACTGTAATTGCAGTCTACAGACTGTAGACCTTCCGGGAGGTATACACGATGGCTGATAACGGACTTGGCGCCATGGAGGCGCGGTTTGCGGATATCATCTGGGAGAGCGAGCCGGTGAGCTCCACGGAGCTTGTGCGCCGCGCGGAGCAGGAGCTGGGCTGGAAGAAGTCCACGACCTACACCGTGCTCAAGCGCCTCGCGGCGCGGGGGCTGTTTTCAAACGAGAACGGCACCGTTCGCGCGCTGGTCTCGCGCCGGGACTATTACGCCGAGCGCAGCGAGCGCTTTGTAGAGGAGAGCTTTTCCGGCTCGCTGCCGGCCTTTGTGACGGCGTTCACCGAGCGGAAAAAGCTCAGCAGCGGGGAAATCGACGAGCTTCAGCGGCTCATAGACAAAATGCGGGGGTGAGGGCATGCTTCTCTTCCTGACGGAAAGCTTCCTGCCGAGGCTGCTCAACATGAGCCTGACGGCCTCGGCGGTGATACTGGTCGTGCTTCTGGCGCGGCTGCTCCTTAAAAGGGCGCCCAGGTGGTGCAGCTATGCGCTCTGGGCGGCGGTGCTCTTCCGCCTGCTCTGCCCGGTGTCGCTGAGCTCGGCGCTCTCGCTGCTGCGCTTTGCCCCGGCGCGGGAGGGCGCTCTGGCCGGCGCGGTAAGCGTTATCGAGCTGGTACCCCTGCCCGAGGCCGCCGCTGGCGCGGGCGCCGAGGGTGCGGCCACCGCGGTGCCCGAGGCCGTGACGGAGGCGGCCGGCGGGGCGGATTTCGGCTGGGTGCTCGAGCTGCTCGCGCTTATATACGTTGCGGAGGCGGCGCTGCTCATGGGCTTCACGCTTATGAACTACATCCGCCTGCGGCTCGACCTGCGCGGCGCAAAGCGCATAGGGCCGCGCGTATATGAGCTCCCCTGCCTGAACACGGCCTTTGCGGTGGGCGTGCTCGCGCCCAGGATCTATCTCCCCGCCGGGCTGACGGAGGTTGAGCGCAGCTGCGTGCTCGCGCATGAGCGCTGCCATATACGGCGCGGGGACCTCATCATAAAGCCTCTCGCCGCCCTCGCGCTCTGCCTGCACTGGTTCAACCCCCTCGTATGGCTGGCCTGGCGTCTCGCCATGCGGGACATGGAGGCCAGCTGCGACGAGGCCGCGCTCCGCTCGCTCGGCGAGGCTTCCCGGGCCGATTACGCGCAGACGCTGCTCAATATGGCCGCCGGACATCACGCGCCCGCCATAACCCTCGCCTTCGGCGAGGACGCGGCGCGGAGGATAAAAGGAGTTGCCATGATGAAAAAGCATAAAAAATACGTCACCATACTCGCCGCGCTCGGCGCGCTGGCCGTAATCGCCGGCTGCGCGGCAAACCCCGCCCCGGCCGCGGAGGACACGCCCGGCCCGAGGGCGGCCGGCCCGGCCGGAGAATACGCCTCAGCCGCGGAATACGCCGAGGCCGCCGCAGCCGGGATGACGGAGACCTCGGTCGGCACCGCGGACGGCGTTGTGGACGCCGCCGTCACCGCGAGCCGCGTGACGGAGCCGGTGAAGGTCTGCGAGATAAGCGGCCTCGACCCGGAGGGCGTCCTGGAGGGCTGGAGCTATAAGCGCTGGTACAGCCTCGACATCGACCCCGACGAGGTCATGCTCGCCGGCGGCAACATGCGCGACGGGGACTGGTTCTGCTTTGACGGCGAGCGCCTCGCCTGCCTGCTGCGGTATCCGGACGGCAGCTATGAGCCCGTCGCCGACGAGTGGCTCAACGAGGGCCTTATGAACTACGACGGCTACGGCCAGTACCTCTGGGACATGTATCTCAGGCACGAGGGCCTTGAGGACGAGTACCCGCTCTATATAACGGACATGACGGAGGAAATAAGCGCCGGAGGCGAGGTCGCCGGCATATTCAACGCCAAGCGCTTCGACGGCGAGGGCTGGTACATTTACGTGCCCGTCGGCCTGTGGGCGTACGGCGGGAGCCCGCTGAGCAGCCATGAGAGCCATGCGTTCCGCTCCGCCTACGACACCGGCAGCTATGTCATGGTGGAAAAGCGCGACAGCCGCTTTGAGCGCCCGGAGGCCGGGAGCCATACGGATGGGGAATACACCGAGCTGCGCCGCATAGTCGAGTTGGAGGACGGCGAATACTTCCTCATAACCGCGCGCTACAGCGAGTCCGCCGTGGCGGCGAACGAATACACGGCCACCGAGCCCGCCGCGGCCGCCGCCATGCTCGAGAGCTTCACGCTCTGGAACGGCGCCGGGTACGGCGTCGAATAAGCAGAATAACGCCCGCCGGGATCATCCGGCGGGCGTTTTGCGCCTTTCAGGGCCTGTATTTTGCTATGGGCTGCCTTTTGTGCTCGCTTGCGCGGTGCATACGCTCTATCACGGCGCGTTCGCGGTCGCCTACCGGCCTGCCGGCGATGTAGTCGTCGATGGCGGCGTAGCTGACGCCCATCTCGGCCTCGTCGGTCTGGCCCTCAAAGAGGCCGGCGCTCGGCGCCTTTTCGATTACGGAGCGCGGGGCGTGGAGGTATTCGAGGAACTCGTATATCTCCGTGACGCTCAGGTCGGATATGGGGTTGAAGTCGTGCGCGCCGTCGCCCCATTTGGTGAAGTAGCCCACATAGGCCTCGCTGGCGTTGCCCGTGCCGGCGACCAGGCGGTTTTCCGCGTGGGCTATGGCGTAAAGCGTCACCATGCGAAGGCGCGGCGCGATGTTCGCGACGGCCATGTCCGTGAGCTCCGTCACGCCCTCGAGCGCGGCAAGCTCCGCGGCCCTCACCGGCGTGAGGTCCACCGTGCGCGTTTCGATATTAAAGCGCTCCGCGACCTCGAGCCCGTCGTCGCGGTCCATGCCGTAATTCCGGGCGCTCGAGCAGGGCATTATCACGCCGAGCGTGTTCTCGCAGGCGGCCTTGCACAGTATGCCGACAAGGGCGCTGTCCTTGCCGCCGGAGTTGCCGAAAACTATGCCCGTGCAGTGCGATTCGGCGAGCCGCTCGCGGATGAAGGCCACCCGCCCTTCAAATTCTGCCTTATAGTCTCTCATTTGCTGACCTTCCTTGCCTGATTATTCCCCAGGCTCTCTTCTCACAGCTGCATGATAGCACTTTTCCCGCGCCGGCGCAAGCTTAATCCTCCTCGGGCAGCAGCTCCGACGCGATGGCCGAGAGCATCCGCGCAAATTCCGCCGTCTCCGCAACGGTGAAGCGGCGGCGTATGCGCTCTATGAGCCCGTCCACATAGTCGTCGAGCAGCGCCGCCTGCCTGCGGTATTTTTCCGTAAGCACAAGGTAATACTCGCGCTTGTCCGGGCCGGAGCGCTCCTTTTCAAGGTAGCCGAGGCGCACCAGGTTCGTCACCTTATACGTGGCGTTGGAGCGTGAAATGTTCAGAAACTCGGCGAACTGCCCTACCGTCGGGCGGCCCAGCTGGTCTATGACCTCGAGGGAAAAGGCCTCGACGGCCGAAAGCCCGGTCGAGCCGTCGTGCGCGGCGCAGAATATTTCGCGGTAAAAGCGGAGCTTTATCCCCTCATAAAGCTGCCGGAAGCTCGTCGAGAGCGCGTCGCTCATTTGTTGTATATCACAAGCGCGATGAATTCAAGGCTGTCGCTCAGGCACTTGAGGCTGTGGCCCTCGCCGTCGGGCGTCCAAGTCACGTCGCCGGCGGAAACGGTGGTGACCGTGCCGTTGTCGTTGAACTCGCCCTCGCCGGAGAGGATGACGTAGACCTCGCCGTCGCCCTTGTGGATGTGCCAGCCTATCTCGGAGCCGGCCTCGAGGCGGCCCTGGATGAACATGCGGCTGCTGCCGTACATGAGCGCGGGGTCCATGATGGGCTTCTTGGTGAGAGCGCCCTCGCCGCCGTACATATGCTCCGCGACGGAGACCTCGCGGGCGGAATTCCTGGTTACCATCTTAGTTGTCCTCCTTGATTTTGCAGATTCTTGCTATAGCCAGCGCGAAAATCTTGCCGGCCGTAAGCGCGTCGGAGACGCGGATACGCTCGTTTGCCCCGTGCAGCCGGGTGTCGAATCCCGGCAGGTAGGCGCCGAAGCCGACGCCGCCGGGGATGTCGTGGACATAGGTGCCGCCGCCCGTGGCGACGCACTCGCCGGGGAGGCCGGTGTAGTGCTCATAGCAGGCCAGGAGCGTGCGGACAAATTCGCCGTCGCCGGGGGTGTGGTGCCCCGGGCTCATCTCGCCATCGGCCATGAAGCCGGCCTCCGCGAGCGCCGCGACAAGCCTGCCGCGGCAGTTTTCCTCATTGGCGCAGAGCGGGACGCGCGCGTCGCACTCGAGCGTGCAGCCGCTCCCGTCTATCGAAAGGACGTTCGCCGATATGGTCAGCGGGCCCGAGACCTCGTCCTCCTGCGCTATGCCGAGCGCCTCGCCCAGCCAGCCGCCGTGCGGGAAAAATCGCGAAAGCGCGGCGGCGTCCTCATGCGCGGCCCCGCCGAGTGGGAGCGCGGCGAGCAGCTCGAGCAGGGCGGTGACGGCGTTGCAGCCCGTCCAGGGCTCGGCCGCGTGGGCCTGGCGGCCGTGCACCGCGACGCGGCAGCCCTCGGGCGTGTCCGCGGCGCTGAGCTCGACGCCGAGCGCGGCGGCCCTGCCTGAGGCAAGTGCGAGCACCTCGCCGGCCGTGATCCCGGCGAGCAGGGCCCCGGCGTCGCCGGGCACGACGTTCGCGCGGAAGCCACCGGAGGCGGAGATAATGCGCGCGCCGGCGTCGGCGTCCGCCGCATGGCCGCGCGTTATTTTAACGCAGTAGCGCCCCTTCTCGGTGTTGAAAACGGGGAAGCCGGTGTCGGGTGTGAAGGTGTTCGGCGCCGGCGCGTTGGACGCATAATAATACGGCAGGTCCGCCGAGCCGCTCTCCTCGTCCGTGCCGTAGATAAGCCGGCAGCCGCCCGCTAACTCAAGCCCGAGCTCCTTCAGGCAGCGCATTCCGTAGAGCGCCATTATGACGGAGCCCTTGTCGTCGTCCACGCCGCGGCCATAGAGGCAGCCGTCCGCGCCCAGCGTCGCGGCATAGGGCTCGGTGTCCCAGCCCTCGCCCGCGCCGACCACGTCGAGGTGGCCCAGGATGTCCAGCGCGGCGGGCTTTTCGTTGTAATCCGCGCTCCCGGCCGCTCCGCCGTAAATCGCGGTGGCAAAGCCGTACTCGCCGCAGAGGGCCGTCATCTCGTCAAGGGCCCGGCGGCATTCAACGCCGAAGGGCGCCCCGGGCGCGGCCTCGCCCTTTACGCTCGGTATCGCGACAAGGCGGGAAATATCCCGCACAAGCTCGGCCTCGTGCGCGTCCATCCATTCGCTTATACGCTCCTCAAGAGTCATGTGTCGCATATCTCCTTTGTATATTTTTCAGCTTCTGCATATATTTTTTCAACATCCTCGCCGACGTGGAACTCCCCGTCCTCATAGAGCACGCGCCCGGCGACCATCGTGAGGCGCACGCAGTCGCGCGTGCCGGAGTAGACAAGGTTCTTGGCGATATCGTGCCTCGGGCGCATATTGGGCCGGTCGAGGTCTATGACCGTGAGGTCGGCGGCCTTGCCGGGGGCGAGGCAGTCGCAGTCGTCAAGCCCCATGGCGAGCGCGCCGCCGGAGCAGGCCGCAAGGAGCATCCCCTCGGCCGGGCAGGCCGCGGCGTCGCCGGAGGCAAGCTTTTGCAGCACGCAGGCGAGGTACATCTCGCGGAACATGTCGAGGGCGTTGTTGCTCGCGGGGCCGTCGGTGCCGACGGCGAGGTGTATGCCGCGCTGTGCAAAGCCGCCGAGCGGGGCGACGCCGCTCGCAAGCTTGGCGTTGCTCGCCGGGCAGGTCACGGCCCACAGCCCGCGCCCGGCGAAGATGTCGAAGTCGCCCGGGTCAAGGTGTACGCAGTGGAAGCCGCCGCCGCCGTAGTCATAGAGGCCGAGGGAGTCGAAGTACGCCGTGGGGCTCATGCCGTGCCGCTCGCGGCTGCCCTCAGCCTCGCCTCGGGTCTCGCTGTTGTGCGACCAGAAGGGCGCGCGGTACTGGCGCACAAGCTCGCCCATGCCGCGCAGCAGCGCCTCATCGGCGGTGTATTCGGCGTGGACGCCGAAGCGGTAGCCCACAAGCGGGCCCATGGAGTTGAAGCGCGCGTAGTCGTCCGCGGCAATGCTCAGGCTGTCGCCGGAGGAGAGCGCGCCGCATATCACGGTGCGGAAGCCGGAGTCCAGGTTGGCCGCGGCGTAGGCCTCGCGGTGGAAGTACATGTCAAAGCTCGCGGTCGTGCCGCCGGCAAGGTACTCGAGTATGGCGAGGCGCGTGAAGGCGTAGACGGCCTCGGGCGTGAGCCTGTCCTCTAAGGGGAACACCTTGTCGAAGAGCCAGCTTTGCAGCGGCAGGTCGTCCGCGAAGGAGCGCAGGAAGGTCATGGCCGAGTGCGTGTGCGCGTTTTTAAAGCCCGGCATGACAAGGCCGCCGCGCAGGTCTATCTCCCGCTCGAAGGCCGGCGTCTCCCCGCTCACGGGGCCGGCGTGGACTATCCTGTCCCCCTCCGTCCAGACCTCGCCGGGCGACGCTTCGCAGCCGGAGGTCATGGGCATGACGAGCCCGTTATAGAGTCTGAGCATCCTTTCCCTCCCGAAAGTTGAAAATATGGTCGAATTGTGATATCATGTTGCCCGATAAGGAGCTGATAGCGTGAAGCCTGAAGAATTTATGGCCTTCCTGCACATACTGGAAAACCTCAAATGCAACACCCGCCACAGCTGGACGCACACGGGCCGCCATGAGTCCGTAGCCGAGCACACCTGCCGCCTGGCCTGCATGGCCCTGCTTTTGGAGGGCGAGTTCCCGGAGCTCGACATGGCGAGGGTCATAAAAATGTGCCTCATTCACGACTGGGGCGAGGCCGTGACCGGCGACATACCGAGCTTCCTCAAGACCGAAACCGACGAGGAGGCCGAGCTGGGGGCGATCCACGCCCTCACGGCGAAGCTGCCCTCCGCCCGGCCCGCGCTCGAGGCGCTGTACGCCGAGATGGAGGCGCGCGAGACGCCGGAGGCCAGGTTCTATAAGGCCCTCGACCGGCTCGAGGCCGTCATACAGCACAACGAGGCCCCGCTGGACACCTGGCTCGACTTAGAGCGCGAGCTGAACCTCAGCTACGGCGTTGAGGACTGCGCGCCCTTCCCCTTCCTCGCCGGACTGCGCGAGCTCTCCAACCGGGAGACCCGCGAAAAGCTGAGCCGCGGCTGATTCAGCGGTGGCAGCCCTTCATGTACAGCTTTACCGAGGCGGTCAGGAGCTCGGCGGCCTCCTCCGCCGGGGCGCGGCCGAGGCGGCGGGCCTCGCTGCCGTCCGCGTCGAGCAGGCTGACCTCGGCCTCGGCCCCGCAGTATTTAAGGCGCAGGCAGCGCCCGGCAAAGGCCCGGAAAAGCGGCTCGGCCGGCTCCGGCGAGACGTCCGCAAGGATGACGGCGTCCACGTCCAGATCGGCCAGCAGCGCGGTAAGCGCGCGGGTGTAGCTCGGCGCGCCGGGGAAAAGCCGGGGGTCTACCTTGTTCACGGCGATCCCCGCGCCGCGAGCCCGGTTCATAACGGGGCTGTCCGTCTCCGCGCCGATAACGGCCGTCAGGGCGAAGTCCGGGATCTCGCCGAAGTACATCCCGTCTATGAGGCTCTGAAGCTCTCGCCCCGGGCCGGTAACTACTGCGGCAGCCTTAACCATGTTGTACCTCCTTACCCAAAAGCCGCGCGGCGGCGAGCGAGTTGCGCTCCTCGAGCGCGCGCAGGCGCTTTACGCTCTCCTGCAGCGCCTCGGTGTCCTTTGCGCGCTCGGCGGCGCGCGCGGCGAGGCTGCAAAGCCCCTCCGCCGTCACCTCGCCGAGCTCCGTACACTCCGCGCCGATGCATTTCAAAAACGCCGTGACCTTGGGGTCGTAGCTGACCCCGACCACCGGCCTGCCCTGGCCGGCGGCGAAAATAAGCCCGTGCAGCCGCATGGAGACGACTATCTCCATCCGGCCTATCGCCCCGATGGTCAGCGCCGAGGGCATGGGCCCGGGCAGCTCGACATAGGGCGTATCCCTTAGAAGCTCCGTCACCGCGTGCGCGGCGTCGGAGTCATTTTTGTGGTTTATCGGTATGAAAACCGGCAGGAGCCCCAGCTCCCTCCACGCGAATTTCGCGCACTCCGCTATGGCCGCGGCCTTTTCCTCAAAGCCCGGCCAGTTCCGCAACGCAAAGCCCGCGCAGCGCGTGCCCGGCGCTATGCCCGCGCCGGCGAACACGGCGTCCACCCTGCGCGGCGCCGCGCCGCGCAGGGTCAGCGCGGGGTCCGCGGCGAGGATGATCTCCGGCTCCGTTACGCCGAAGCGCGCCAGCTCCTCAACGCTGTCCGGCTCGCGCAGCGTTATAACGTCCACGCTCGAGTTGAGCGTCTCGCGCGTGCGCGCGACGCCGTGCTCGCGCTTTACGGGGCCGATGCCGCAGCCGTACATCATAACCCGGCAGCCGCGCTTTTTGGCCGCGCGCAGCGTGAAGAGGAAGTACCAGAGGCTGCGGCGGCTGGTGACGTCCTGGATAAGGCTGCCGCCGCCGTTTATATAGAGCGCGCGGCGCTTCATTATGGCGAGGAAGCGCGGGAAGGCAAAGGTGTGCACCGCCTCTACGTCGAGCCGCTCCGACGCGCCCTCCGGCTCGCGGGTCATGACCGTCAGCGGCATGAGCGGGTCTATGCCGCGCATTTCGGCGACGATGGCGTCCAATATGGCCTCGTCCCCGGCGTTGCCGAGCCCGTAGGCCCCGCATATTATCACGCCGGCCCGGCCGCCGTTGGCCTCGCGCTCGAGTATCTCGCGGTATACCTCCGTCTGCTCGCGGCAGGTGGCCTCTATCGAATACTCCCGCGAGGCCTTTTCAAAGAGCGCGCCGCCGAGCGCGGAGCGCAGCGCGGCGTCCCCGGCGAGTGCGGCTATGCGCTCGCCCAGCAGGGCGCTGTCCCCGACCTCGGCGAGGAAGCCCGTCTCGCCGTCTACAACAAGCCGCGGTATGCCGCCCACGCGGGTGGACACGGTGGGCAGGCGGTGCGCCGCGCCCTCGGTTATGGCGTAGGGGAAGGTCTCCGATATGCTGGTGAGGGCGTTTATGTCTATGGAGCCGTAGAACTCGTCCATGTCGTCGAGCCAGCCGCAGAGCGTGAGCGCGTCCGCCATGCCGAGCTCCCCGGCCAGGTCGAGGAGGCGCTGCCGCTCCGGGCCCTCCCCGGCGATTATCAGCTTGACGGCGGGGTTCGTCTCCCGCGCCCGGGCCACGGCGCGCACAAGCGTGGCGAGGTCCTTGACGGGGTCGAGACGCGCCGCCGCGCCCACCACGACGTCGCCCGGCGCTATCCGTGCGCCCACGCGCTCATAGAACGCGCGGCGGTCGGCGGCGGGTATCTCGCGGGTGAAGTCTATGCCGTTATATATGGCGAAGGTGTCGTTCCGGCGGAAGCCCCGCTCTATGAGCAGCGCGCGCATGGCGTCCGAGACGCCGATGTGGTACTTTATGCGGCGCAGGGCCCAGGCGTTGAGCACGCCGTAGGTCATCGCCGCCGCGGGCCGGCCGAGATAGTCGAGCTTCCAGTCGCTGTGTACGGTGCTGACCACGGGCAGGCGCGTCCTGCGCGCGAGGATCACGCCGGCGAGGTTGCCGCGCGAGCCGTGGCTGTGTATGAGCTCGCAGCCGCTCTCGCGTATCAGCCTCTCCACCTCGCCGAGCGCGGCGAAAAAGCGGCCCGGGAAAACGCGCGTGTCTATGCCCAGCGCCCTCGCCTCCTCGGCGAAGGGCCCTTCGCGGAAGCAGACGAGCGTCACGTCCACGCTCTTCGTCAGGCTGTGCAGCAGCGAGTGGACGTGGGTCTTGGCCCCGCCGGTGTCGCCGCCGCTTATCAGATGTATAACTTTCACATTGACCTCCCCGCCACTTGTTTCTTGCGCGGGAATATTGTAAAATAGCAAGTGGCAAAAAGCAAATACTCATACATTATAAATGACCGCGGCCAAATGGTCAATATTTGTGAGGACGGGAGAGAGCATGACCACTATATATTTGATACGCCACGCGGAGGCCGAGGGCAACCTTTTCCGCCGCGCTCAGGGGCACTGGAACGGCAAGCTCACGCCGCGCGGCCTTCAGCAGGCGGACGCGCTGGCCGGCCGCTTCGCCGGCGTCCGCATAGACGCCGTATATTCAAGCGACCTGGAGCGCGCCCGGCAGACCGCCGGCGCCATACTCCGCGGGCGGGACCTGCGCCTGAACATAACGCGCGAGCTGCGCGAGATAAACATGGGCGTCTGGGAGGGCGACAGCTGGGGCAACCTCAGCTATAACTGGCCCGAGCAGATGTATAACTTTAATAACGACCCGGAAAAGTGGTCCGTTCCCGGCTGCGAGAGCTTTGAGGCCTGCCGCAGGCGCATGACCCGCGCGATAGAGGGCATAGCCTCCGCCCACGACGGCGGCACCGTGGCCATAGTCGCGCACGGGATGTGCATAAAAATTTTCCTCATGGGCGTCATGGGCATCGACCCCGGCGACCCGGAGGCCATGATGCACGGGGACAATACCTCCGTGTCCCTGCTGCATTACGGCGGCGGGCGCTTTGAGGTGGAGTATTATAACGACAACTCCCACCTCGGCGAGCTCTCCACCTTCGCAAGGCAGCAGTGGTGGCGGGACACGAAGAAGGACGACCCCACCAGCCTGCGCTTCGCCCCGCTCGACCCGCGCAGCAGGCACGACGCGGACTTCTACATAAGCTGCTACAGGGACAGCTGGGTCGTGGCCCACGGCAGCGACGCCGGCTTTATGAGCAGCGTGTATCTCTCGAGCGCGCGCTCCCACGCGGCCAAGGACCCGGCCACCCTGCTCAAGGTCCTCTCGGGCGACACGCCCGCCGGCGTGCTCGAGCTGGACCCCAAGCGCGGCAAGGAGCTCAACCGCGGCTGGATAAGCCTTGTCTACCTCCTGCCCGAGTTCCGCGGCCACGGCCTCGGCGTCCAGCTCATAGGCGCGGCGGACGCCTACTTCTCAGGCAAAAAGCGCTCCGCCGTGCGCCTGCACGTCGCGGTCACGAACACGCACGCCATAGCCTTCTACCACCGCTACGGCTTCCGCGACCTGCGCCGCGAGCAGGGCGTCGCGAGCGACCAGATACTCATGGAGCGCGAGATAACATGATAACCCCGCTCAAGCTTAAAAGGGCCTCTCTGCCGGACACGGGGCGGATAATCGCCATCTCCGACGTACACGCCAACCTGCCCTACCTGAAGGGCCTTATTGAAAAGCTCGCGCTCAGGCCGGAGGACACGCTTGTATTCGTGGGCGACACCATGGAGAAGGGCCCGCAGAGCCTCGACACCCTGCGCTTCCTCATGCAGCTCGACAGGGAGCGCCGCTGCCTTTTTGTGCTCGGCAACTGCGACTACTGGTACGACGACGAAAACCCCTCCCTGCCCTGCACGGACTGGTACGTGCGCGACTATCTGCTGTCGAACGCCATGGGCAACGGCCCGGGCCTGCTTGCGCAGATGTGCGAGCGCGTCGGCTTTGAGCTCCGGCCGGATTTTGACATGGACGAGTTCCGCGAAAGGCTCGGCGCGGCCTTCGCGCCGGAGTTTGAGTTCCTCGCCCGGATGCCCCAGCTCATAGAGACGGAGCACTATGTCTTTGTCCACGGCGGCATACCCACGGGCAGCCCGCGCTCCTGGGACGGCTGGCACCTTATGAAGAACGACAACTTCCTCAACCAGGGCCGCAAATTCAAAAAATGGGTCATAGTCGGCCACTGGCCGGTCATGCTCTACCGCGAGAGCATAACCGACGCCAAGCCGCTTATAGACCGCGAAAGCCGCATCATAAGCATAGACGGCGGCTGCGTTCTCAAGGACGACGGGCAGCTAAACGCGCTCATCATCCCGCACAACGGCAGCGAGGACTTCTCCTGCACCTGGTACGACCCCTTCCCCGTGCGCCGCGCCGCGTCCGCGCAGAAGGGCAGCGAGCGCAGCGCCTATATCCGCTGGGGAGACAATGAGGTGGAGATATTAGAGCGCGGGGAGGAGTTCTCCCGCGTGCGGCACCTGCGCACGGGCTATGAGCTCGACATACTCACAAAATACCTCTACGGCGAGAGCGGCGTTGTAAAATGCAACGACTGCACGGACTATGTCCTGCCCCTCTCCCCGGGCGACGAGATAAGCATAGTTGAAACCACAAGCCGGGGCTATCTCTGCAAGCACAACGGTGTCTCCGGCTGGTACTACGGAGAACTGGAATGACAGACGCAAAGGCTTTCCTCCCCGTCTCGGCGGAGGACATGGCGTCGCGCGGCTGGGACGGCTACGACTTCCTTGTCGTCGGCGGCGACGCCTACATAGACCATCCGAGCTTCGGGACGGCGGTGATCGCCCGCGTGCTCGAGGCCGAGGGCTTCCGCGTGGCGGTGCTCTGCCAGCCGGACTGGCACAGCGCGGCCGCCTTTGAGGCCATGGGCCGGCCCCGGCTCGGCGTTATGATAGGCGCGGGCAATCTCGACAGCATGGTCGCGCACTACACCGCCTACCGGCGCCGCCGGCATGAGGACTTCTACTCCCCCGGCAAAAAGCCCGGCCTGCGCCCCGACCGCGCCGTCACCGTCTACGCCAACCGCGCGCGCGAGGCCTTCCCGGGCCTGCCGCTCGTCATCGGCTCGCTCGAGGCGAGCCTGCGGCGCTTTGCGCACTACGACTACTGGCAGGACAAGGTCCGCCGCAGCGTCATCTTCGACGCGAAGGCGGACCTGCTCGTCTACGGCATGGGCGAGTACGCGACCATCGAGATTGCCCGCCGCCTGCGCGCCGGCGGGGACATCTCCGCCATGCACGACATCGCGGGCACGGCCTATATCGCCAAGGCCCCGCCGCGCGGCGCGCTCGAGCTGCCCTCCTATGAGGAGGTCTGCGCGGACAAACGGGCCTACGCCGAGGCCTCGCGCATAGAATACGCCGAGCACGACCCTGTCCGCGGCAGGACCCTCACGCAGAGGCACGGGGACAGGTACCTTGTTGTGAACCCGCCCGCCATGCCGCTCGGGACGGAGGAGCTCGACCGCGTGTCCGAGCTGCCCTACACCCGCGAGGTACACCCGATGTACGAGGCCATGGGCGGCGTGCCGGCCATAGACGAGGTGCGCTTTTCCGTCATACACAACCGCGGCTGCTTCGGCGGGTGCAGCTTCTGCGCCCTCGCCTTCCACCAGGGCCGCATGGTGACAAGCCGCAGCCACGAGAGCGTCATACGCGAGGTGGAGGCCATGACGCGCCACCCGCTCTGGAAGGGCTACGTCTCCGACGTCGGCGGGCCGAGCGCGAATTTCCGCCGCCCGAGCTGCGCAAAGCAGCTCAAAAGCGGCATGTGCCCGAACCGGAGCTGCCTTGCGCCCACGCCCTGCCCGAACCTGGACGCCGACCACTCGGATTACCTCGCCCTGCTGCGGAAGCTCAGGAAGCTCCCCGGCGTGAAAAAGGTCTTTGTGCGCAGCGGCATCCGCTATGACTACATGCTCTGCGACAAAAGCCGCGCCTTTTTCTCCGAGTTAGTGCGCTATCACATCTCCGGCCAGCTCAAGGTCGCGCCCGAGCACTGCATAGACTCGGTGCTCGACTATATGGGCAAGCCGCACATAGACGTCTATGAGCGCTTCATGGACGAGTACAAAAAGCTCAACCGCCGCTTTGACAAGGAGCAGTACGTGGTGCCCTACCTTATGAGCTCCCACCCGGGCAGCACGCTGCAGAGCGCCGTCGCGCTTGCGGAGTTCCTTCACCGCACGGGCCGCCGGCCTGAGCAGGTGCAGGACTTCTACCCCACGCCGGGTACGCTCTCGACCTGCATGTACTACACCGGCCTCGACCCGCGGGACATGTCTCCCGTGTACGCAGCCCGCTCGGGGCACGAAAAGGCGATGCAGCGCGCGCTTTTGCAGTATACCGTCCCGGCCAACCACCGCCTCTGCGTGGAGGCGCTGACCGCCGCCGGGCGCACGGACCTTATCGGCTTCGGCAAAGGCTGCCTGGTGCGGCCGCTGCGCGAGGCCCCGAAGCAGGCAAAGCCCGCGGCGCGCGGGGATAAAAAAAGGGGGCGCGGGAAATGAAGCCGCTGCTCACCGTCCTCGCGCTCTACCTTTTTGTTATAAACCTCGACGCCTTCCTGCTCATGCGCGCGGACAAGCTCCACGCCAGGCGCGGCCGCCGGCGCATACCCGAGGCGGCGCTCTTCCTCGCCGCCGTGCTCGGCGGCTCGCCGGGCGTCATGCTCGCCATGCGCCGCTACAGGCACAAGACCCTGCACACGAGCTTTACCGTCGGGATGCCCATAATATGCTTTTTTGAGACCTCGCTGCTGACAGCGGCGCTGATAGCCGCGCTCTGAGCCGGGGCGCGCGCAGTCCGCGCCCGGCGCGCCGGCAGCTTATCTCGCGCACGCTTTTCCCCTTTCACGCAGCCGGGGGCCGTCACGGCCCCCGGCTTTCGTTATCCGCACAGATAGGCGTGCCAGCCCTCCTCGCAGAGGCTGCGCCTTATCTCAAATCCGGCCGCCTTCAGCGCGGCCTCCACCTCGGCCTGGCGTCCCTCGATTATCCCGCTTGTTATGAACGCTCCGCCGGGCCCGACGCAGCCGCACGCATAGGGCGCGAGGGGGATGATGACGTCGGAGACGATGTTCGCGAGCACGATGTCATAGCCCGCGCCCAGCCTCTCGCGCAGGCGCGCGTCGGCAAGGACGTCGCCGACGTACATGCGGTAGCGCTCTGGCCCTATGCCGTTGAGCGCGGCGTTGTCCGCGGCGGCCTCGGGGCTCTTCGGGTCTATGTCGCAGCCGGTGCAGCTCCCGCAGCCGAGGACCAGAGCGCCGATGCCGAGTATGCCGCTGCCGCAGCCAAGGTCGAGCACGCGCGCGCCCTCAAAGGCGAGGCCCTCGAGGAATTCAAGGCACATGCGCGTTGTGGCGTGGCCGCCGGTGCCGAAGGCGAGGCCCGGGTCCAGCTTGAGCACGGCGCGGCGGTTCCCCTCCGGCTCCGGCTCCCATTTCGGCAGCACAAGCAGCCCTTCGCCTATGGGTATGGGCTTATAATACTGCTTCCAGTTGTTCTCCCAGTCCTCGTCGGCCACAGTGCGCGTCTCGGGCTCGATGCCCAGCGCCTCGGTCCAGCGCGCGAGCGCGGCGCGCCCGGCCTCATCGTCGGCGACGTAGGCCTTCACGCGGGAGACGCCGCTGTATTTTTCGGCGAGCTCCTCGTCAACATAGTCCCAATACTGCCGGTTCTCCTCTAAGAACCGCCTGAAGTCGGCCTCGTCCTCAATCACAAGGCCCTCCGCCCCGAGGGCGCAGAGCCTGTCGCAGAGTGCGTCGAGCCCCCCGGCCGGGGCGCGGAACGCAGCTTCAATCCAGCGCATATCTCACTCTCCAAAAAGGGCGGCGCAATGCCGCCCGGTTTTTATTTATTGAGCTCCGCGACTATGTCCGCCACGATGTCGGCGCAGTGCTCTACGCCGAGGCGGCCGGAGTCGAGGGTGATGTCGTAATTCTCCGCGGCGCCCCAGATGCGGCCCGTGTAGTGCCGGTAGTAGGTGCGGCGCTTGTCGTCCTTTTCCTTGAGCCGCTTGGCCGGCTTGTCCATGGTCTCGCCGTAGAGCCGGACTATGCGGTCGGCGCGGAACTCCTGGTCCGCGTGGACGAAGATATTGAGCGTGTCGTCCCGGTCGCGCAGGATGTAGTCTGAGCAGCGGCCGACAATCACGCAGCTCCCCTTCTCCGCGAGGTCGCGTATGATGTTGTTCTGCACGATATAGAGCTGGTCGCTCACCGGCAGCATACCGGGGTTGCGCCCGCTCTCGGCGCTCATGGCCCAGTTGAAGAGGAAGGAATTTGTTGAGCAGGCGTACTCGCCGCTGTCGAGTATATAGCTCTCGGCGAGGCCGCTTTCGGCGGCTATCTTCTTCACCAGTTCCTTGTCGTAATACAGCCAGCCCAATTTTTCCGCGGTGAGCTTAGCCACCGTCCTGCCGCCGGAGCCGAACTGCCTGCTGACCGTTATGATTTTGATACTCATGACTGACCCCCCTGAAAAACCGGTTTTCTGCGCGGGGTCTCCCCCGCAGCTATATTATAGCACAGCCGGGCGCGTTTGGAAACAAAAAAGCGCCCGGCGCGAAAATTTTGCTTACAGCGGCGCGGATTTTGTGGTATAATGGGTATAGAAAGACAGTTTGGAGGCGTTTTTATTGTATTCTGAGGGGGAGCTTATCGTTTATGGCGGGACCGGCGTCTGCCGGGTGGTGAGCGTGGCGGAGCGGCGGCAGCCCGGCGGAGAGCCGAGGCGGTATTACCAGCTCAAGCCGCTTTACCAGAGCGGCACCATCTCGGTGCCCGTCGACGGCAAGGCCTTCATGCGCCCGGTTATATCCCGCGGCGAGGCCGAGGCGCTCATAGACGCGCTGCCCGGGATGGGCTCCGCCTGCGTGCATGAGCGGAACTTCACCCAGCTCGCCGCGCACTACCAGCAGCTCCTCGCCTCGCACGACTGCGCCGAGATCGCGGGGCTTGTGGTCAGCATCCGGGCCAAAAAGCGCGCCGCGGAAAGCGCGGGCCGGCGCTTCGGGCAGATAGACGCCCGCTTTATGAAGCGCGCCGAGACCCTGCTGTACGGCGAGCTCTCGGCCGCCCTCGGCATAGCCTACGACGAGGTCGAGCCCTACATAGCCAAAAGGCTGGGCCTCCCTGGATAAGCGCAGCCAATATACCGCGAAGCCGGACAGCAGCGTCCGGCTTCGCTTTTTATTTTATCTCCTGCTCGAGGGCGTCAAACTCCGGCGTTGAAAAGAACTCCCCCAGCGTCAGCTCAAGCCCGTCGCAGAGCTTTTTTATCGTGATGACCGAGACGTCCCTCCGGCGCGGGTCGAGCAGGCTGTAAACCGTCGAAGGGGTAACGCCGGAAAGCACGGCCAGCTCGTTTGTTTTCATCCCGCGCTCGGCGCAGAGCTCACGGACCCTCTCCGCCACCGCATCCTTGACCGACATGAATATCACCTCAGCGGCATTTTAAAAAATATTACGCAATCGCGTATACGCGCTTGCGTAATTGCCGCATTTGGTTTATACTGAGAAAAGCAGCGCCCCAGAACAAATTGGGAGGTTATAGTAATGAAAAAAGGAATTGCGCTTATCCTGGCCGTTATGCTGCTTTCCCTGACCGGATGCGGAGGCGGGGTCGAGCCGCCCGCAACGGAGGCTCCCGCCTCACCCACGGCGGAGGCCGCGGCAGCGCCCGCGGCCACGCCTGAGCCGGAGGCGTCCGGGCAGCCCGCGCCCGAACCGGCTGTCACGCCCGAACCGGCAGCGGAGCCCGAGCCTGTAGCCACGCCAGAGCCCGCCGGCGATGGGATACGGCCCGAGTTCCGCGAGGCCATGGAGAGATATGAGGCCTTCTTTGACGATTACGCGGAGTTCATGCAGGCCTACGCCGAATCTGACGACACGCTTTCCATGCTTGGCGAGTATGCGGATTTCGTTGCGAAATACGCCGAGCTTACGGCGGATTTTGAGGCCATAGACGAAAGCGAGCTCTCAGACGCGGAGGCGATGTATTATGCCGAGGTCAGCCTGCGCATATCGCAGAAGCTGCTCAATGCGGCGCAGTGAGCGCATTAAAAAAGGCTCCGGGGGGACCGGAGCCTTTTTGTTTACGCGGCTTTTGCGTTCCTTACTTCTTCAAACTCGTCCGTCACGGCCTTGTCCGGGGCCTTTGTGGCGAGGCTCACAACCACTATGCAGAGGCAGGAGAAGATAAAGGCGGGCAGCAGCTCATAGATATTCCAGAAGCCGCCGAGCGGGCGCACAAGCAGGTTCCAGACAAAGACCATGACGCCGCCGCCGACCATGCCGGCGATCGCGCCGGCGCGGTTGATGCGCTTCCAGAAGAGGCAGAAGAGCATCAGCGGGCCGAAGGTCGCGCCGAAGCCGGCCCAGGCGAAGGAGACTATCGTGAAAATTACGCTGTCCTCGTCGAGGGCGATGAAGATGGCAATCACGCAGATGATGAGCAGGGCGAAGCGGCTTATCCACAAAACGTGTTTGTCCGTGGCGTCCTTCTTCCAGAGGCCCTGGTAGATGTTCTTGGCGAAGGCGCTCGCCGCTATGAGCAGGTAGCTGTCCGAGGAGCTTATGGTCGCGGCGAGGATGCCGGCCATGACCAGGCCCGCGAGCACGGGCGGCAGCAGGCTTGTAGAGAGGACGATGAACACGTTCTCGGCCTCGGAGGCGGTGGAGAGCGCGGTCGGGAAGAGCTGGCGGCCCATGACGCCGATGAACACGGCGATGGTCAGGCTTATCAGCACCCAGACGGTGGCGATGCGGCGGCTGCGGGTGAGCTCGCGCTCCTGCCTGATGGCCATGAAGCGCAGCAGCACCTGCGGCATGCCGAAGTAGCCGAGGCCCCAGGCGAGGCCGGAGAGTATAGTGACCGCGCTGTAGCCCGCCCTCTCGCCGAACTGCGGCACGCCGTCCACAACGACCTGCACGCCGGAGGCGTCGGTCACGGGCGTGGCCATGCCGAAGAACTCGAGGAAGCCGGGGATCTGTTTGGCGTTCGCAATAACGTCGTCCACGCCGCCGGCGGCGACGCAGCCGACAACCACAACCACGGTCAGCGCGACTATCATGACCACGGCCTGCATGAAGTCGCTCGCGCTCTCGGCGAGGAAGCCGCCGATTATCGTGTACAGCAGGACAAAGGCCGCGCCGACTATCATCATCGGCACATAGTCAAAGCCGAAGAGCGTGGAAAAGAGCTTGCCGCAGGTCACAAGGCAGCTCGAGGCGTAGACCGTAAAGAATATAAGGATGAAGAGCGCGGCTATGGTCATTATGACCTTGCCGTTTTCGTGGAAGCGGTTGGAGAAAAACTCCGGCAGCGTTATCGCGTTGCCGGCCTTCTCGCTGTAGCGGCGCAGGCGCCTGCTGGTTATGAGCCAGTTCACATAGGTGCCTATGGCGAGGCCTATCGCCGTCCAGGAGGCGTCCGCCACGCCGCACCAGTACGCCACGCCCGGCAGGCCCATGAGCAGCCAGCCCGACATGTCGCTGGCCTCGGCACTCATCGCCGTCACCCAGGGCCCCAGCGTGCGGCCGCCAAGGAAGTAGTCGTCCGAGGAGCGGTTCGCCCGCCTTGCAAAGGCGAAGCCTATCACGATGACGGCCAGCATGTAGCATATCATCGTTATCATTATCTGTACAGTATCGTTCATGTTCCCCCACCTTGTATGAATAAAATTAATGCTCGCATAAGCATTTTTAATGTTACTCCGCAATCATAGCACAGCGGCAGGGAAAAAGCAAGGGCAAAATAACGCAGCCGCCCCGGGATGAGCCGGGACGGCTGCGCTTATTCGGCCTCGCCGCTTACATAGCCGCGCACGAGGCCCCAGAGCTCGGGCTTTACCACGGCGTCGAGCTCCACGCCGGTCTCTGTGTATTCGAGGTTCGACACCGCGCCCTCGCGCCTGAGCGTGTCGAGCACGCCGCTCCCGGCGTAGGGCACCGAGAGGTGGACGCGGCGGGAGCGCCGGCCGAGTATATCGGCTATCATGTCCACAAGCTCGCGCGTGCCCTCGCCGGTGCGCGCCGAGACGCACACTACGTTCTCCCCGCGCGGCAGCTCGCCGATAAAGCGGTCGCACTTGTTATAGACCATGATACGCGGCGTCTGCCCGGCGCCGAGCCTCTCTATCAGCCCGTCTACAACGCCGGTCTGCACCTCGAGGTCGGGGCTGGTGATATCCGCCACATGGAGCAGCACGTCCGCGTACTGCAGCTCCTCGAGAGTGGCCTTGAAGGCCTCGACAAGGTGGGTCGGCAGCTTGCGTATAAAGCCGACGGTGTCCGACAGCAGCACCTCCTGCGCCTCGTCGAGCCTGAGGCGGCGGGTGGTGGTGTCCAGCGTGTCGAAAAGGCGGTCGTTGGCCTCGATGCTGCTGCCCGTGAGCTGGTTGAGGAGCGTGCTCTTGCCCGCGTTGGTGTAGCCCACGATGGCCACAACGGGCATGGCATTGCGCTCGCGGCGGCGGCGCTGGACGCTTCTCACCTTGCGCACCTGCTCAAGCTCCTCGCGCAGCTTCTGTATGCGGCGGCGGATGTGCCGGCGGTCGGTTTCAAGCTGGGTCTCGCCCGGGCCGCGCGTGCCTATGGGCGAGGAGCCACCCGAGGCCGTCTGGCGCACAAGGTGGGTCCACATGCCGGTCAGGCGCGGCAGCAGGTATTCGTACTGCGCAAGCTCCACCTGGAGCTTGCCCTCGCGGGTGCGCGCCCGCTGGGCGAAGATGTCGAGTATAAGCCCGCTGCGGTCGAGCACGCGCACGCCGAGCTCCTCGGAGAGCACGCGCATCTGGCTGGGCGTGAGCTCGTTGTCGAATACGGCGAGGTCGCAGCCGGCGTTCGCGATGAGCTCCCTGAGCTCCAGGGCCTTGCCGCCGCCGATAAAGCTCCGCGGGTCGGGCGAGGCGCGCTGCTGCAGCACGGAGCCCACGACCTCGCCGCCGGCCGTCTCCACAAGCGAGGCGAGCTCGTCCATGCTCTCCTCCGTGGAGCGCTCGGACATGTCCATGCTCGCCGCGGAGAGCCCGGCGAGCGCCGCGCGTTCCTTTTTCTTTGCTGTCTCGTTCAATATCTCAATACCCTCTTGTAAATTCCGGAAGCGTGTTTAAATAAAATCGCCCGGCGCAGTATACCGCCGGGCAATTTGTATCCACCATTTTAATACGGCGGCGCTCAGGCCTTGATGCCGTACTTCTTGTTGAACTTATCGACGCGGCCGCTGGTGTCAACGAGCTTCTGCTTGCCGGTGTAGAACGGGTGGCACTTGGAGCAGATTTCGACGGTGATGTTCTCGCGGGTGGAGCCGGTCTCTATCACGTTGCCGCAGGCGCAGCGGATAGTGGTCTTATAGTACTTGGGATGGATGCCTTCCTTCATGTCTTTCACCTCAGATCAGGCTGCCTTGAGTATGCCGTGCATGGATACAAGGCGCAACGTGTATTCTATCACAGCTTTACACCATACGCAAGCAAAAATTTGCGCTCAGGTGGAATTTTTCTTCCTCACGGCCTCCTGTTCCTTTATCTTTCGCCTCCAGCAGCGGTGGCACATGGCCACATAGCTGTCGTCCCCGCCCAGAAACACCTGCTCGCCGGCGGTTATTATCCTGCCGTCGGGGCCGAGGCGGGCGTTGACCGTGGCCTTTGCGCCGCACTCGCAGACGGTTTTTATCTCCGTTATCGAGTCGGCCAGCTCCATGAGCCGCCGGGAGCCGGGGAACATGTGCGTGAGGAAGTCCGTCCTCAGCCCGAAGCAGAGCACGGGCAGGTTCAGCTCGTCCACCATGTCGCGCAGGCCGTCTATCTGCGCGGGCGTAAAAAACTGCGCCTCGTCGGCAATCACGACGTCGAAGCGCCCGGCGGCCTCATAGCGCTCGCGGATATCGTCCTCCGGGTATATCACCTCCGCGCGCCGCTCGAGGCCGACGCGGCTTTTTACCATATCCGCGCCGTCGCGGTCGTCCACGCTGGGCTTTATGAGCCAGACCGTCATGCCCAGCTCCTCATAGTTGAACTGCGTTATAAGCGCCTGGGCGCTCTTCGACGAGCCCATCGCGCCGTATTTGAAGTATAGCTTAGCCATTTGCCGCCTCCGAAACGTGGGCGTTGATGCGCTCGATGAGCATATCCATGGCAACTAAGTTGTGCCCGCCCTCGGGTATTATGATGTCCGCGTTGCGCTTGCTCGGCTCGACGTACATCTCGTGCATGGGCTTGACCGTGGTGAGGTACTGGTCTACCACGCTCTGCAGGCTGCGCCCGCGGTCGCGCACGTCGCGAACTATGCGCCGGAGTATGCGCACGTCGGCATCCGTGTCAACAAAAATCTTGATGTCCAGCAGCTCGCAGAGCTGCGGGTCCTGGAATATAAGGATGCCTTCCACGATTATGACCGGCGAGGGGTTCACGAGCACGGTCTTGTCCGAGCGGTTGTGCACCGTGTAGTCGTAGACCGGGCAGTGGACGCTGTGCCCCGAGCGGAGCGCCCTGAGGTCGCGCACCATAAGCCCGGTGTCAAAGGCGTCGGGGCAGTCATAGTTCAGGCGCGAGCGCTCCTCATAGCTCATGTCGTTGTGCGCCTTGTAGTAGTTATCGTGATAGATAACGCTGACATTGTCGGCAAAGCGTTGCTGGAGGCGGCGCGTAATCGTGGTCTTGCCGCTGCCTGTCCCGCCGGCGATGCCTATGGTCATAACCTTCCCCATAATCAGTCCCCCTTTGCGACAAGTTTATCACACGGCGGGGGCATATGCAATTTAAAAAAGAAAAAGCCCGAAGATTGGCAGAAATCTCCGGCCTTGATATAATCAAATCCCATGCAAATGGGGGAAGAGGCTCCAGGGCTATGCTACTGCAAGCGGCTTGGCACATCTCCGAAAGGAGGTGAGTTCATGCGTCTTACGATACATATCGGTGATTTCACCATCACCATAATCGTCAGGAAACGCAAAAGCCGCCACTCTGCCAAGTGACGGCTTTTGTCGGATATAAACCGATATCAGCTTTACTTGAAACGAGGCCAGGTCGCTAAGGCTCCGGGGCCTCTTTCCGCATATATTATACCCGCTTTCAGGCCTTGTGTCAAGCAGCCGGCGGCTGCGCTCTGGCGATTGCGAATTTACTTTTCCCGCTTGCTGTGTTATCTTATACTTAATCTCAGATAACGGAGGTAATTACCATGCCCACACCTCACAACAGCGCCGCGAAGGGCGATTTTGCAAGGACCGTGCTCATGCCCGGCGACCCGCTCAGGGCGAAGTACATAGCCGAAAACTTCCTCGCCGACCCCGTGCTCGTCAACAATGTCCGCGGGGTACAGGGCTATACCGGGCTCTGGAAGGGCGCGCGCGTCTCCGTCATGGCCAGCGGCATGGGCATCCCCAGCATAGGCATCTACAGCTGGGAGCTCTACAACAACTATGACGTCGAGAGCATCATCCGCGTCGGCTCCGCCGGCGGCATAGCCGACGATTTGAAGCTGCGCGACGTGGTCTGCGCCCTCGGCGCCTGCACGGACTCCAACTTTGCCCACCAGTTCGGCCTCAAGGGCAGCTTTGCGCCCATAGCGGACTGGAAGCTGCTCACCACCGCCGCCAAATGCGCCGCCGCGCGCGGCATAAGCGTCCGCGCCGGCAACGTCATGAGCTCGGACAACTTTTATAACGACGGCTGCGACGGCCACGACCAGTGGAAGAAGATGGGCGTCCTCGCCGTGGAGATGGAGGCCGCCGGCCTCTACATGACCGCCGCCCGCTGCGGCAGGCGCGCGCTCTGCCTGTGCACGATAAGCGACCATATCTACCGCCCAGAGGAGCTCACTCCCGAAGAGCGCGAGCGCAGCATGAACGACATGATAGAAATAGCCCTCGACACCGCCGCCGAAATGGACGGATGACCCCGGCGGCCGGGCATGTTCACGATTTGTCCACTGAAAATTAACAGGGGATATTGTCGTATTTTACTTGAACCATACGGCGAAAGATGATATAATCCCTATGATGCCTGACTGGCGTCAAATTCCGAATCTCATTTTGAAACGGAGGATACATACGAAATGAAGAAGTTTCTTGCTCTGCTTCTCGCTCTCGTGATGGTGTTCGCCCTCGCCGCCTGCGGCGAAGAGCCCGCCCCCGAGACCGAGGCCCCCGGCACCGAGGCCCCGTCCGAAGGCACCGAGACCCCCGAGACTCCCGAGGAGCCCGAGGCCATCGACCCCAACGACGTCCCCGACACCATGGAGTCCGACACCTATGAGATCGCCTTCATCACCGACGTCGGCGACCTCAAGGACAAGTCCTTCAATGAGGGCACCTGGAATGGCGTAAAGGCCTACGCCTATGAGAACGACATCTCCTACAAGTACTACCAGCCCGCCAACGGCGGCGAGGCCACCGATGACGACCGCTACGACTCCATGAAGCAGGCCGTTGACAACGGCGCTTCCATCGTCGTCTGCGTCGGCTTCCTGCAGGAGGCCGCCATCCGCAAGGCCGCGGCCGAGTTCCCCGACGTCCACTTCGTATTCATCGACGGCACCGCCGTCAGGGTCAGCTCCGATCCCGACGACGGCAGCACCGAAGTCTTTGCCAACACCCTCGGCATCAACTTCCGCGAGGAGCAGTGCGGCTACCTCGCCGGCTACGCCGTTGTTAAGGACGGCTTCACCCAGCTCGGCTTCGCCGGCGGCGGCGGCGGCACCAACCCGGCCTGCTGCCGTTACGGCTACGGCTTCCTGCAGGGCGCTTCCGCCGCTGCCGAGGAGCTCGGCGTTGACGTCACCTGCAACTACTCCTGGCAGTACGGCGGCAACTTCCAGCCCAGCCCCGAGCTGCAGA
>CALWYQ010000121.1 GCA_944385815.1 uncultured Oscillospiraceae bacterium | reverse complement strand
TCGGCACATACGTAAAGGCCCTCGGGGAGCCCGGGAACGTGAACTTCTTCCCCGGCCTCGGCGAGGCGATAGAGTATGTGGACGCGCAGTCGCCGGAGAGCGCGTACATAAGCAGCTATGTGAACGCGCCGTATATTTTTGCGCTGTTCTATACGGAAACGCCGCCGGAGGACTTCGTCTCCACCGTGGTGTATACAAACCCGGACGGGGCCTTCAGGAGCGTCGAGGGCTTTGGCGTCTGGCGCTTCGGGCCGGGGGATGAAGCCAAGGGCGAGTGGCTTATTCTCCCGCTCAGTGAGGTGAACGGCCGGGAAATTGAGGAAATATTCGGCATGTTTGCCGTTTGTAAACAGGAATAACAAGGAAAGAAAGTGATGCACATGAGCTTAGACAACCTTCGTCTGGCCGTTTTGATTGACGGGGACAACGCCCCGCGCGACTGTCTCAAGGGCATTATGGAGGAAATCGCGATATACGGCACGCCCATGATAAAACGCATATACGGCGACTGGGCGAGCCACGGGCTGACCTCCTGGAAGAACACGCTGCTCGAAAACGCCGTAACGCCGAAGCAGCAGTTCGCCTATACCACGGGCAAGAACGCCACGGACAGCGCCATGATAATCGACGCAATGGATATTTTGTACACCGGCAAGGCCGACGGCTTTGTCCTCGTGAGCTCGGACAGCGACTTTACGCCGCTCGCCATACGCCTGCGCGAGAGCGGGATGTATGTTATCGGCATAGGCGAGGAAAAAACGCCCAAGGCCTTCGTGCAGGCCTGCGACAAGTTCATCCGCGTGGAGGTCATACGCGACAAGTACAAGAAGCCGGCCAAGGCCGCCGCAAAATCCACCGCCAAGTCTGCCGCGGCGAAGAAAACCGCCGCCAGGGCCGCCGAGAAGCCCGCCGCCAAATCCGCCGCGAAAAAGGCCGCGCCCGCCGCGCCGGAAAAGCCGCCCGTGCCCGAGGACATCATCTGCCTCATCGCAGACTCCGTGGCCGACCTTGCGGACGACGACGGCTACATCGACCTCTCCAATCTCGGCAACCTCATTATAAAAAAGCAGCCGGACTTTGACCCGCGCACCTACGGCTTCGGCAAGCTGAGCAACATGCTCAAGAACCTGCCGCGCTTTGAGGTGCAGGTGCGCGAGACGGCCGACCCGAACGTCCGGCCGATATACATCCGCGATCAGGAGGCCTGAGCATGAGGGACATGAGAAAAAAGCTTAAAGTCGGCGTGGTGCAGCTTGAGCCCGCGCTCTTTGACGCGGCGGGCTCGCTCGAGCGGCTGCTGCGCTTTGCGGACGAGGCCGCGCTCGGCGGCGCGGAGCTGGTAGTATTCCCGGAGCTCGCCATACCCGGCTATCCCTACGGGCTGAGCTTCGGCTTCACCGTGGGGCGGCGCGACGAGTCCAGGCGCCCGGACTGGGCGCGCTATGCGGCGAACTCCATCACGGTCCCTGGCCCGGAGACCGGGGCCCTCTGCAAAAAGGCCGCGGAGCGGCATATCTGGCTGAGCGCCGGGATATCGGAGCGCGACGCCGTCACGGGGACGCTCTATAACTCCAACCTCATCATCACGCCGGAGGGCCGGCTGCACTCCTGCCACCGCAAGCTCAAGCCCACCGGGGCGGAGCGCGTGGTCTGGGGCGACGCGGACAGGGCGTATTTCCCCGTGGCGGAGACGCCCTGGGGGAACATGGGCGCGCTCATCTGCTGGGAGAGTTATATGCCCCTCGCCCGCGCGGCGCTCTATCAGAAGGGCGTGACGCTGTATATCTCGCCGAACACCAACGACAACCCCGAGTGGCAGGACACGGCCAGGCACATCGCCTTGGAGGGCCGCTGCTACTTTATCAACTGCGACATGATTATCACCCGCGCGGGCTATCCGGCGGACCTGCGCTCCCGCGACGAGGTGGAGCGGCTGCCGGAGCTTGTCTGCCGCGGCGGGAGCTGCGTAATCGGCCCGGACGGGCACTATGTGGCCGGGCCCCTCTGGGACAGGGAGGGCATAGTCTACGCCGAGCTGGACATGGACGCGGTCGCAGCCAGCCGCATGGAGTTCGACCCCTGCGGGCACTACTCAAGGCCGGACGTGCTGCGCCTTGTGATAGACGACAGATAAGAAAGCGAGGCGGAATATGCGCTATCCATTCGACGTGACCCTCTACTCCTCCCCCACTGCGCGGCGCTGCGTGCTCGCGCGGGGCGGGATGGTCTGCTGCAGCCAGCCCCTCGCCGCGCAGGCCGGGCTTGAGATCCTGCGCGAGGGCGGCAACGCCGTGGACGCGGCGGTTGCCGCGGCGGCTGCTCTGAGCGTTGTAGAGCCGACGAGCAACGGCGCCGGCGGCGACGCCTTCGCCATCATCTGCATGGACGGCAGGCTCTACGGCCTTAACAGCTCCGGCCCCGCGCCCGCGCTTGCGGATGCGGAGCAGCTGCGCGCCCGCGGCGGTGAAATGCCCTGCGAGGGCTGGTTCCCCGTGAACGTACCCGGCATCCCCGCCGCCTGGGCCGCGGCGAACAGGCGCTTCGGGCGGCTGGGCCTCGGCAGGCTCTTTAAGCGCGCGGCCGAGTACGCCGAGGGCGGCTACCCGCTCTCGCCCGTGGTCTCCGGGCTGTGGCGGGCGGACTTTGAGCGCTATGCCCCGCTTAAAAACGAGGAGGCCTTCAGGCCCTGGTTCAGCACCTTTGCGCCGGGCGGCGCGCCCCCCGCGGCGGGGGACGTCGTCCGCCTCCCGGAGCTGGCAGAAACCCTCCGCGAACTGGCCGAGACCGGCTGCGAGAGCTTTTACCGCGGCGCGCTTGCTGGAAAAATAGACGCGCGCTCCCGCGAGTGCGGCGGCTGGCTGCGCGCGGACGACCTCGCCGCCTTCTCCCCGGAGTGGACGGAGCCGATGAGCGTGGATTACCGCGGCTATACCATACACGAGCTGCCGCCGAACGGGCACGGGCTTGTGGTGCTTATGGCCCTGGGCATACTCGCGGGCCTTGAGCCCTACGACGGCAGCGCCGCCGCGGCTCACAGGGCGATAGAGGCGCTGAAGCTCGCTTACGCGGACGGGCGGCGCTACATAGCCGAGCCCGCGGCGATGGAATTTGCGCCCTGGCGGCTGCTGGACGCGGAATACCTCGCCGGGCGGCGCGCGCTTATCGGCGCACGGGCCCGCCTGCCCGAGCCGGGCAGCCCCTATGGCGGCGGCACGGTTTATCTCTGCACGGCGGACGCCGAGGGGAATATGGTCAGCTGGATACAGTCCAATTACATGGGCTTCGGCTCCGGCATCGTAGTCCCCGGCACTGGCATAGCCCTGCACAACCGGGGCGCGAACTTCAGCCTCGACCCCGCCTCGCCGAACTGCCTCGCGGCCGGGAAGCGGCCGTATCACACGATCATCCCCGGCTTCATCACAAAGGGCGGCCGTCCCGTCGGCCCCTTCGGCGTAATGGGCGCGTTCATGCAGCCGCAGGGGCATCTGCAGCTGCTGCTGAACCTGCTGGACCTCGGCATGAACCCGGCGGAGGCCCTTGCCGCGCCGCGCTGGCAGTGGACGGGCGGGCTCGGCGTAGAGTTGGAGGAGCACTACCCCGCCGGAGCCGCCGCGGAGCTCGGCGCGCTCGGGCACAGCCTCACGCGGGGCGACAGCGTAAGCTTCGGCCGCGGTCAGGTGATCTGGCGCAGCGGGGACGGCGTACTCTGCGGCGCCACGGAGCCGAGGGCAGACGGGGCCGCCGCGGCGTTTTGAGCAGCGGGCATATATTTGCCGCCATTTCCGGGGGGCTTTCCCAGCGCTGGGAAGGCCCCCCGTCCGGCAATGCCGGCAGCTCCGGCGGCTTAATGGAATTCTAATATTCCTGCGGTAGAATAATTTCGGAAGGGGTGCATTGCATGCGGATACTTGTTGTTGAGGACGAGCGGGACCTGAACCGCATCATAGCGCGGCGGCTGACGGCGGCGGGGTATTCCGTAGACGCCTGCTACGACGGCGCGGAGGCGCTTGATTTCCTCGAGGCGGCGGAGTATGACGCGGCCGTCTTTGACGTTATGATGCCGCGCATGGACGGCTTTACGGCCGTGCGGCGGCTGCGCGAGCGCGGCGACGCCACCCCGGTGCTGTTCCTGACGGCGCGCGACGCCGTGGCCGACCGCGTGGCGGGCCTCGACCTCGGGGCTAACGATTATCTTATAAAGCCCTTTTCCTTTGACGAGCTGCTCGCCCGGCTGCGCGCCATGACGCGCAGGAGCGCCGGCTCCGCCGTCAGCGTTTTCACCTGCGGCGACCTCAGCCTCGACGAGGCCGCGCACAGGGTGACCCGCGGCGGGGAGCAGATTGAGCTTTCCATGCGCGAATTTGCGGTTCTGGACTGCCTTATTCGCTCAAAGGGCAGCGTTTTGTCCCGCGAGGCCATAGAAAACAGCGTCTGGAGCTACGACTGGGAGGGCGGCACGAACGTCGTTGACGTATACATAAGCTACCTGCGCCGCAAAATAGACGCCGGACGCGAAAAAAAGCTCATACACACGGTACGCGGCGTGGGCTGGGTACTGCGGGAGGAATGATATGCGCTTCCTCAGCATAAAGACCCGCGTCACGATATACTTCACGCTTATGATGCTGCTGGTTGTGGCGCTGGTGCTGTGCACCATACTCATCGCCGGGCGCGGGGTCATCTCCGGCACGGCCGAGGGCACGCTCATAGACGCGGTGCACGACGAGATAGACGACGTGGAGTTTGAAAACGGCAGCCTCGACCTTGACGAGCTGGACTTTTACCGGCACAAGGTCTATATCCAGGCCTATTCCGCCGCAGGCGAGCTGCTCGGCGGGGCCGGCCCGCAGGCGCTCGACGGCCTCGAGCTCAAAAACGGTGAGATCCGCCCCCTGACGCTCGACGGCGAGGCCTGGCTGGTGTACGACCTTTACGTCCCCGCCGGGGAGGGCATATACCTGCGCGGGCTGACGAGCGCGGACAACGACTTTTCCGCCGCGCGGGTAATAACCATACTCGCGCTTATCCTCCTGCCCGTGCTTGTCGTGCTCACGGCGGTCGTGGGCTGGCTCATAGCGCGCCACGCCTTCAAGCCCGTCCGGCAGATAACGGACACCGTGGACGCCATAAACGACGGCGCGGACCTCACGGCCCGTATCGGCCTGCACCGCGGCCGGGACGAGATACACCGCCTTGCCGCCACCTTCGACCGCATGTTCGACCGGCTCGAGCGCAGCTTCAACGCCGAAAAGCGCTTCGCCTCGGACGCCTCGCATGAGCTGCGCACGCCCGTGGCCGTGATTCTCGCCGAGTGCGAGCTCGCGCGGGAGAGCGGCGGCGAGGCTGCCCTGCGTGAGAGCCTCGAGGTGATAGAGCGGCAGGCGCGGCGCATGTCCGGGATAATAAGCCAGCTTCTCAGCATCACCCGCCTCGACCAGGGCACGCAGGGCATAAGCCGCGAGAGGGCGGACATAAGCGAGCTAACCGAGGTCGTTGGCGCGGAGAGCTTCCGCGCCTCGGGGAAGCGGCTCGAGCTGGTCACGGACATCCGCCCCGGCATATTCGCCCAGGCCGACGTGGGGCTTATGAGCCGCCTCGTGCAGAACCTTGTGGAAAACGCCTGCAAATACACCCCCGAGGGCGGCACCGTCACGCTCTCCCTCTCCGCCGCGGACGGTATGCTCGCCCTCTCCGTAGCGGACACCGGCGTCGGCATCGGCCAGGCGGACCTCCCGCATATCTTCGAGCGCTTCTATCAGGCCGACCCCTCCCGCGGCGCGGATAAGGGCAGCGGCCTCGGCCTCGCCCTGGTAAAGCAGATAGCCGAGGCCCACGGCGGCAGCCTTGAGGTGAAAAGCGAGCCCGGTAAGGGCAGCGAGTTCATATTCAGGATGCAGTGCTGTAACTAAAGGTTCAGATTTCGTTAACAGAAATTTTTGTTGACAAACGGCGCCGTTGAAACTATAATAGCCTTATCAGATAAACGTGCCTGTAGTTACAGACCCATGAAGGAGGCAGGGCGATGGCTGTAAAGCTTTGTGTGATAGGCGATTCGATAACCGGCGGGGTTATCTATCGCGAGGACGCGGCGAGGTATGTCAAGTGCCGGGATTCGTTTGTAAACCTGCTGGCGGGGGCGCTGGGGCTGGACGTACACAACCGCAGCCGCTTCGGCTGCACGAGCACGGCGGCTCTCGAGCGCCTCGGGCGCTATGAGGCGGACATAGCCTCCTGCCCCTACACGCTGGTCATGCTCGGCGGGAACGACTGCGACTTTGACTGGCAGGCCGTTGCGGCCGCGCCGGAGGCGCCGCAGCAGTGCAACACGCCGCTCGCGCTTTTTGAGGAGAATTACGGCCGCCTGCTGGACAGGATACGCGCCCTCGGCTCGCAGCCGCTGGCCATGAACCTGATACCCGTGTTCGGGCGGCGCTATTTTGACTGGATATCGCGCAGCGCGGACGGGCCGAGCGTCATGCGCTTCCTTGGCAGCACGGACAGCATAGAGCACTGGAACGAGATGTTCTCCATCGCGGCCACCCGCGCCGCGTCGGCGCGCGGCGTGCCGGTTCTGGACGTGCGCAGCGCCTTCCTGTTCCGGCGCGGCTTTGACCCCTACTTCTCCGCCGACGGCATCCACCCGAACGCGGAGGGGCACCGGATGATATACGAACACCTCCTGCCCCTGCTCCGCTCGGCGATGGGGCTTGGCGAAAACCCTAAGCTCGCGGCGGGCTGAACCTGCCGCGGGAGAATACGGCCTTGTCCCGGGGCTCGGAGCCCCGGGACATTTTTGGCGCAAAGGCCTTTACTACGGCTCGCTGAGATGATATTATAGGTCTGCCAAATATAAAACAAGGAGGCAAACCATGCACTGCACGAAAAAGATAAGCCCCGACCTCATCTGGGTTGGCGCCGATGACCGCCGTCTGGCCTTTTTTGAGGGCGTATACGGCGTGCCCGAGGGCGTTTCGTACAACTCCTACCTGCTCTTGGACGAAAAAACCGTCCTCTTCGACACGGTCGATAAGGCCGTCGCGCACAATTTCTTTGACAATGTGGCCTATGCCCTCGGCGGGCGCGGGCTTGACTACCTGATCGTCCACCACATGGAGCCCGACCACGCGGCCACGATCGAGGACATCGCCCTGCGCTATCCCGAGGCGAAGATAGTCTGCAACGCCAAAATACGCGACATGATAGGCCGCTTCTTCCCCACCGACCTCTCCGGGCGCATCGAGCTTGTCAAGGAGGGCGACACCCTCTGCACCGGGCGGCACACGCTGAGCTTTGTCATGGCCCCGATGGTGCACTGGCCCGAGGTCATGATGAGCTACGACACGACGGACGGCATACTCTTCTCGGCGGACGCCTTCGGCAGCTTCGGCGCGCTCAACGGCAGGATCTTCGCCGACGAGGTGGACTTCATGCACGACTGCCTGGACGAGGCCCGGCGCTACTACACCAACATCGTGGGCAAGTACGGCCCGCAGGTGCAGGCGGTGCTCAAGAAGGCCGCGGGGCTGGACATAAAGCTTGTCTGCCCGCTGCACAGCTTTGTCTGGCGCGAGGGCTTCGGTGACTTCCTCGCCAAGTACCTCAAGTGGTCAAGCTATGAGCCCGAGGAGCGCGGCGTGCTCATCGCCTACGCCAGCGTGTACGGGCACACGGAAAACGCCGCCAACATCCTCGCCGCCCGGCTCTCCGACCGCGGCGTAAAGGTCAAAATGTACGACACGAGCGTCACCGCGCCGAGCTTCATCCTCTCGGACGCCTTCAAGTACAGCCATCTGGTCTTTGCCGCCACGACCTACAACGCCGGCGTGTTCTCCACGATGGAGCAGCTCCTGCACGAGATAGCGCAGCACAACCTCCAGAACCGCAAGGTCGCGCTCATCGAGAACGGCTCCTGGGCCCCGGTCAGCGGCTCGCTCATGCGCAAGATACTCGAGCCCCTCAAGGGCACGGAGTTCATAGGCGACACCCTGACGATAAAAAGCGCCCTCGCCGAGGGCCAGCTCGCGGATATAGACGCCCTCGCCGAGGCCATAGCGGGCAG
>CALWYQ010000120.1 GCA_944385815.1 uncultured Oscillospiraceae bacterium | reverse complement strand
GGAGACCCGCGGCGGCGGCGTGGGCAAGATGTTCTCCCGCGCTTTTTCCGGCGAAAGCCTCTTCCAGAATATCTACACCGCCAACGGCGACGGCGTCATCGCCTTCGGCACCAGCTTCCCGGGACGCATCCTGCCCTTTGAGGTCGGCACGGGCCGCGAGATAATCGTCCAGAAGCGCTCCTTCCTCGCGAGCACGGCCGGGGTGAAGCTGGAGATAACCTTTAACAAAAAGTTAGGCGCCGGCTTCTTCGGCGGCGAGGGCTTCATCATGCAGAAGCTCTGCGGCACGGGCCTCGCCTTTGTTGAGATAGACGGCGACGTCATTGAGATAAGCCTCGGCCCCGGCGAGGAGCTCATCGCCGACACCGGCAACGTCGCGGGCTTTGAGTCGAGCGTCAGCATGGATATCCGCCAGGTCCCGGGGCTCAAGAACAAGCTCTTAGGCGGCGAGGGCCTCTTCAACACCCTCCTCACCGGCCCCGGCAAGGTCTGGCTCCAGACCATGCCCGTGAGCAGCCTCGCCGGCGCGATAAGCCCGTACATCCCGACCGGGAACGGCTGACGCGCAGCACAAAAGAAAAAAGCACCGGCCGCAGCCGGTGCTTTTTTGTTTTGCTTACAGCAGGATGTCCGCGAAAGCCTGGAAGGCCAGGTAGAGGACGAAGGCCGCGGCGAGGGGGGAGATGAATCCCATAACGCCCTTGCCGGCCGGGCCGGAGAAAATCTTCTGGCGGATGCCGGTGAACATGAAGGCCATGGCCGTGAACAGCGCGCCGCCGAGCACGCCGACGCGCAGGGCCTCGGCCCAGCCGCACAGGCCCGCGGCCCAGGGCATGAGCCAGAGGGTCAGCACTGCAAAGACGGCCACGGCGAGCCAGTTCTGCTTCGGGACGGGCTTTTTCCAGTCCAGCCAGCAGTCCGCGACCAGCGCGATGGCGCAGAGCGCCGCGATGTTCGGGATGTTGACCAGCGGAAGCATGACGGTGGGCGCTAAGGCGCGCAGCAGCACGAGCACGAGGCAGGTGATGCCGGTGACGCCCGCGAGCACGGTGCTGAGCTTAAACTCCAAAGTTTTCATTTTCCGTACCCCCTTACGCGCCTATGGCGTCCTTGACGGCGTTGATGATGCCGTTGCTGGTGTAGGTCGCGCCGGCGACAATGTCGACGTCGGGGCTGTTGGCCTCGACTATCGCGGCCGGGATCTGCTCAAGCGCGCCGCCCGCTATGGCCGGGGTCTCGCTGTTGGAGACGACGGTTACGCCGGTTATCGTGTCGCCGTCCATGGTGACGGAGACGGTTATCGGGCCGGCAAAGCCCTCCGCCGTACCGGTGAGGCCGCCGTCGCCGCCGGTGGAGCCGGCGTTTTCAAGCGCGGCCTTGACGGCGTTGATGATGCCGTTGCTGGTGTAGGTCGCGCCGGCGACGATATCGACATCGGCGCTGTTGGCCTCGACTATCGCGGCCGGGATCTGCTCAAGCGCGCCTGCCGCGACGGCCGGGGTCTCGCTGTTGGAGACGACGGTCACGGCGGTTATCGTGTCGCCGTCCATGGTGACCTCAACGGTTATCGGGCCGGCGAAGCCCTCCGCCGTGCCGGTGAGCGGGCCGCCCGCCGAGCTGTCGAGCACATAGTTGGCGGCGGAGTTGACGGCGGACATGATGGCGCTCGAGGTGATGGTCGCGCCGGCGACTACGTCAACGTCGGTAACGGTCAGGTCGCCCTCGCTGCCGGTGAGGGAGCAGAGGAAGTCCCAGTCGTTCATCGTGGCCATGCCGAGGCCATAGGTGTTGTGGTTCTCAAGCACGCACACGCTGTAGACAACGCCGTCGTTGGTGACGCCGACGAGCGTGCGCACGGGGTTGTTGAAGCCGGGGACCGTGGTGTCCACCACGACGCCGTATTCGCCGCTGTACACGGCGGTAATATTGCTGTCCGAGCCGCTGTACTCAACGGCCTCATACTCGCCGCCGCCGGGCAGCAGCTGCTGCATGAGCGTGTCGAAGAGCTCGGCCTCCCTGGCCTCCTCGGTGCCGGCAAGGCCGGCGCTGGCGGCAAAGAGCACCAGAGCGCAGGCGAGGATAACAGCGACGGGGATAAGATACTTTTTAAGGGTCATTTCCCGGCGCCTCCTTTCATAACGCCGAAGCGCCTCACGGGCAGAGCCCTGTCAAGCGCCCAAGCGAGCCCGTTCATAATAAGGATAGCATAGGTGACGCCCTCGGGGAAGTTGCCGCCCCAGCGGAATATCATGGTCAGCACGCCGCAGCCGATGCCGTAGACTATCTGGGCCTTAGGCAGGGACGGGCTTGTGGCGTAATCGGTGGCCATGAAGATCGCGCCGAGCATCACGCCGCCGCCCATGACGTTGTAGAGCATCCAGAGCAGGGCGTTGTCGCCCTCGGCAAAGACCAGGCTGAGCACCGCGACCGCGCCGACGTAGGCGGCGGGGATGCGCCAGGAGATGACGCGGCGGTAGAGCAGCCAGGCAAGGCCAATCAGCAGCGCGAGGATGCAAACCTCGCCTATCGTGCCGCCGTGGTTGCCGAGCAGCATGTCGAGCAGGCTGTTCTCGGGCAGGGCGCCGCGGCTGAGGGTCTGCATCGGGGTGGCGGAGGCGACAAAGTCAACGCTGCCGAACTCGAAGGCGCTGATGGCCTCAACGCTGCCGGCGCGGGTTATCGTGGCCGGCCAGAAGAGCATCATAAGCGCCCTTCCGCCGAGCGCGGGGTTGAACACATTCTGGCCGAGGCCGCCGACAAGGCCCTTCACCACGATGATGGCGAAGGCGTCGCCGGCGATAAGCGTCCAGTACGGGCAGCTGTCCGGCACGCAGAGCGCGAGCAGCACGCCGGTGACGACCGCGGAGAGGTCGCCTACGGACATCCTGCGGCGCAGCGCGAGGCAGACAAGCGCCTCAAACACCACGCAGGCCGCCGCCGAAATGACGCAGAGCATAAGGGCGCGCAGGCCAAAGAGTATCACGGCGGCTATGATTGCCGGGCAGAGCGCGATGAGCACGTCGCCCATGATTTTGCGGGTGCTCTCATTGCCGCGTATGTGCGGCGCGGCGGTTACCTTGAAGTTCACGCTCATCTTCCTCCCTTCTTCAGCAGCTGCTTGGCCTTGACAAAGGTGGCCGTCAGCGGGAGCTTGCCGGGGCAGACAAAGGAGCAGCAGCCGCACTCCATGCAGTCGTTGAGGAAGTACTCGTTGAGCATCTCCCTGTCCTCGGCGAGGGCGTAGCGGTAGAGGTAGAGCGGCTGGAGGTACATCGGGCAGACGTCCACGCACTTGCCGCAGCGGATGCAGACGGGGTCTGCCGCCGCGTCGCACTCCTCGGTCAGGCAGAGGATGGCGTTGGTGCCCTTTACGACGGGCACGTCGAGGCCGCTCACGCCCTTGCCCATCATCGGGCCGCCGGCTATGACCTGCTTTGTCTCTTCCTTAATGCCGCCGGCAGCCTTGAGCACTTCCTCAAAGGAGGTGCCGATGCGCACAAGCATGTTTTTCGGCTCGTTCGCGCCGTCGCCGGTGACGGTTACTATCTTCTCGAGCAGCGGCTGCCCCTTCATCACCGCACGGTAGACGTTGGCGGTGGTGGTTACGTTGAACAGCGCGCCGCTGCGCGCGCCGGGCGCGACCTCGCGGCCGGTCACGGCAAGTATGAGCTGCTTCTTCGCGCCCTGGGGGTAGCGGGTGGGCAGCACGCGGATCTCAACGGTCGGCTCGTCGACGGCCTCCTTCCTGAGCGCCTCGATGGCCTCGGGCTTGTTGTCCTCCACGGCGATGATGCTCTTGTTCGCGCCGAGCACCCTGCAGAGCAGCTTGGCGCCGCCGATAACGTCGCCCGGGCAGGTGCACATGATGGTGTCGTCGCTGGTGATGTACGGCTCGCACTCGCAGGCGTTTATGAGCACGTCGCCCGTCTTGCCGGCGGTGGAGGCTATCTTGGAGTCGGTCGGGAAGGCCGCGCCGCCCATGCCGACTATGCCGCACTCGCGAACGATGGCCGCGACGTCCCTGGCGCTCATGCTCAGCCAGCTCGCGTGGCCGGTCATGGGCGCGGGGCTGTCCTTGCCGTCGTTCTTTATTATGACGCACTGCACGCGCTCGCCGCCGGGGATCTCGCGCTCCTCAATGGCGGTAACGGTGCCGGAAACGGTGGCATGCACTGGCGAGCAGCGCCCCTCGCCGTCGCCTATCTTCTGGCCCATGAGCACGGCGTCGCCCACCGCTACCAGCGGGGCGCAGGCCGCGCCTATGTGCTGGCGGAGGGGGATACAGACCGTCTCGGGCGCCGGAACAGGCACCGGCGCGCCGCCGCGCGACATATCCTTGTGCCCGTCCGGGTGGATACCGCCGCCAAACAGCTGTTTCATGTTCTCACCTCTCAAAGAAATACGGAAAAAGCTCAATTATATCTGTAGTTATCACTCCGCAACGCGCTCTTCAAAGCCGGGGCTCATATGCGTGGTCCCGTCCGGCTCCACCCAGAAGGCGACCGCGCCGGGGAACTCCTCAAGCAGCTCCAGGCCGGACTCCATGTCCATGGTGAAGAGCGCCGTGGAAAGCGCGTCGGCAGCGCCGGAATCGCTGTAGAGCACGCTGACCTCCGACCAGTACGCCGGGGGATAGAGCGTGTCCGGGTCGATGATGTGGCAGTAGCGCGCGCCGTCTACGGTATAGTACCGCTGATAGTCGCCGCTCGAGACAAGGCTGCCGTCCGTTACGTTCACGCGGAGCAGGTATTCGCTCGAGTCGCCCCTGGGGTCCTGTATGCCGATGACCCAGGGCTCGCCCGTGTCCGGCCTCGCCCCCGTGGCGCAGACGTTTCCGCCCACGCTGAAGAGCATCCCCTCGGGCATGGCCTCGGCCGCGCGCTGCACGGCGTAGCCCTTCGCCACCGCGCCGACGTCGAGGCTGGCCTCGCTGTCGGTTATCCGGACGGTCTGCGCCTCCTCGTCTATTTCAAGCAGGTCGAAGCCCGTGTGCCGGGCCGCCTCCTCAAGCTCGCCCCCGTCGGGGAGCGCGGCGTTGGCGGGGTCGCTTATCCCGTCCTCGCGCGCGTCGTGCCAGAGGCTCAGCACGCTGCCCATCATCACGTTGGTCTTGCCGCCGGTCTTTTCATACATGTCCCGGCAGAAGATCAGCAGGTCAATTATCTTCCGGTCGACCCTGACGGGGTCTCCCCCGGCATTGTCGTTGATGGTTTTGATGTTGTTTATGCCATCATACTCGTTGTATATGTCGTAGAGCTGATGGTATACCGTAAGCTCGTCCCGGAAGGTCTGGACTTCGGCCGCGAACGCCTCCTCGTCGGAGGCGTAGCCCATGACCACGGTCACCGTATCGAAAAGCTCAAGAAAGGTGGCCCTGTATCGGGTAAGCCCGGAGGCCGCCGTCGGCCCCGCCGTGGACGGGCCGTCCACGGCGGAGCAGGCGGTCATGGCAAGCATCAGCACGGCAAGGAGCAGCGCCGATGCGCGGCGGAGTCTGCGCTGGGTCATTTACGCTGCCTGGGACTTGGTGAGGACGGTGACGAAGTCGCCGATGTTCATGGTGCAGCCGGCAACGAGATCAACCTCGCTCTCGGCAACGTGGCCGTTATCCGGGTTCACTTCCGTGCCCGCGATCTCGGTCACGGTCTTGCCCTTGCAGTAGTCCTCAAAGAAGTTCGTCTGCTCAAACCACTCCTTGCCTATCGGGGACGCCTTCAGCATGTCGTAGTCGTACTCGAGCTCCGTCTTGGTCGTTACCGCCGTGTTCTCCTGGTCGTTAGTTATCTCGCCGGAGGTGTTGATGTTTATCTTCGTCTGTACGCAGTCAAGCTCTATGTCGGTTATCGTGCCGTCGGCGGCAA
>CALWYQ010000119.1 GCA_944385815.1 uncultured Oscillospiraceae bacterium | reverse complement strand
AGGGGCTGAGCCTCCGCGCCGGGCCTTCTGCCGGGCATTCGGGCAAGTACAACCGCGTATTTTATGCCGTGCCGTTCCTTCAGCATCTGAAGCTCTCGCCTGACGATTGCGTCAAACCGGCCGCTGTCGCCGACATAAAACAGGTCTACGTTTTCGTCCTTTACCAGCCGTTCGAGCGCTTTCCGAAGCGGCCCGGCTATGGATTCGGGACAGTCCGCGTGCCCGAAAAATGTACAGACCGGCATATTATGCTCCACCGTCCCTCAATATCAGCATATGGGATATTATAGCGCGGTTTCACGACAAATCAACTAATTGAATATAAATATTTTCTTTTAGCAAATATAAGCCGTGTACACTATGAGCAAGGAGGAACACGGCTTATGGTTGAAATCTCTCAGCGGCTCAGGAAGCTGCGCTTGGACAGGCATATGACGCAGGCACAGGTCGCCAGGAGGGTCGGCGTTACGGCGTCCATGGTCAGCTCCTATGAGACGGATATCCGCCTGCCGTCTTATGAGGTGCTCATACGCCTTGCAGATCTGTTCGCCGTCTCGGCTGACTACCTGCTTGGCCGGGATAAAAGCCGCTGCATTGATATTACCGGCCTGACCGACGAGGAGGCCGCCGTTGTGAGCGGCATGGTCAATTTGCTGAAAAGGAAATAAAATACGCGCCGCCCTGATGCTTCGGGGGCGGCGCGTATTTTATGCGCATACAGCTGGCGTGACGCGATTCTCGAACGAGTTAACAAATAATTCGCAATTAGATTTATATAAATCTCTTGACAAAATTATATGGACGTGCTATACTTCATACTGCCGTGGAGGGGAAGCCTCCGCGGCGGTATTTTTAAAATTTCAAGGCGGTGGAAAGATTGAAAAAGACGCTTTACAGCCTTATGCTCAGCGACGAGGTCGTCCGGGCGGTGGACGCGCTGGCGCACCGGCTGGGGACCAACCGCTCCAACCTGATAAACCAGATACTTGCCGACTACGTCTCCGTCACGACGCCGGAGCGGAGGATAAGCGACATATTCCGCGCGGTGGAGCAGATGCTCGCGCCCAGCCGGGAGCTGGTGCCGTTTTTCTCGCCGAACGCGCTGACCATGTCGCTCAAGTCCAGCCTCGAGTACAAGTACAGGCCCACGGTCAAGTATGAGGTGCAGCTCTTCCGCTCGACGGAGGGGCCGCTCGGCGAGCTCTCCGTCGTGTTCCGCACGCAGAGCGCCGCGCTCATAGAGGCGATGACGCAGTTCTTCCGGCTCTGGAAACACACTGAGGACCGCCTGCTCGCGCCGCTGATGAGCGAGAGCATAGACTACGCGCTCTATGACGGCAAGTTTACGCGCAGCATCGCCGTGCCGCGCGGCCGCGACGTTACGGCCGAGGACGTGGCCGCGGCGCTGTCGGACTACATCAAGCTTTTCGACCGGCTCATGAAGGGCGCGCTTGCCGGCAGGTACGACGCCGCCGGCGTGCAGAGCGAGTATTACAAGGATCTGACTGAAAGGAAGCTTTATATTTAAGGCGGGTGAAATGCCATGAACGCTGAAAAATTCACTAAAAAGACAATTGAAACGATAAATACCGCGCAGGCAATGGCGCAGGAAAACGGCAACCAGTATCTAACAAGCGAGCACCTGCTCTACGCCCTTGTGGACCAGGACGGCGGGCTTGTCGGCACGCTCTTGGGGCGCATGGGCGCAGACTGCGACGCAATCCTCGCCGAGCTGGACACCGCGATCCGCGCCCTGCCCCGCGTGTCTGGCGGCGGCGGGGAGGTATACGCCGGACCGGACACGAACCGCATACTCCGCTTTGCGGAAAAGGCCGCCGCTAAAATGGGCGACGAGTACATTTCCGTCGAGCATCTGATGCTCGGCGAGTTCTCCGAGGGCAGCGCCGCGGTGAAGCGCATATTCTCCGACCACGGCATAACCCGAGACGGCTTTACGCGCGAGCTTGCCAAGGTGAAGTCGGGCCCCGTCACGAGCGACGACCCGGAGAGCACCTATGACGCGCTCAACAAGTACGGCAGCGACCTTGTGGCCCGCGCGCGCAACAACGAGCTCGACCCCGTGATAGGCCGCGACGCCGAGATACGCAGCGTTGTGCGCATACTCTCCCGCAAGACGAAGAACAACCCCGTGCTTATCGGCGAGCCGGGCGTCGGCAAGACGGCCATCGCCGAGGGCCTCGCCCAGCGCATAGTCCGCGGCGACGTCCCGGACGGCCTGCGCGACAAGACGATATTCTCCCTCGATATGGGCGCGCTTATCGCCGGGGCCAAATACCGCGGCGAGTTCGAGGAGAGGCTCAAGGCCGTGCTCGAGGAGATAAAGCGCTCCGAGGGCAGGATCATCCTCTTTATAGACGAGCTGCACACCATCGTCGGCGCGGGCAAGACGGAGGGCAGCATGGACGCCGGCAACCTCTTAAAGCCCATGCTCGCGCGCGGCGAGCTGCACTGCATCGGCGCCACCACCCTCGACGAGTACCGCAAGTACATCGAAAAGGACGCCGCCCTCGAGCGGCGCTTCCAGCCGGTGACGGTAAGCGAGCCGACGGTAGAGGACACGGTGAGCATACTCCGCGGCCTCAAGGAGCGCTATGAGATTTTCCACGGCGTACGCATACACGATAACGCCCTTGTCGCGGCGGCGACGCTCTCCGACCGCTATATAACCGACCGCTTCCTGCCCGACAAGGCCATAGACCTTGTGGACGAGGCCTGCGCCATGATACGCACGGAGAGAGACTCCATGCCCAGCGAGTTGGACGACATACGCCGCAGGATAATGCAGCAGGAGATAGAGGAGATGGCCCTCAAAAAGGAGGACGACCAGCTCTCCCGCGACCGCCTTGCAAAGCTGACGGCGGAGCTCGCCGAGAACAAGGACAAATTCAACGCCATGAAGGCGCGCTGGGAGGCAGAACGCGACAGCGTGGACGCCGTCAAGCGCATAAAGGGCGAGATAGAGCAGCTGAACGCGGATATAGAGGCCGCGCAGATGAACCTCGAGTACGAAAAGGCCGCGAAGCTCAAGTATTCCGACCTGCCCGAGCTTGAGCGCCGCCTGAAGGAGGCCGAGGCCGCCGCCGAAAAGCGCGGCGCGGAGGACTCCCTTGTCCACGACACCGTGACCGAGGAGGAGATAGCCGGCATAGTGGCCAAGTGGACCGGCATCCCCGTCAGCAAGCTCATGGAGGGCGAGCGCGAAAAGCTGCTGCACCTCGACGAGGTGATACACAGGCGCGTAGTGGGCCAGGACGAGGCCGTGCGCCTTGTTACCGAGGCGATACAGCGCTCCCGCGCCGGCATCTCCGACCCCAACAGGCCCATAGGCAGCTTCCTCTTCCTCGGCCCGACCGGCGTCGGCAAGACGGAGCTCGCAAAATCCCTCGCCGAGTGCCTCTTTGACGATGAGCGGAATATGGTGCGCATCGACATGACGGAGTACATGGAGAAATTCTCCGTCTCCCGCCTCATCGGCGCGCCTCCGGGATACGTCGGCTATGACGAGGGCGGCCAGCTCACGGAGGCCGTCAGGCGCGCGCCCTACTCCGTCGTGCTCTTCGACGAGGTGGAAAAGGCGCACCCGGACGTGTTCAACATCCTCCTGCAGATACTCGACGACGGCCGCATAACGGATTCCCAGGGCCGCACGGTGGACTTTAAGAACACCATCATCATCCTCACGAGCAACCTCGGCAGCCAGTACCTGCTTGAGGGCATACAGCCCGACGGCAGCATAAGCGAGGCGGCCCGCGAGGCCGTGCAGGGCGAGCTGCGCCGGACCTTCAGGCCGGAATTCCTCAACCGCCTCGACGAAATAATCATGTTCCGCCCGCTTACGCGCGAGAACCTCTCCGGCATCGTAGACATAATGGCCGAGGGGCTCAGGGCCCGCCTCGCGGACAAGGGCCTCGGCCTTGAGCTGACGCCCGAGGCGAAGCGCCTGATAATAGACCGCGGCTACGACCCGCTCTACGGCGCGCGCCCGCTGCGGCGCTGCCTCCAGAGCGGCGCCGAGACGCTCATAGCCCGCGAGATACTCCGCGGCGATCTTGCCTCCGGCAGCACGATAGTCCTCGACGCCGAAAACGGCGAGCTTGTGACCCGGACGAAATAACAATAAAAATCCCCGGTTCCGCGCGGAACCGGGGATTATTGCGCCTATTTGAGCCTTTCCCGCTCCGGGAGGGGCAGGGAGGGGTCGTCCTGCCAGTAGAGGAGCAGGGAGCCGGCCTCGACAGAGACAAGGGCGCTCTCGCCCGTGAAGGAGTTGCTTACGCCGAGCGGGAAGCCGGCCGTGAGCGACGCGCCCTCCAGGGTATAGCTGAGGCCGCGCTCCGTGACGCCGCGGGCGTCCTCGCCGAGGCAGAAAACGGAGAAGTCGCCGCGATAGCGCCTGTCAAAGCTTATGGCCTCGCCGGGGGCGAGGACGGTGAGGCAGCAGCCCTCGCCGGCGAGGAAGCCCTCCGCGCCTCGGCCGGAGACCCAGAGCAGGGTCTGCAGGTTGGCGATGGTGTGGTCAAGCCGCCTGCCGCCGAGGCATCCGAAGAAGAGCAGCCGCCCGTAGCCGCGCTCCACGGCCCTGCGCGCGGCGATCATGGAGTCCGTGTCGTCCTTGCGGACGGGGCAGACCTCGACGTCGGGGAAGTCAGGCACATGGCCCAGCGAGTCGAAGTCGCCGAGGATGAGCCCCGGCTTCACGCCGAGCCGCGCGAGATGCAGTATGCCGGCGTCGGCGGCGATGACAAGGTCGTCCGCCGCCGGCTTAAAGCGCGCGGGGGCAAAATCCGCCGCGCCGACGATGTAGCAGCTTTTCAAAACGTACCTCCCAGCGCCCAGTCGCGCGTCCAGTGCCGGAGCGCGCCGGCGGCGTTTATGTCGTAGCTGCCCGTTGTGGGCAGTATGAGCGTGTCCGGGTCGCGCCCGAGCAGGGAATAGAGCTCTGCGCCCTCGCCGTGCGGGCGCTCGCGCAGCACGCCGACAATCGGCGTGGCGGCAAAGAGCAGGGCGACAAGCGCCTCGTAATAGCCCGCGTCCGCAAGGGCCTCGCCGCCCAGCTCGTCAAAAACCGCGAAGGGCGCGGCCTTCGCCTCGCGCAGGTATCCCGCGGCGCGCCCGGCGGAAAAGGGCTCGCGCCCGCGGCGGCGCGCGCCGGGCTCGTCGAGCTCGCGCGCCGGGAGCATCATCCGCCCCGGCAGCACGACAAAGCCGCCCGCGTCCCTGCAGAGCCCGGCCAGCGCGGCGGAAATAAGCGCGCTCTTGCCGCAGCCGGGCGCGCCTGTCAGCAGCAGCCGCCGCTTCATGCGGCGGCCCTCACAATATATCGCATCAGGTTTCTTCCTTTATGAACCGCCATTGACGGCGTTGATCGGCCTCGGAGGCGAAGCCTATGCCCACGCGCTCGGCCGTCCTTACGGCGCAGTCCCGCTCGCGCGGCGCAAAATACAGCCCTGCGGAGCCGTCCGCGGCAAGGCCGGTAAAGCTGCCGTCGATCCCGAGCGCCTTTGTGAGCCTGCCCGGCCCGGGATAGCCCTCGCAGGCGCGTATAAGCACGCCCTGCGGCTCGCCCTCTGCGCCGGTGACGGCGTTGAGCATCCAGTGTATGCCGTAGCAGAGGTAAACGTAAAAAACGCCGCCTGCCATATACAGCGGCGCGTTCCGGCGGGTCCTGCCGCTGCGGGCGTGACAGGCGCTGTCGCCCTCGCCGAGGTAGGCCTCGGTCTCGCTTATCGTAAGTATCCGCGCCCCGCCGCCGGGCAGGACGCGGACTATGCGGCAGCCGCAGAGCTCCGCCGCGGCGCAGAGCGCGCCGCGGCGGAAAAACTCGGCCGGCAGGCACTCCGGCAGCGTCACACCAGGGGCTTGCTGCAATAGGGGCATATCTTGATGCGCAGCATGCCGCGCGTCGGCAGCGTGGCGCCGCAGTGCGGGCAGCGCCAGAAAATCTTGGGCAGCACTATCATAAAGATAACGATAAGCGCGAGCGCCACGTAAAAGGTCATCATGTTGCGGTTGATGAGGCCGATTGCGCCGAGCAGGAAGGAGAATATGCTCATAATCCAGCATACAAGCGCCGCGGCGCGGGGCGGGATGGAATTTTTCATATGTACAGCCTCCTTGGGTTATTGTATCCTCAGCTGAGCCTTTCCCCGCAGTAGGGGCATTTGCCAGTCGCGTAGGCGGAGAGGGGGACGTTATTGTCGCACTTTGGGCAGCGCCAGAAAACGGTGACGGCGACGACCACGATAAAGATACCGAGCGACATGACCATTATCCCGCCCACGGTCGCGCCCAAGAGCAGCACTATAAGCCCCGCGATGAGCAGGACCATGCAGGCGATGACGCTGTAATTGAGGATTTTTTTCGGGTGGTTGACAAGGTCCTTGAAATCTTTCACGCTTTACTTCCTTTCCGGGACTATCTCTATCCAGTACCCGTCCGGGTCCTCGATGAAATATACGCCCATGCCGGGGTTTTCGAAGCAGATGCAGCCCATGGCGGCGTGCTTCGCGTGCGCGGCCTCAAAGTCGTCCACGCGGAAGGCGAGATGGCTCTCGTTCTCGCCGAGGTCATAGTCGCGATCCCTGTGCCCGCTCAGCTCGGTGAGCTCTATCTGAAAGCCCGCCGCGTCGTTTGCGAGGAACACAAGCCTGAAGGAGCCGTCGGCCGCGGCCTTTTCACGCACGGGCCTCAGGCCGAGCGCCTCCTCATAAAAGCTGAGGCTGCGGCCCAGCTCGCGGACGTTTATATTGCAGTGGTAAAAGCGAAAAGTCATATGTATGCCTCCCGGGCTGTTCTTATAATAGAATAACCCGCGAGGCCAGATTTTTCAAGCGTTAAATTCAGCCGCAGCTGCAGTTGGGCGTGTATTTCTGCTTGAGCTTTGCGCACTGCTGGCCCTGGGCCTGCTCGGGGGCGTACCAGCCCTTGCGCTGCATCTCCTGAAAGAGCTCGTCCTGCATCCCCAACTCAAAATTGAGCGCGGTGGTAAAGGCCTGGCGCACGTTCGGCGTGCAGGACTCGATGGCGCCGTGCATATAGAGGTCGCAGACGCCCTTAGTGGTGTTAAGCAGATTTTCCATTATAAGCTTGTCGTCCATGGCTGCCTCCTCACACAAGGTCATAAAAGCGGGTGTACATCTGGCCGTGCTGGTCGGCGAACTTCTGCACGGAGCGCTTGAGCGCCGCGTCCTGGAGCATGTTGGCTGCCTCGCAGCACTGCTGCGCAAGGAACTGAGCGTGGCCGAGCGCGTCGTCGATATACATCGTTTCCTTCGTGGTCATTTTAATCACCTCGCGCATAGCCTGCGCGTTTATCTGGCGATTATGCGTGAAGGGCGCTGGAAATTTATTTTATTATGCCGCCCGCGGCGAGCTGCGCGCCGATATACACCGCGGCGGCCTGGCCGGGCGCGGGGGCGCGGACCGGCGCGTCAAAGCTTATGCCGAGCCCGCCGTCCGGGTTTATCCAGGCGCGGGCGGGGTTCAGCTCCCGGGAGTGGCGCACACGGACAAGGCAGGAAAACTCCTGCTCCGGCGGAGATATGAGCCAGTTCGCCTCGCCGGTCTCTATTGAGCGCTTATAAAGCCCCTCCCCGGCGGAGAGGACGACCTCGTTTGCCTCGGGCCGTATCTCGCTCACAAAGACCCGCTCGCCCGCCGCAAAGCCGAGATGCCGCCGCTGGCCAAGGGTGTAGCGGTGGCAGCCGCGGTGCGTACCGACGCGCCGCCCCCCGTAAATCAGCGCGCCCGGGCCCGGCGCCCTGCCGCGCCGCTCTATCCAGGCGGCGAAGTCCCCGTCGGGGATGAAGCATATCTCCATGCTGTCCGGCTTTTGGGCCTGCTCGAGGCCGAAGCGCGCCGCAATCGCGCGCACCTCCGGCTTTGCAAGGCCGCCGAGCGGCAGGACAAGCCTGCTGGCCTGCTCGCGGCTTATAAGGCAGAGCATGTAGCTCTGGTCGTTCGCGGGCTCGCCGCGGAAAACGGCGCCCATGCGCGCGCGGGCGTAGTGCCCCGTGGCTATGCGCCCTATGCCGAGCGCGTCCGCGGCCTCGCAGAGCAGGCGGAGCTTGACGCGCCGGTTGCAGAGCACGCAGGGGCTCGGCGTGGCCCCGGCGAGATACGCCTCCTCAAAGGGCGCGCAGACCTCGCGCTCGAGCTTTTCGCGCGCGTCGATTACCTCAAGCGGCAGGCCCATGCGCTCCGCGCTCCCGCGGGCGCAGTCCGCCTCGCCGGAGCCGGTCTCGAGGTAGACGCAGCGCACGTCCCAGCCCGATATGCTCAGCAGCTTCGCCGCGACGGCGCTGTCCACCCCGCCGGAGAAGCCGAGTACGACGCGCGGCCTCATTGCCTGCGCCTCCCGAGGTACATCGCGAGCGCGGCCATGTCGGCGGGGGAGACGCCGGATATCCGCGAGGCCCGCCCGAAGCTCTCCGGGCGCAGGGCGGCGAGCTTCTGCCTCGCCTCCGTGCGCAGCCCGGGCACGGCGGCGTAGTCTATGTCCGGCGGGAGGGGGCGGGACTCCATGCGCGCGAACTCCTCCACCTGGCGGAGCTGGCGCTTTATATAGCCGGCGTATTTGAGCCGGATCTCGACCTGCGCAGCCACGGCGCGCGGCAGGTCCGGCCGGCCCGGGTCAAACTCCGCGAGGTCCGCGTAGGACACCCGCGGCCGCCTTATCAGCGAGGCGAGGCTCACGCCGCTCGCCGGCGCGCTCTCGCCGAGGGAGGCCAGCTTTTCCGCGAGCGCCGCCGAGGGCGCGGCGTGGGTGCGCTCGAGCCGCTCAATCTCGGCGTCCACGGCGGCGTATTTTTCAAGCACGGCCTCATAGCGCTCCCGGCTCACAAGGCCGAGGGCATAGCCGTACTTCGTCAGCCGCTCGTCCGCGTTGTCCTGCCGGAGTATGAGCCGGTATTCGCTGCGCGAGGTCATCATGCGGTAGGGCTCGTTTGTGCCCCGCGTGACAAGGTCGTCTATCAGCGCGCCTATATACGCCTCGCTGCGCCGGAGCACAAAGGCCTCGCGGCCGAGAATCCTGAGCGCGGCGTTTACGCCGGCCATAAAGCCCTGCACCGCGGCCTCCTCATAGCCGCTCGAGCCGTTGAACTGCCCCGCACCGTAAAGGCCGGGTATGTCCCTGAACTCCAGCGTGGGGCGGAGCGCAAGGGGGTCTGCGCAGTCGTACTCTATTGCGTAGGCCGGGCGGGTTATCTCCGCGTGCTCCAGGCCGGGTATGGTGTGCAGCATCTCCACCTGCACCTCCTCGGGCATGGAGCTTGAGAAGCCCTGGACGTAGAGCTCGAGCGTGTCAAGGCCCATGGGCTCTATAAAGAGCTGGTGGCGCGGCTTGTCCGGGAAGGTCATGACCTTCGTCTCTATGCTCGGGCAGTAGCGCGGGCCAGTGCCGGTTATTACGCCGGAGTAGAGCGGGCTGCGCTCAAGGTTCCGGCGTATTATCTCGTGCGTGCGCTCGTTTGTGTAGGTGAGGTAGCAGCGAGCGCGGTTCACGGGCGGGGACGCCGTGGAAAAGGAGAAGGGCTCGGGGTCCTCGTCCCCGGGCTGGACCTCCATCCTGGAGAAGTCCACGCTGCGCGCGTTGACGCGCGGGGGAGTGCCGGTTTTGAAGCGGCGGAGCGGCACTCCGAGCGACTTTAGGCACTCCGAGAGCGGCCCGCTCGCTGCAAGGCCGTCCGGGCCCGAGTCGCGCAGCACCTCGCCGGTTATCGTGCGGCCCTTCAGGTAGGTGCCCGTGCAGATTACAACGGCCCTGCAGAGCCAGCGCGCGCCCGTCGCCGTTGTGACGTAGCGCACGGAGCCGCCCTCAAGCCCTATCTCCACCGCCTCGGCCTGGATGAGCCGCAGGCGCTCCTGGCTCTCGAGGGCGAGCTTCATCACGGCCTGATAGCGCCGGCGATCCGCCTGGGCGCGCAGGGAGTGCACCGCCGGGCCCTTGCCCCGGTTGAGCATCCGGTACTGGATGCAGGCGGCGTCCGCCGCACGCGCCATCTCGCCGCCGAGGGCGTCCAACTCCCGCACAAGGTGCCCCTTGCCCGTGCCGCCTATGGCCGGGTTGCAGGGCATGTTGCCCACGCTGTCGAGGTTTATGGCAAAGCAGACCGTCTCGCAGCCGAGGCGCGCCGCGGCCAGCGCGGCCTCTATCCCCGCGTGGCCCGCGCCTATAACTGCAATATCACATTTTCCCGCGTCGTAAATTTTCATACCGCGATTATACGACGGCCGCGCGCTTAAATCAAGCTGTACAAAAAATTTTCGGCGGCACGTAAAAAAACACTTGCTTTATTTCGATAGTGTGGTAATATATTAGCACGTCTTGTGACTAACAGGGCAGAGTAAGAAATTATGAAGGGGACAATACAATGAAAAAGTTTTTTGCGCTTCTGATGGCACTGTGCATGGTCTTTGCCCTCGCCGCCTGCGGCGAGGAGCCGGCCCCCGAGACCGAGGCCCCGGCGGACGTCACCGAGGCCCCCGAGGAGGCTGAAAGCGACCTCGCCTATGTGCAGGACAAGGGCACGCTGGTCGTCGGCATAACCGAGTTCGAGCCCATGGACTATCAGAACGCCGACGGCGAGTGGATAGGCTTTGACGCCGACATGGCCAAGGCCTTCGCCGAGAGCCTCGGCGTGACCGCCGAGTTCCAGCTCATAGAGTGGGACAACAAGGTTATGGAGCTTGACGGCAAGGTCATCGACGTGGTCTGGAACGGCATGACCCTCAACGACGAGGTGCTCGCGGCCATGGAGTGCTCCAACGCCTACTGCAATAACGCCCAGGTGGTTATACTCCCGGCCGGCGCCGCGGAGTCTTACCCCGACGTCGAGAGCATGGCCGGGCTGCAGTTCGCGGTGGAGACCGGCTCCGCCGGCGAGGACATGGCCATTGAGAACGGCTTCTCCTACACCCCGGTCGTAGACCAGGCCACCGCCGTGCTCGAGGTCTCCTCCGGCACCTGCGACGCCGCCATCATCGACAGCCTCATGGCCGCGGCCATGGTCGGCGAGGGCACCAGCTATGCCGACCTCACCTACACGATACAGCTCAACAGCGAGGAGTACGGCGTAGGCTTCCGCAAGGGCAGCGACCTCTGCGAGGCCCTCAACGAGTTCTTCGCGAGCGCCTATGCCGACGGCACCATGCAGGAGATAGCCGATACCTATGGCGTCTCCGCCGCCCTGATTGCCCAGGAGTAAGCTTGCAATCCGGCGAAAAATACGGTATATTTTAAGAAAAGCCAAAGCAGAGGACGAGGAATCGCTCTCTGCTTTTGGCGCGGACAGGAGAGATACGTGCGGCGATGACTGAATTCCAAACCGTAATAGCCGCCCTCAACGAGGGCTTTATAGAGACGCTGAAGCTGTTCTTTGTTACGCTTATCGGCTCCATACCCCTGGGCCTTATAATCTGCTTCGGCTCCATGAACCGCTGGGCCCCGCTGGGCTTCGCCGGGCGGCGCTTCCGCGCGGAAAAGGAGCGCATTGCGCGCGCGCTTGAGGACGGCGGCGAGCTGAGCCTGCGCGGCCGGACCCTCACCGAGGCCGAGGCCCGTTCGCGCATGAAGGGCCTCGAGCGGCGCGCTTCGCTGCTGCTCGGCTTCCGGCCGGTCTCGCTTTTGAGCCGGCTTGTGGTCTGGGTGATACGCGGCACGCCCCTGATGCTCCAGCTGCTGATAGTGTTCTACATACCCGGCTACATCCTGCCGAGCAACCCCTGGAGCTTTCCTGAGGGGCGCTTTGCCGCGGCGGCGGTCATGTTCGTAATAAACTACGCCTGCTACTTCTCCGAGATATACCGCGGCGGCATACAGGGCGTGCCCGTGGGCCAGCAGGAGGCCGGGCAGGTGCTCGGCATGACTAAGGGGCAGATCTTCCGCCATATAACGCTGCTGCAGATGATAAAGCGCATAGTCCCGCCCATGGCCAACGAGGTCATAACGCTGGTAAAGGACACCTCCCTCGCGCGCATAATCTCCTTCCAGGAGGTCATCTGGGCCGGCTACGCCTTCCTGAAGGGCTCGCACGGCTATTCGGGGCTTATCTGGCCGCTTTTCTTCACCGGCGTGTATTACCTTGTTTTCAACGGCGTCGTCTCCTTCCTGCTCGGCAGGCTGGAGCGCAGGCTCGAGTTCTTCAGATAAGGGGGCGGGGACATGTCCATACTTGAGGTAAGGAACCTTGAAAAGCATTTTGACAAGACGAAGGTCCTCAACGACATAAGCTTCTCGCTCGAGCAGGGCCAGGCGCTGAGCATAATCGGCTCCTCCGGCAGCGGCAAGACCACGCTGCTGCGCTGCCTTAACTTTTTGGAGACGCCGGACGCGGGGACCATATCGGTAAACGGCGAGCTGCTCTTCGACGCGGCCGACCCGGCCACGCGCCGCGAGGCCGACGTCCGCCGCAAGCGGCTGCACTTCGGGCTGGTGTTCCAGAGCTTCAACCTCTTCCCGCAGTATACGGCGCTGCAGAACGTGACCCTTGCGCCGGAGCTGCTCGCGAAGGAAAAGCCCGAGTACAAGCGGGACAGAAAGGAGCTCCACGCCGCCATAGAGGCCGAGGGGCGC
>CALWYQ010000118.1 GCA_944385815.1 uncultured Oscillospiraceae bacterium | reverse complement strand
AAGATATAGCAGCTCCACGCTCTTGAGCGTCCCATAGCGCCCCTGCTCGGCGGCCGGCAGGCGCTCGAGGCGCTCAAATGCCGAGCGTGTCCACGCGCCTGCGCCGATATGCATACAGCCGCCGGCGGCGTCCATGAGCCGCGCCACCCGTCGCGTATCCAGCTCCGGGCCGCCTAAAAGCGCGCAGAGCCGCCTGAGGCTGTCCCCGGCCCCGCGCGCGTCAACGGATATAAGGACGCCGGAGAGCGCGCCGTCACAGACGGCGGAATCGACGCCGCCGGCATCTGTCAATATCAGCACCTCCCGCGGCGGGACCGTCAGCGCCGCCGCGCCGCGCCGCTCTATAGTGAGCGCCCCGCCGAGGCAGAAAAACGCCTCAAAGTGCATCGGAGCGAGCTCGGGAGCGATTTGAGCGCCATCCGGCAGCGTGAAAAGGCAAAAGCGGGCGCCCGGCATCGCTTCGCCCCACGCGCATACCGCGCCCGGCGCGGTCAATGCCTCGCTAAGCATATCGCACCTCAGCCGGGGAGGCCGCGCTAACAGGCGCGCAGCGCGTCCCGTACGTCATCCCGCCTGCCCAGAGCGTGTGTTTGAGCATGGAGCATCCGTCCTTTGCACGTTAGTAAAAACTAACTATATTATAGTTAGAAACTTCTAACTTGTCAAGCCCATCCGCCCGATTCCGCAGAATATATGCCGCGGAGAAGGTGATCTTATCGGAACCGGCCCGGACCCGCGCAAAAAACAAACCCGAAGCCGAAGGCTTCGGGTTTGAAAGGAGGAACAGATGTAACAGAGTGGATGACGTCTTTTTTGCCGCAGGCATAAAAAGACGTCGGAACAGAGTGAAATCTGTTCCGACGTGGTCCGAGTGACTGGATTTGAACCAGCGGCCTCTTGAACCCCATTCAAGCGCGCTACCATCTGCGCCACACCCGGATATGTGCTTTACAGTGCCCGATTATAATAGCACATCGGGGCGGGAAATGCAAGAGTTTTTTGGCGCTTTGGGGAGAAATTTTTTATTCCATGCTTACGGCCCTGTCAACTACGAAGCGTATCAGCTCAATCTCCCGATACATCCGCACGTAGGCCTCGGCCTCGGCGGCGTTCGACGGGTCGTACTGCACATCGCTGGCGCAGTGGAGGCTGTAGGTGCCGTCCGCGGTGGTCATTATATATATGCTCGGCACCACGTTCCAGGGGCCCTGGATGTTGTCGAACTCGTCCTTTGTGAGCTGCTCCGGGTAGAAGCCGAGCCAGAACAGGACGCACCTGCCGTATTCGCGGCTCAGGGAGGGCATATATACGCATTTTTCGTCATAATCCACGGCGTAATTGCCCTTCCAGCCGTCCGGCAGCATCAGCGTTATGCCGTACTCCTCAAATGTCACGCTCTCCGGCTCGACAAGCACCTCCACCTCCTGCGCGAACACGGTGGAGCCGAGCGCGCAGGCCCCGCCGACGGCCACGACCAGCGCCGCGGCGGCCGACGCAATCCGGCGCGCAAGGCGCCCCCGGCGGCGCGCGCCATAGCTGGGCACGTTCGCCGCCTCCTCTATGAGCTGTTCGTCGATATTCCCGAGCCTTTCGTTCAGCTGACGGATATTCATACGTCTATACCCTCGCTTTCAAGATATTCGCGCAGCCTGCGCCGCGTTTGGTGGAGCATGGACTTCACCTTGCTGCAGCTGAAGCCCGTTTTGTCGCTAATGCTCTGTATGGAGTCAAAGTACCAGTACCGCCGCAGGAAAACCACGCGCTTGTGCTCCTCCAGGGCGCTTAAAAAGCGGCTTATGGCGGCCTCGACGCGCCGGGCCTCCGCCGCGTCCTCCGGGCCCTCGCGGCCGGACACGCAGTCGGCCAGCTCCGAGAGCGAGACCGAAGCGGCCGGGTTGCGCTTTTCCGCCGTAAGATACTCATAGCGCTTCAGCGCAAGATTTCGCGTTATCCGCCCCAAAAAGGCCGCGAAGCGCGCCGGACGCTGCTCCGGTATCGCGTTCCAAACGGCAAAATAGGCGTCGTTCACGCATTCCTCACAGTCCTCGCGGCTGACTAACACGTTGTACGCGATGGAGCGGCAGAGCCGGCCGTATTTTGCGTTCGTCTCATAGATAGCGTCCTCGCTCCGCTGCCAGTACAGGGCGATTATCTCCTCATCCTCCATGCCTTCACCTCCGAAATTCCTGAGCGCGGCCGCACTCTCTGACATATAAGTACGGTTTTTGGCCGTATGGTTGCGCCAGAAGCAAAAAATTGCCCCGGAGCCTTATAGCTCCGGGGCGCTGGCTTATGGGTTCATTTGAAGAGGGAGACTATCTTGTCCCAGAGCTCGGCGAAGAAGCCCTGCTCCACGGGCTCGGGCTCCTCGGGGGCCTCCTCCTCGGGGGCGGATACGCCGTCGGTCGAGAGCACGAACTGCACCGCGGAGGGCTCGGCGTTTTCCTCGGAGAGGAAGCTCACCGGGCCGGCCTCACCGTCCTCGTCGCCGGAGCCGAGCAGCTCGTCCATTATCTCGGGGATGGCGCTCGTCTCGTTGTTGAGCGTGTACATGCCGGAGGCATAGCTGCTCATGCCGCTGGCCAGCGAGCCTACGCCGTCGGTGTAGGTCTTGAGGCCGGAGTTGAACTGCCCGTACTGAGAGGAGAGCTCGGCCATGCCGCTCTGCAGCTCCTCAATGGCGGAGAGGTCTATCTCGTCCATGGAGCCCATGGCCGAGTTTATCCCGCCGACTATCTGCATCAGCCCGTTGGTGGCCTGCTCGAGGCCGGACTCAAGGTAGCTGATGTTCGCGGAGAGCTGCTTGAAGGTGTCCAGGCTGCCAAGCAGGCCGGTAAGGGCAGCGGCGGTTTCCTGATCGATCTGTCCCATTTGCACAGCCGTATGAAGCAGCGACCTCAGAACGCCGAGCGAGGCGGCGTCAAGGCCGCTGAGATCGGGAATGGGCACCGCCGCGATCATCGATCTCATGCTCTCGAGGCCCATTGCTATAGTGCTTATGGCGGTGGTGAGCTCGCTGAAGGAGCTGGTGTCGGGCATCATCTCTTCAACGTCAAAATCCTGTAGCCCGCTTGAAATCTGGCTGAGGGCGGAGGCAATCTGGTCGCTGGCCTCGGTGAGCGCGCCGCTGTTCCCGGCGAGCTCGCCCGCGCCGGAGGAGAGCTGGCCGGCCGCGCTCGTGAGCTGGCTTATGCCGCTCGAGAGCTCATTGAGGCCCTCGGTAATCTGGTCAACCTCATCGCCCATGTCGCCCATCATGCTCGCGGCGCTGTAGGGCACGCCGGCTATGGTGAAGCCGGCCATGCTGAAGTCGTGTACCGTGGCGGAGAAGCCCACGTCGCCCTCCGCTCCGGGCAGGACGACAAAGGTTATGGTCTTGTCGCTGCCTGCGCTGGCGATGGTGCCGTTGCGCGCGGCGACGTCCTCACAGAGGGAGCTGTCGAGCGTGACGGATATCTGCAGCATGTAGTTATCCGTGAAATAGGGGTCAAAGCCGGAATTTGCCGCGGTGTGTATGTCCACCTCAAGCTTGCCGGAGGCGCCGCCGAGCTCGTCGGGGTCTATCTCCCTGCCGTCGAGGCTGTAGCTTATCTCAAAGCTCCAGGGCATGAGCGCCTTGCGCAGAGTGCCCTGATAATAATACCTGCCCGAGTCCTCGGCGTCGAGCGTGACCTTGCCGCCGGAATACTCTATGGCGCTGGTGTCGGTGAGGTTTTCGACCTCGGTGTACTGGCCGTAGTGCGTGACCTCGCCGGGCTCGGTGACGGTGAGCGCGACGACGGCGTAGGCGCTGCGGGCGCGGCCGAGGTTATCGAGCCGGCCGTATATGACCTCCTCGGGGCCGGCGGCGGAAGCCTCCTCCACGGGGGCTTCAGTCTCGGCGGGGGCCTCGGTTTCGGCGGGGGCCTCCTCAGCAAAGGCAAAGGTGCCGAGCAGCATGGCAAGGCAGAGTATTACGGAGAGGAAGGCGAAAAGCTTGCGTTTCATTGGGGTGCAGCCTCCTTTTTGGCGTTGTCAGGTTTGTAGAATCCGGCCTTCATGGTAAGCCTGGCCGTGAGCGGGTCAAAAAGCATCAGGAGCGCCGGCAGGGCGAGGACTACCATCGCCATGCTGAGCACGGTGCCGCGGGCGAGCAGTATGCCGAGCTCCGCGACTACCTTGAGCGAGCTGATAAGCCCGAGGCAGAGGCCGGCGGTCATCAGTATGGCGCCGCTTGTCAGGACGCTTTCAAAGTTCGTGGCGAGGGTGCCTATAACGGCCTCGCGCTTGCCCATAAGGCGGCGGTTGGAGATATAGCCGTTGGTCATAAGTATGGCGTAGTCTATTGTAGCGCCAAGCTGGACGGTATTGATGACAAGGAAGCCTATGTAGACCAGCGGCGTGTCCGTAAAATAGGGTACGGAGAGGTTTATCCAGATGGCCGCCTCTATGCAGAAGAGCAGGATAAACGGCAGCGTCAGGCTGCGGAAGGTCACCAGCAGCGTGAGGAAGATGAAGCCAATGGCTATCCAGTTGACCTTGGCGGAGTCCGCCGTGACCACGTCGCGCATGTCGTAGAGGTTGGCGCTCTGGCCGCAGACCCAGCTCTCGTCATAGTAGCTGTCCGCCGCGGCGCGCACCTGCTCAACAACGGCGAAGGCCTCGCCGCCCTCCTCGGCGGTGTCCGTATACAGGATTATCCGCGCATAGTTGTCCGAATAGAACTGCGAGACTATGGCCTCGTCAAGGAAGCCCTCCGGCACGGCGCCGACGGTCCCGGCATAGCTCAGCACGCTTGTTACGTGGTCTATGTCCGCAAGGTCGGCGGCGAGGTTGGCCTCGGCGCCGGGGTCGCCGCGCGGGACAAGGATGACAAGGTTGTTGCTCACGCCGAAGGTGTCGTTTATGAGCACGGTGTCGCGGCCGTAGTCGGTGCGCGGGTCGGG
>CALWYQ010000117.1 GCA_944385815.1 uncultured Oscillospiraceae bacterium | reverse complement strand
CACAGATTCGCTGCGTCTGCTTTGCCTTCGGCGCGGCGGGGCACAGCTGGCAGAACGTCAGCTGCGGCCGGACGGGCATAGGCCACAAGGGCCTGATAACCGCCGCCAAGGTGCTCGCCTGCGCGGCTATAGAGCTTATGAACGACCCCGAGACGCTCAAAAAAGCCCGCGAGGAGTTCGAAAGGCGCACCAAGAGCGGCTACGTCTGTCCCATAGAGCCGGACGCCGTCCCGACGGCCATAGACTGAATAGGCTGAAGAACATTAGCACTCTCGCGCTGAGAGTGCTAATGTTTACATTGAGTTCATAATTCGTTCATGCATTCTTAAAATCTGCGCAGTATTTTATATACGTAAACAGACGAGAGATGTGAATAACAGCTCGAAAGTCTGGGAACGCTAATACGTATATTTAACTCACGGAGGTTTTTATCATGTTTGAACTCACCCCTTATTCCACCCGCAGGAGCGTATATGACCCCTTCAACCTGTTCAATGACTTTTTCGGCAGCAGTAATGCGCCGGCGGAGCTGCGCACTGATATCACGGACACCGGCGACGCCTTTGTGCTCGAGGCCGACCTGCCCGGCTTCAAGAAGGAGAACATCAAGATCGATCTTGAGAACGACCGCCTGACCATCAAGGCCGAGCGCCGCAGCGAGCACGAGGAGAACAAGAACGGCTGCATCCGCCGCGAGCGCCACTTCGGCAGCTTTGAGCGCAGCTTTGACGTCTCCGGCATCGACACCGCGAACATCAAGGCCAGCTGCAACGACGGCGTCCTGACCCTGACCCTCCCCAAGAGGCCGGAGCTTGTGCCGGACAACCGCAGCATCACGATAGAGTAAGCCGGAATAAGCACGGCCCCGGGATGACTTCATCCCGGGGCCTTTTTATGGGGTGTGAGAAGAGATTGGGGGCGGTTTAGCTGACGCGGGCGTGGGCGTTTATTTCGGCCAGGTTTTCGCTGTAGTTGGCGAGCGCCCTCGCGCTCGGGTCGTTTACCCTGCAGCCGGGCCAGGAGGGGTTCGGCATCCAGAAGCCGGGTATCATGTGCGCCTGGCCGGGGTAGTATTTCTCAAATATCTCCCGGTAGAGCAGGCCCTCCTTAGTGAAGGGCCGGGCATGGCCGTATTGCCGCCGCCTGCGCTCGAACTCCGCGTCCGTATAGCGGGCCTCGGCGTATGCCCTGAGCCCGTCGGCCATGGAGTGCCCTACGGCGTCGGAGAATGCCTCCTTCTGCCTCCAGAGCAGGTCGTGCGGCAGCCAGCCGTCGCGCTCAAAGGCGCGCCTGAGCAGGTATTTGCCTATGCCGTGACGGTTGAGCTTGAGCTCCGGGTTGACGCCCATGACGTACTCGACAAAAAAGCGGTCGCCGAAGGGGACGCGGGCCTCAAGGCTGTTGACGCTGATGCAGCGGTCGGCGCGCAGGACGTCGTACATGTGTATCTCGTCTATGCGCTTTTTGCTCTCACGCTGGAATTCCGCGGCGCTCGGGGCGTAGTCGGTGTATTTGTAGCCGAAGAGCTCATCCGATATTTCGCCGGTGAGCAGGACGCGCACGTTGGTGTGCTCATGTATGTACCGGCAGACAAGGTACATGCCGAGGCTTGCGCGTATGGTCGTGATGTCATAGGTGCCGAGCTCATATATGAGCCGGTCGAGCGCAGCGAGCACCTCGTCAAAGCTCATCGTTACCTCCGTATGCTCGCTGCCGAGGAACTCGGCGCAGCGGGCCGCCCAGGCGAGATCTATGGGGTCTGTGTCCATGCCGATGGCGAAGCTGCGTATGGGCCGCTGCAGCAGGCGGGAGGCGATCGAGCAGACAAGGGAGCTGTCCAGCCCGCCGGAGAGCAGGAAGCCGAGCGGCGCGTCGGAGTCGAGGCGCTTGTCCACGGCCTCTATAAGCAGCTCGCGAATGTGCCGGCAGACGGTTTCCTCATCGTCTGCGCTGTACTGCTCGGGCGAGCTCAGGTCGATATAGCGGTGGAAGCCGCCGTCCCAGTAGTGCCCGGGAGGGAAGGGGAATATCTTCGGGCAGAGCCCTGTGAGGTTCTTGGGCTCGCTCGCGAAGGCCATGCCCCCGCCGGGCAGCTCGCCGTAGTAGAGCGGGCGTATGCCCAGCGGGTCGCGCGCGGCGATGAACTTGTCCTCGCGGGAGTCGTAGATTATGCAGGCGAACTCGGCGTCTAACATTTTGAACATATCCGTGCCGTACTCACGGTACATCGGCAGGATTATCTCGCAGTCGGAGCCGGACCTGAAGCGGTAGCCCATGCCAACAAGCTCGGTCTTGAGCGGGCGGAAGCCGTAGAGCTCGCCGTTGCACACGCACATGTCGCCGTCGAGGCGGAAGGGCTGCATCCCCTCCGGGGAGAGGCCCATTATGGCCAGTCGGTGGAAGCCCAGCCAGCCACTGCCGCACTCCGCAAAGCGGCTCATGTCGGGCCCGCGGGAGAGCGTCCTCGAAAAGCCCTCCACGGCGAGCGCACGCGAGATGGTGCGTCTTGTGAAGCCGATGATCGCGCACATGTCAGTACTGTATCATGTACCGCGCCAGCTCCCAGTCCGTGACCTGGGTGCGGTACTCGTCCCATTCGCGCAGCTTGCCCTCGACATAGCGGGGAAAGACGTGCTCGCCGAGGGCGGCGGCCATGAGCTCGTCGCTCTCGAGGGCGCAGACGGCCTCCTCAAGGCTGCCGGGCAGGTTGTCTATTCCGTTCGCGAGGCGGGCGGCGGCGTCCATGGCAAAGATGTTCTCGCTTATCTCGGCCGGGGCCTCAAGGCCGCGCTCCATGCCGTCGAGGCCGGCTGTGAGGCACAGCGCGAGGGCGAGATAGGGGTTGCAGGCGGGGTCGGGGTTGCGCAGCTCCACGCGCGTGCTCTGGCCGCGCGCGGCGGGGATGCGGATGAGCGCCGAGCGGTTGGACGCGCTCCAGGCGAGGTAGCAGGGGGCCTCATAGCCGGGGACAAGGCGCTTGTAGCTGTTGACAAGCGGATTTGTGACCGCGGCCATGCCCCGCACGTGGGCGAGAAGGCCGGCAATGAAGCTGTAGCACTCCGAGGAGAGGCGGCGCTCGCCGTCGGGGTCGAAGAATACGTTTTTGCCGTCCTTGAAGAGGCTCATGTTGGTGTGCATCCCGCTGCCGTTTATGCCAAAGACGGGCTTGGGCATAAAGGTCGCGTGCAGGCCGTGCTGCTGAGCGAGGGTCTTGACGGCCATGCGGAAGGTCATTATATTGTCCGCGGCCGTGAGGGCGTCGGCGTACTTGAAGTCTATCTCGTGCTGGCCTGCGGCGACCTCGTGGTGGCTGGCCTCTATCTCAAAGCCCATCTGCTCGAGGGCCATGCAGATGTCGCGGCGGACAAATTCGCCGTGGTCCACGGGGCCGAGGTCGAAGTAGCCGGCCTCGTCGCCCGTCTTGGTGGTCGGGCGGCCAGCCCCGTCGGTCTCGAAGAGGAAGAACTCGCACTCCGGGCCGACGTTGAAGGTATAGCCCATGTCCGCGGCCTTCTTGAGCGCGCGCTTCAAAACGCCGCGCGGGTCGCCGATAAAGGGCGTGCCGTCAGGGTTATAGACGTCGCAGATAAGCCGCGCCGTGCGCGCCGTGCCCGCCGCCCAGGGCAGTATGGCAAAGCTCGCCGGGTCGGGGTAGAGGTACTGGTCGCTCTCATGTATGCGGGTAAAGCCCTCTATGGAGCTGCCGTCGATCATGATCTGGTTATTGAGAGCCTTCTCGAGCTGGCTGGCCGTGATGGCGACATTCTTCAGCTGGCCGAAGATGTCGGTGAACTGCATACGGACAAATTCGACGTTTTCGTCCGCAACGAGGCGCATAATGTCCTTTTTCGTGTACTTGCCCATGATATAGACTCTCCTTCGGAAATAAAAATTGGGCAAGGGCGCTCTGAGAACCAAATAAGCTTCTCAGGACGCCCTTGCCCTTCGATGGCGAGATAATAAACCGGCGCGGCCGATTTGTCAATACGGGAATTTCAATTTTGTGAAAAGCGCCCGAGCCTTCACCCGTGCAAAGCGGCAAAGACTGAGCAGTTTTTACACAAAGCGCCTCTTTGCTCTTTACGCGGCCGAAGGAATCTGATATAATAATAACGTTCACGTAAAATACTCTCTTGCCAGGAGGTTTTGAAATGAAATATACGGCGGCCATACTCACGGTCAGCGACAGGTGCTCCCGCGGCGTCCGCGAGGACGTCACCGGCCCCGAGCTCAGGCGTATGCTCGAAGCCGACGGCTGGGAGGTCGTCAGCACGGCCATAGTTCCCGACGAGTTTGAGGTAATAAAGGCGCAGCTGGTCCACTGCTCATACGACCTTGACGTCTGCCTGGTCCTGACGGCGGGCGGCACGGGCTTTTCGCGCCGCGATGTCACGCCCGAGGCCACCGAGGCCGTCATAAACCGCGTTGCGCCCGGCATACCGGAGGCCATGCGCTCGGCGGCGCGCGAGGTGTCCAGCGGCGGCGTGCTCTCCCGCGGCATAGCCGGCCTGCGCGGCGGCACGCTTATTATAAACCTCCCCGGCAGCGTCCAGCCCGCCGCGGCGAGCCTCAACGCCATAATGTCGGCGCTCAAGCCGGGCGTTGACCGCCTGCGCAGGGAGGAGCCCTACGAGCATTAAAAGCAATAAGCCCCGTGCCTTGCGGCCGCGGGGCTTATTTTATTTGCCGAGGTAGCTTATGAGCAGCTCCTGGAGCAGCTCATCGCGGTCAAGCCGGCAGATGAGCGCGCGGGCGTTATTGTAGTTCGTGATATATGTCGGGTCCTCGCTGACTATATAGCCAACCAACTGGTTGATGGGGTTATAGCCCTTGACCTTCAGAGAATCATATACCGACGACAAAATCTCGCGAATTTCGCTGCGCTCGTCTATTGCCGTAAATCTCCTTGTGGCTTCCTCCATAGGTCAACCCCTCCTTGCTGTGTGATGCGTTTATTATAGCAGATATTTTCCCCCGCGACATTACGGTTAGATTACAAAAGCCGGGCGCTCACCGCGCCCGGCTCTTTGCCTGCTTGTTTTTATTTCAGCGGAGCTTTACGCTGTATTCCTTTTCGAGCGCCTCCAAAATGGCGCCGACCGCCTCGTCGGCGTGGCTGTCGGTGAGGGTCTGGTCCTCGGCGCGCAGCGCGAGGGAGAAGGACACGGACTTCTTGCCCTCCGGGATGTTCGCGCCCTTGTACACGTCAAAGACGTCCACGCGCTCAAGATACTCGCCGCCGGCACGGCGGATGCACTTTTCAAGCTCGCCGGCGGTCAGCTCATCGTCGCAGACCACGGAGATGTCGCGCATGACGGCAGGGAAGCGCGGCAGCGGGCTGTAGGTGAGTTCAGTATTGCGATGGGCGAAAAGCGTGAGGAAATCAAGCTCAGCGGCGAAAAGCTCAACGTTTACGCCGTAATTGCGGGCAACAAGGGGATGCACCTGGCCAAAGACGCCGGCGCTCTCGCCATCGACAAGGACTTCGGCGCAGCGGCCGGGGTGGTAGCTCGGATTGTCCCTGACCGGACGGAACTCAACGTCCTGAATTCTGAGCGCATCGAGCAGCTCCTCGACCGTGCCCTTGACGGTGTAGAAGTCCGTCTCGGGGCCGTAGGCGCCGAGGGTGAGTATCTTCGGCTCGTCGGCGAGGCCGTCGGGGCGCTTGAGATAGATCTTGGCGAACTCGTAGACGCGCACGTCCCTGTTGCGCGCGTTGCAGTTTTTGGCCAGGATGTCGAGCACGCTGGGCAGCGTGGTGGTGCGCATGCAGCTGGTGTCCTCGCCGAGGGGGTTGAGGATGCGGATGGCGTCGCGCCTGGGGCTGTCGGCCGGCAGACGTATCATGTCCCAGCCGGAGGGGGAATAGAAGGAGTAGGTGATGATGCCGTCGTAGCCGTTGGCGCGGCAGACCGCGCCGAGGGCGCGCTCTACGCTCTGCTCGGGGGTGAAGCCGCCGGCCTTCATGCCGGAGTCGGCCATCATGGTCGCCGGGATGTTGTTAAAGCCGTAGATGCGGGCGACTTCCTCGGCAAAGTCGTTCTGCGTGTACTTGGGGTCTATGTCAAGACGCCAGGTGGGGACGGTGACGGTGTTGCCGTCCAACTTGAAGTCGAGCTCGCTGAGGATGCTGCGCATGGTCTCGCCGGGGATGTCGGTGCCGAGTATCCAGTTGACGCGGTCCACGTCCAGCTCGCGGACCAGCGGCTCGGGCGGGTTGGGGAAAACGTCCACGCAGCCGTCCACGACTTCGCCGGCGCCGAGGAGCTCAACAAGCTCGCAGGCCCTGTCGACGGCCAGCTTCGTGAGGTAGGGGTCGAGGCCCTTTTCGTAGTGCGCGGAGGCGTCGGTGCGCATCCCGAGCGCGGCGGCGGTGCGGCGGATGCTGGTGCCGTTGAAGTTGGCGCTCTCAAAGAGGACCATCTTGGTGTCCTCGGTTATTTCGCTGTTCTCGCCGCCCATGACGCCCGCGAGGCCGACAGGCTTGTGCTCATCGCAGATGCAGAGCATGCTCGGCGTCACCTTGCGCTCATTGCCGTCAAGGGTGCGGCAGGTTTCGCCCTCGCGGGCGGTGCGGACGACTATGTGCCCGCCGTCGACGCAGGCGAAGTCGAAAGCGTGCATCGGCTGACCGTACTCCATCATAACGTAGTTCGTGATGTCTACGATGTTGTTTATCGGCCTCATGCCCATGGCGGCGATGCGCTCGCGCATCCACTTGGGCGAGGGGGCTATCCTGATGTTGCGCACCATGCGCGCGGTGTAGCGCGGGCAGAGCGTGCTGTCCTCGATGTCTATCCTGACAAGCTCGTTTATATCCCCGCCGGAGCCCTTGACCACGGGGGTGTGCAGGCGGATGGGCTTGTGGAAGGTCACCGCCGCCTCGCGCGCGAGGCCTATCACGGACAGGCAGTCGGAGCGGTTGGGGGTTATCTCGAACTCGACGACATGGTCGTCGCGGCCTATGACGGGGACGATGTCGTCGCCGGGCCTGCAGGGCTCCTCCAACACGAAGAGGCCGTTTTCATAGGCGTAGGGGAAGTCGTGCAGCGTGAGGCCGAGCTCCTTGAGGGAGCACATCATGCCCTCGGAGAGCTCGCCGCGGAATACGGTGGTGTGTATCTCCACGCCGCCGGGCAGGGTGGCGCCGTCAAGCGCGACGGGGACGAGGTCGCCAACCTTCTGGTTCTGCGCGCCGGTGACTATCTGGAGCAGGCGCTCGCCGCCGACATCTACCTGGCAGGTCCACATATGGTCGCTGTCGTGGTGGCGGACCATCTCGACTATTTTGCCGACGACGACCCTGCTGATGCCCTCGCCCATGTAATGCGTGCCCTCGACCTTGCTGCCGGTGAGGGTCATCGCCTCGGCGAAGTCATGGTCGTTTACTTCATCAAGGCTCAGGTCCACGAACTCGCTGAGCCATTTTCTCGAAAGATTCATGTGTCGTTACCCTCCATTAGAACTGCTCGAGGAAGCGGACGTCATTCTCGAACATGAGACGCAGGTCGGAAATCTTAAAGCGGCGCATGGCGGCGCGCTCGAGGCCCATGCCCCAGGCAAGGCCTGAGTGCGTGTCGGGGTCGATGCCGCTCATCTCATGGACGTGCGGGTTGGTGACGCCCGCGCCGAGGAGCTCTATCCAGCCCTCGCCCTTGCAGGTCGGGCAGCCCTTGCCGCCGCACTTGGGGCACTGCACGTCCATCTCGCAGCTCGGCTCGGTGAAGGGGAAGTGGTGCGGGCGGAAGCGGGTGACGGTGTCCGGCCCGTAGAGCTGGGCGGCCATGCTGTTGAGCAGGCCCTTGAGGTCGGCAAAGGTGATGTGCCTGTCCACAACAAGGCCCTCCATCTGGTGGAACATCGGGCTGTGCGTGGCGTCTACCTCGTCCTTGCGGTAGCAGCGGCCGAAAACGGCTGCGCGGATGGGGCCCTCGCGGGTCTCCATGATGCGCGGCTCCATGGAGCTTGTCTGCGTGCGAAGCAGCGTCTCGCTGTTCTCGTCGAGGTAGAAGGTGTCCGTCCACTCGCGGGCGGGGTGGCCCTCCTCGGTGTGCAGGCGGTCAAAGTTATAGGTGGAGAACTCGACCTCGGGGCCGTCGTCTATCTCAAAGCCCATGCCGATGAATATTTCCTTGAGCTCGTCTATTACGACGTCCATCGGGTGCTTATGGCCGGCCCGCGTGCGCTTGCCGGGCAGCGTGACGTCAAGGGCCTCACTCTCGAGCCTGGCCTCGAGCGCGGCCTCCTCAAGCTCGGCGCGGCGCGCGTCAAACGCGGCCTCAAGCTCGGCGCGGACGGAGTTTGCAAGCTGGCCCATGGCCGGGCGCTCCTCGGCGGAGAGCTTGCCCATCTGCTTGAGTATGGCGGTAAGCGCGCCCTTCTTGCCGAGGTACTTTACGCGCAGCGCGTCCAGCGCCGCCATGTCGGCCGCCGCCGCAACCGCGGAAAGCGACTCGGAAGCGAGCTTTTCGAGTTCTTCTTTCATACTTATCCTCCCAGTAGTCAGTGGCCGGCCGCAAAAAAAATACGCCCTCCGTCCAATACAGGACGAAAGGCTCTCCTTCCGCGGTACCACCCGTTTTCGGCGCTCGGCGCCGCTCTCGTGTCGGCTGTATCGGGCCGCGCCCGCCGGGGATTAGCCGGTGCTCCCGGGCGAACAGACAGTTAAAGACGCGGGAGGCTCACAGCCGACGGCCTCCGTTCTCTGAGCGCTTTGCGCTGGCATTTTCCCGATCACAGCATTATCTGGTATCAACGACATATACTTATACCACATCGCCCGCCGGAAGTCAAATGAATTGACGAATTTATTTTAAAAAGCTATAATAGATGGCATGAACAGGGATAAAGCACGCTCCGCTGCGCCTTGCCTCCTGCCCCGGAGGGCGCGGTCGAGCTCAAAGCACGATTACGGCCGGCTGCTGATAGTCGGCGGAAGCACGGGGCTTTCGGGCGCGCCGACGCTCGCCTCGCGCGCAGCCGTGCGCGCCGGGGCGGGGCTCGTGCACCTCACGGTGCCGGAGAGCATATACCTCATCTGCGCCATAAAAAATGACGAGGCCATGGTGAGCCCCGCCGCCTGCGACGCCGCGGGACGCCTGACCTGCGAGGGCGCCGCCGCCGCGGAGGCGCTGCTCGCGCGCTGCGACGCGCTGTGCATCGGCCCCGGCCTCGGCAAAAGCGAGGGCACGGCCGGCCTGACAAGGCGGCTGATAGCGGCCTCTAAGGGCCACGCCGTGGTAGACGCGGACGCGCTCTGGGCCGTTTCCCGCGCCGGGGAGGGCTTCCTGCGCTCGCTTGCAAAGCCTGCCGTGCTCACGCCGCACGCCGGGGAGTTTGAGCGCTATCTGGGCGGCAGCGCCTCTGAGCCGCGCGCCGGGGCGGCGCGCAGCTACGCCGAAAAGCACGGCTGCATCCTTGTGCTCAAGGGCGCCGGCACGGTCGTCGCCTTCCCGGACGGCAGTGCTTATGTAAACCAATCCGGCAACCCCGGCCTTGCGCGCGGCGGCAGCGGGGACGCGCTGACGGGCATTATCGGCGCGCTGCTCTGCCAGCTGCCGGCCGAAAAGGCCGTGCCGCTCGGCGTGTACCTGCACGGCCTTGCCGGGGACCTCGCCGCAGAGGCGAGGGGAGAGTACGGCATGACCGTAACGGACGTCATAAATTTCCTCCCGGAGGCGATGAAGCTCATTACGGAGGAGTAGATCGAATGTCCCGGAAGCTTTCGGCTGTTTTGGCCGCGGCGGCGCTGCTTACGCTTGCCGCCTGCGGCGAGGGAGAGAGCCCGCTTGCGCCGCTAAGGGAGCGGCTTGAGGAAGCGGAGCGCGTGGTCATATCCGCCGGCGTAGAGGGCGGGGGCGAGGTATACGCTCTTACGCTTACAAGCTCGGGGGAGGGCCTTTCCGTGAGCGTGGACGGGCCCGAGGAGATAGCGGGCGTGCGCGTCGAGCGCGGCGCGGACGGGGCGCGGCTCGAATATGATGGCCTCATTCTGCCCATGGATACCGTGGGCCTGAGCCCGATAAGCGCCCTGCCGGCGCTTTTGGAGGCTCTTGAGGCGGGGTATGAGTCCCTGCGCTGGACGGAGGGCGGGGAGTTCTGCTCGGCGGTGGAGCTGAGCGACACCGTCACGGCGGAGCTGCGCTTTGACGAGGGCGGCTCGCTAATATACGCCGAGCTCCTTGAAAACGGCGAGAGCGCCGCAAAATGCAGTATTACTTCCATCGAAATCAGTTGAGGGAACGATATGTCATACGAGGATCTGAGGACCTGGGCTGAGATAGACCTCGCCCGCCTCGACGAAAACTACAGGGAAATACGCCGCGTCCTGCCGGAGGGCTGCCGCTTTGCCGGGCTGTGCAAGGCCAACGCATACGGCCACGGCATTGAGGCCGTGGGCCGCCGTCTGGAGGCCCTCGGCGCGGAGTACATAGCCGTGAGCTGCTATTCCGAGGCCCTTGAGCTGCGCTCGGCCGGGATACGCTCGAACATACTCATCCTCGCCCCCAGCCCGGCTGTGTTAGCGCCGGCCATCGCGGAGCTGGGCTGCACTCAGAGCATAGGCGACGCCGCCGCGGCAGCGGCCGCGAGCGAGAGGATGAAGGGCACGGGGCGGAGCCTTGAGTGCCATCTCAAATTGGAGACGGGCATGGGCCGCACCGGCTTTGACGTAATGGACAGCGTGGAGCTCAATGCCGCGGCGAAGGCGCTGAGCCTGCCCGGGCTGGAGTTTACGGGCGTGTTTACGCATTTTGCCGTGTCGGACGAGCCGGAGTCGGATTTTACGCTCAGGCAGTTCGGCCGCTTTAACGGCGCGCTCGAGCAGCTGGAGCATATTACCGGCAAAAAACCGGGGATAAGGCATTGCGCCAACTCGGGAGCTGTGGTAAACTTCCGTCAGACGGCCATGGACATGGTCCGCCCCGGATTGCTGCTCTATGGGCTCTACCCGGGCGCGGAGCGCGGCGGCATGGACTTAAAGCCGGTCATGAGCGTAAAGACCCGCGTGGCGGAGCTGACGCAGCACCGTGCGGGGGACACGATAAGCTACGGCAGAATATATACCTGCGAGCGGGACATGCGCCTTGCGGTCATACCCATCGGCTATGCCGACGGGCTGCACAGGAGCCTTTCCGGGCGATTTTCCGTCTCGATAAACGGCCGCCGGGCGCGGCAGGTCGGGCGCATATGCATGGACATGTGCATGATCGACGTGACGGAGCTGCCGGACGTGCGCGTGGGCGACGTGGTAACCGTTTTTGGCGACAGCCCGACGGCGGACGAGCTGGGCGGGCGCGCCGGGACGATTGCCTACGAGCTGCTCTGCGCCGTCAGCCCGCGCGTGGCGAGAATTTATCTCAATGAATAAAACGCGCCGCAGCGTGCGAAAATAGTACCGGCGGGACACCGCCGCCCGGGAGTACATATAATATGAACGGGCACCTGAAATTCGGAGGGTGGTACACATGCTGAACACCGGCCCCGTTCACCGCGGGGAGATATATTACGCCGACCTGAGCCCCGTTGTGGGCAGCGAGCAGGGCGGGCTGCGGCCCGTGCTGATAGTCCAGAACGACACAGGCAACAGGCACAGCCCGACGGTCATAGCCGCGGCCATAACCTCGCAGAAGGGCAAGGCAAGGCTGCCGACGCATATAGAGCTCGGCGCCCTCAGCTGCGGGCTGCGGCGGGACAGCGTGGTGCTCCTTGAGCAGATACGCACGCTTGACAAGTCCCGCCTTCGCGAGCGCATGGGCTCGCTTGACGGCAAGACCATGGACCGGGTAAACGGCGCGATAGCCGTGAGCTTCGGTCTGACACAGTAACAAAAACCCCGCGCGGATATCCGCGCGGGGACAGCGGAGGTACATACAATGAAGAAAAAATGGCGTATCGCCCTTATATGCGTGCTCTGCGCGGCCTGCCTCGCGGGCATAGGCGTATGGGCCGCCGGGAATTACGGCAGCGAGGACGACCCGCTTGTGGCGATGAGCTACCTTGAGGACGTGCTCGAGCCCGAGCTGCGCGAGGATTTTTCCGAGGCGCTTGAGGCCGTGGACGGCGCGGCGGACGGGGAGTTCGACGGCGTCACGCTCAGCGGCGCGAGCCTCAGCCTGGAGACAGGCGCGGAGATACTCTGCCTCGAGCCCGGCGCGGCGACGAGCGGCACGCTTGTGGACGTCACGGCCGGGGGTATAGTGAACCCCGGCGAGACGCTTGAGGTAAACCACCTCTACATAGCAGCGGACGACGACACCATAATAGCCGGCCGGGGCGAAGCCCTTGTGCGCGGCGGCTACGAAATAAGCTGAACGGGCAAAAGCAGCGCCCCGCCGAATTTCCCGGCGGGGCGGTTGTTATCTCCTGTAGTCCTCCATCATCGCGGAGAAGAGCTCCTTGGTGGTGGGCGGGGTGTAGCTTATGGCGTTGGCGCCGGCCTCGACCGTGCGCATTATGCTCTCCTCGGTGCCGCCGCCGGTGGCGATTATGGGCACGTCGGGGTAGTCGCGGCGTATGGCCCGGACCACCTCCGGCGTGCGCGCCGCGGCGGAGACGTTGAGGATGCTCGCGCCGGCGGAAAGTCGCGCGCCTATGTCCGTCTTTTCATTTACCACGGTGACGACGAGCGGTATGTCGATGTATTCGGCGATGCGCTGTATGTCCTCATTGCCTATGGGCGCGTTTACGACTACGCCCATCGCGCCCTCCTTTTCAGCGTCCCAGGCGAGCTGAACCGTCCTTATTCCCTGGGTTGTGCCGCCGCCCACGCCGCAGAACACCGGCAGGGAGGAATACCTCAAAAGCGCGTTTGAGATCGTGGGCTGGGGCGTGAAGGGGTAAACGGCGAGGACCGCGTCCGCGTTGCAGTTGCGTATTATGGCAATGTCCGTCGTAAAGACGAGGCTCTTTATGCGGCGGCTGTTTATAACGATGCCGCTCGCGTTGCGCACCACGGCGGGGACGCGCAGGATGTGGTGGCGGAGCTTGCTGTTTATCTGCGGGACGTACTTTTTGCTCTTCGCGCCGGGGACGGAGCCGCTTACATCCAGCTTTTCGGCAATTTTGTCTGCCAGCCTGTCGGCAATCTTATCTTCGAGCATGACATCAACTCCTGGGCTATGGTATTGCTGCTGGCATTATAGCACAGACGCGGCCCCAAAGAAAGCAACAAAATGTTAAAACTGGCCAAGATACCCGCTTTTCAGCTCAAGGACGCGCAGCACGCTTTCGTCTATGCGCTCCTCGGTGAGCCAGCCGGAGTCTACGGCCTCTTCGATGGCCCTGACCGTGCCGGGTATGTCGCTGACGCCGAGCAGGATGTCTACGCCGGCCTCGAGCGCGAGGATGCAGCGCTCGCCCATGTCGTACTGGATGAGGGCGCCCATGTCGAGGCTGTCGGTGATTATGACGCCGTCCCAGCCCAGCTCCCCGCGCAGCAGGCCGGTGACGACCTCCCTGGAGAGCGCGGCGGGGTGCTCGGGGTCTATGGCCGTCATGGTCATAAGCCCCATCATAACCATGTCCGCCCCGGCCTCCATGCCGGAGATAAAGGGCTTGAGCTCGCCCTCAAGGAGCTCTGCGACGGTCTTGTCCACGAGCGCGGCGCCGGTGTGCGTGTCGGTAGCCGTGTCGCCGTGGCCGGGGAAATGCTTGAGCGAGCAGATTATGCCCGCGTCGTGGAAGCCCTCCACGGCGGCGGCCACCAGTTCGGCGGCCTGGTCAAAGTCGTCGGAATAGGCCCTGTCGCCTATTACAGTGTTGGCGGGGTTCGTCCAGACGTCCGCCACGGGGGCGAAGTCGGTGTTGAAGTGCAGCGCGGCCATGTCGCTGCCGATGGTGTAGGCGTTATCCCAGGCGACGGCGGTGCCCTGGTCCCTGTAGTCGTACATCGGGTT
>CALWYQ010000116.1 GCA_944385815.1 uncultured Oscillospiraceae bacterium | reverse complement strand
GCGCTCTCTATCGGCATGCCGTGGTTGTCCCAGCCGGGATAGTAGATGGCCTGCCAGCCGGACATGGACTTATAGCGGGTGATGAAGTCCTTGAGGCACTTGTTGAGCGCGGTGCCCATGTGGATGGAGCCGTTGGAGAACGGAGGGCCGTCGTGCAGGTCGAAAATGGGCCGGCCCTCGGTGCGCTTGAGCATCTCGTGGTAGAGGTCCATGTCGTACCACTGCTGAAGCATGTCGGGCTCGCGCTTGGGCAGGCCGGCGCGCATGGGAAACTGGGTCTTGGGCAGGTTGACGGTGGCGTTATAGTCCTGAGGCATTGTTTTATTTCTTCCTCTCTTAGTCTTGGTGTCTTAATCAGAAGCCGGGGCCGCGCAGGCGGCCCCGGGACGAATTATTTGTCGTCCATTTCAAGTAATTTTGCTACGTCGTCGGGGGTTATGGTCTTGCGCGGGGCGCCTTCCATGACGGAGTCCACGTCTATCTTGGGGTCGGGCTCGTCGGGTATGCGCTCAACGCTGCGCTCTATGCTGCGCACGGTCTCATCGACCGCGGCGGCCTTCTTCGCCCTTGAGGGCAGCTCGCCGGCTTCGAGCTTCTTGAGGTTTTCGAGCGTGAGGGCGCATACCTCGCGCGCGTCGGAGTAAAAGCGCTCGAGCGCGCTGCGCGCGGCGTCTAAGCGCTGCTGCTCGGCCTCGCGCTCGGATTTGAGCGCGCCGAGTATCTCGTCGGACTTGGCCTGGGCGTCGCCGACAAGCTTGTCGGCCCTCTCGCGGGCCTCGGCTTCTATCTGGTTGGAAAGCTTCTGCGCGCTGAGCAGCGTCATGCGCATAGCGTCCTCGCTCGCGCGGTACTCCTCTATCTTGTCGACAAGCACCTTGAGCTTGGCCTTGAGCGTGGAATTCTCCCGCTGGGCAGCCTCGAGCGCGGAGGCGGCTTCCTCCATGAAGTCGTCTACCCCGGCCATGTCGTAGCCGCCGAAAACGGCCTTTTCAAATGTCCTCTCCCGGATATCCTGAGGGGTCATGCTCTATCTTCCTTCCCGTTTGGGATACGCCGGCCGCGTCCGCGCAGCTTATATCCCTAAGTTTTTTATATTTTTATATAAACAATAAAAATTGCGGCTTACAGATAAAGCCCCGAGCTCTCAACCTCGCTCATGGCGTCGGCGTCGCTGACGTCCTCGCCGTTGGGGACAACGAGGTATATGTTGCCCGACACGCGCTTTACATAGCCGTCGAGAACGTAGGCCGCGCCGCTCATAAAGTCGAGCAGGCGGCGGTAGTCCACCTTTCCGGCGTTTTCGAGGTTCAGCAGCATTGTCCGCCCGGCGCGCAGATTGTCCGCAAGGCGGGCGCCGTCCTCAAAGCGCGTGGGGCTGGCCATGGACATCCGGGTTTTCCCTGGCGCGGGAGCGGCCCGGCCCGAGCGCTCCGCCTTCGCCTCTGCGGCGTCGGCGGCGTCGGCCTGGCGGCGCAGCTCCCGCTTCGATATTCGGAAGGCCGGCCTGCTCTTAGGTGCGGCCGGTATGCCCACGGCTTCAGGCTCCGCCTCGTCGCCCCGCGTGAAGAAGCTGCCGCGCCGCTCTGTGCGCGTTTCCTCCTCCGCCGCGGGCTCGTCGCTCTCGGAGCCGAAAAAGTCGTCATCGTCGTAGGGACGGGTCAGTTTTTTGAGTTCGTCAAAGAAGCCCATCGCTTATCTCCCTTGTGGGTGCGGGTAGCTCCGCGCCCCGAATATGGCGGAACCGACGCGGACCATGTTCGCGCCCTCCGCTATGGCGGCCTCAAAATCGCCGCTCATACCCATGGACAAAAAGTCCATAGAGGTATTATCGTATTTTTTCTCCCCGATGTCAATAAAAAGCTCGCGCATCGCGGCAAAATATGGCCTCGAAGCCTCCGGCGAGGCCCCGACAGGGGGTATGGCCATAAGCCCGCGCAGCTTTATGTGCCGCCTGGACGCGGCAAACTCCACCGTTTTTTCAACATCCTCGGGGGCGAGCCCGCTCTTTGCGGCCTCGCGGCCTATGTTGACCTCTAAGAGGATGCTCTGCACCACGCCCAATTTTTCGGCCCGCCGGTCTATGAGCTCTATGAGCTCGGCGGAGTCCACGGACTCTATGAGGTCGGCTACGCCGACGAGGTACTTGACCTTGTTCCTCTGCAGATGCCCTATGAAGTGCAGCGGCCGGCCGTCGTAGGCGTGCGCGGCGTTCTTTTCCACTAACTCCTGGACGCGGTTTTCGCCGCAGGCATCGACCCCGGCGGCGACGGCCTCCCTCACGCGCCCGGCGTCGTTCATCTTGCTCGCGGCGACCAGCAGCACGCGGCGGCCGCCGGCCGCGGCGTCTATCCTCGCGCGGACCGCGGCGACATTCTCGGCTATCGACGACATTCTATCTATCTCCCAACGCTTAAAATACTCGCTGTGCAGAATCTGAGCCCCAGGGCCCGCCCCGGCGAAGCGAGCGAGGAGAGCACCGCCGCGCGGCGGCCTCCCTCCGGCTCCGACAGGCTCTCCACCCGGCAGAGGGCCTCAAAGCCGCCGAAATCAAGCCTCAGCTCCGCGCCCGGCTCGAGCCCGAGCCCCTCCGGCGCAAAGCAGGCAAAGTACCAGCGCCCCGGCGAGGCGAGCACGCCCGCCCATTCGCCGGCCTCCGGCGCCGCGGCGAGCAGCTCGGCGAGCGAGGCGCAGTCAAGGCCCTCTATCAGCTCCGGGCCGAGGTATTCGTACCCGTCCGCCCCGGCGCGCCAGAAGGCGCTCTCCGGCGTCCTTATGAGCTCAAACTCCCCGTCCGGCCCGCTTCCGTACAGCTCCGCAAGCGGCTGCGCGCGCTCCGGCTCGCCGAGCGCGGCGGCAGCGGCGGCCTCGCGCAGGGCGTATTCCCTGACGGCCGGGCTCTCCTCCGCCGCGGCGCGGCGGGCGGCGCCCGTATCCCCCGCGGCCAGGACGGCCCCGCCGGCGGCGGCGCGCGCCCCGTCCGGCAGCAGCACGGCGTAATCCCCCTCCGGCTCGGGGAGGGCGCGCTCCCGGCGCAGCACCAGGCCCGTCAGCTCCGGGGCTGCGCTCGCGGAGGGCCCGTCCTCCTCCCGGGCGGGGAAAAGCCCGTCCGCCAGCCAGGAGCAGGCCGCCGCGAGCACCAGCGCGGACACGCAGGCAGCCAGCGCGCCGCCGCGCGCCATTATGTACCCGCCCCGTCGCCCTCGAGCGCTATCGCCCGCACGGGCGCTATGGTGGAGATGGCGTGCTTATAGATAAGCTGCTGCTTCCCGTCCGAGTCTATGACCACAGTGAAGCTGTCGAAGGCGCGCAGCACCCCGCGCAGCTGGAAGCCGTTCATCAAAAACAGCGTGACTGGCACGCGCTCCGCCCTCGCGCGGGTGAGGAAGGCGTCCTGCAGGTTTCTTTTGTCCATATCTCTCGCTCCTTTGCGGGCGGGAGGTAGATTTACATAATATCACATCCCGCCGCTGATATAAATAGTAATATTGTACGAAAAGTGTCTTTTAAACTCCCCGCACGCCATTATATTATACCTTCGGCGGTCAGAAAGGCTGTCGAAGCGCGCGCTGCGGCCTCAAAGTCGGGCTCCCGGTCCCAGCGTATCCACCTGACGCGGGGCTTTTTCCTCAGCCAGGTGAGCTGCCGCTTCGCGTAGTTCCGCGACTCCTTTTTTATCTTTTCAACGGCCCCGGCGCGGCTGATTTCGCCGCGCAGCGCGGCGGCGGCCTCCTTGTAGCCTATGGCCTGCGCGGCGGTGCGCGATATGCCCTCGGCGTAGACGCGCTCCACCTCCTCAAAGAGCCCGGCCGAGACCATCTCGTCCACGCGCGCGTCTATGCGCGCGTAGAGCGCGGCGCGGTCCGCGTAGTCGAGGGCGATATACCCGGCCGCGTAGCGCGGGGGGCGCGCGGCGCTCTCCGCGTCGTGCTCGGTTATCGTCCTGCCGGTCAGGAGATAGACCTCCATGGCGCGCACTATGCGCTTTTTGTCCGCCGGGGCGAGCTTTGCGGCGCGCTCCGGGTCGATCTGCCCGAGCTCCGTGAGCATGGCCGCGCCGCC
>CALWYQ010000115.1 GCA_944385815.1 uncultured Oscillospiraceae bacterium | reverse complement strand
TCGCGCCCTCCTCCTCCGCGAGGGAGGCGAGGTGCTCAGGCTCAAAATACTCCTCAACCAGCTCGTCCGGCGCCAGCCCCGAGGCCGCCTGAGCGTAAATAAGCCGGACCGCGGCCTCTCTGGCCCTCGTCCTGGTCATTTGTCGAAGGCCACGCCGGAAACGTGGACGTTTACGACGGGCGTGCCCATGCCGGCCATGGACTCGAGCGCCGCGGTGACGGCGTCCTGCACCTGCTGCGCGACGGCGACGACGTTGGAGCCGTAGCGGACCATGACGATGATGTCAACGGTGATCTTGCCCTCGTTTATCTGCACCTTCACGCCCTTGCCGGCGTTCTTGATGCCCAGCAGCTCGGCTATCTCGGTGCCGGCGTTGTTGGAAAGCGCCGCCACGCCGTCGATTTCGCCGACGGCCGCGCGCACCATGGAGTACAGCACGTCCTCGGAAATATTTATGCTGCCCTTTTCGCCCTGGCAGGTGATGTAGTTCTCGCCCATTGCAGGAACCTCCTTGTTAATTGGCAATGTCATATCGCATTTGATATGGCAAAGTATTATATCACATATGTAAGAGAAAATAAAGAGCGTATTTCCCGCCGGGCGCAAAAAAGCGCCCCGTGCTCGGGCGCTTTTCTGCGTTTATTCCGCCGCGGGGCTCGCGCTCGGCGCGGCAGGGCTCGCGGAGGGCTTTATGGTCTCCTCCGTGTCCGAGGCCCCGGGCTTTACCTCTATCACGCGGATGTCCTCGGCGGAAAGGCCGGTCTCGGCGCAGACGGTCTCCGTCACCTGGGCCACCAGCGCGCTCGACAGCCCCTCCACCGGCGCCGGCACCGCCACGGTGACGCCGTCGGAGGCTATATACACCACGCAGTCGGCGAAGTCCCTGGCGAGCAGCAGGTTTTCTATCTGCGTCTCCTGCATGGACGCGGCGGCCATTGCGGCGATGGCGTCCATGGCGCTGTCGATGGTCTCCTGCGACGCGCCCTCGCCGGCGGCTGCCGTTTCGAGGAGGCTCAGCGCCTCGTCGCGCGAGGTCTGCCGCGTCAGGCGCGCGCGGGCGAAGTAGTCGCTCTCCGTGCTTCCGGCGGACGCGGTCTGCTGCGGCTGCTCCTTGAGCACGTCGTCCGCGTCGTCCCGGCGGTTATTGTACGACCAGTTGAGGTAGACCGCCGCGCAGACGAACAAGAGCACCGTCGCAACAATGATGTTCCTTTTGGCGTTTTTCATAGCTTTGCCTCCATAAAATTATTCGCTTTGCATAGGTAACACGCTTATACGGTCGGCCCCAAGGCCGGTATATGCCGCCACGGCGCGGACTATGTCCAGCCGCACCGCGGCGTCGGACGCGCCGTCGCACACGACGGCAGCGCCGTTTTCCGAGTAAAGCACGCTCACCCGGCCCGCGCCGTCTATCCCCGCGAGCACCGCCTCCAGGCGCAGCTCCGCCTCGCTCGCCGTGCTCTCCTCCGCGCCGTCCCCGCCCGTGGGCAGCAACAGCAGCAGCGCCGCGAGGCAGATGGCCAGCAGTATCCAGCGGTATTTCGCAAGCCTTTCAATAACGCTCACGGCCCCTCCCTCCAGCTCTGCCGCTCCGGCGCGATGCCGAGCCCGGCCTCGATCGCCTCCGAGAGCCCGCGGTCGTATGGGATATCCGCCCTGCAGGCCCAGGGATACCACCAGCCCTCGTCGCTCCACCTCGCCTCGACGCTGAATTCGGCCTCAAGCCCGAGCGCCGACGCCCTGTCCGATATATATGCCGCGCACTCGCTCTCTATTACACGCCGCTCAAGCCGGCGCGAGTCCTCGGCGGCCTCCGACGTAATCTCCTCCGCCGCGCCGCGCCAGCGCGCAAGGCTCTGCGGCCAGGCCTCGGGCGCGAAGGCCGCGAGCGGCGAGAGCAGCGCCGTCAGCATGACGCAGCCGCAGGCAAGGCCCAGCACCTGCTTCGCCCTGCCCTTTGGGCAGAGCGCCGAGGCCATGGCGCAGAAGATCCCGGCTCCGGCAAGCGCGCGTATCCATTCGGCAAATGCTGCGCTCACAGCCCCACCGCCCTTACAAAGGAAATTATGCTCACGAAGAGCATGGCCGCCGCCGCGCCCGTCACGCCGAGCACAAGCGCGAACACGCTGCCCACGTCGGATATGAGCGCGCCCACCCTGCCCCCGGCGAAGGCCGAGGCCAGCGCCGCGGCCGCCTTATACAGCAGGTACCTCAGCCCCAGCGCCAGGAACGGCGCGAGGCATACGCCGAGCACCACCGCCGCGCCCAGCGCCCCTACCGCGGCGCGCAGCACCCCCGCCCCGGCCACAAGCGCCGCCGCCGCGTCCGAGATTATCCCGCCGACGACAGGCAGCGCCGCGGAAAGGGCCGTGCGAGCGGCCTTGTTCGCAAGCGCGTCTGCACTCGAGGCGATGACGCCGCTGAAGCTTATGAAAAGCGTAAACGCGCTCATTATGAGCGTGGTCACCGTGAGCGCCAGCCAGCGTATGAGCCGCCCGGCGGCGTCGAGCGCGCCGTTATCCAGCGCCGCGGCGGCAATTCGCACAGCCAAGAGCGCGTAGGCCAGCGGCAGTATGAGCGAGCGTACCGCCGTCAAAAGCAGGTCCATAAAGAGGCTCGCCGCCGCGTACTTCGCCGCTGCGGAGGCCGTCAGCCCGCCGGCCGCCGCCGTCGCAGTCAGGCAGGGCAGCAGCGCGCGCGAAAATTCGCCTAACTCCGTCACGGCCTCCCCGCCGCGCTTTATCCAGCCCGCCGCGTCGGTGAAGGCCGCCGCGCCGACGGCGAGGCAGCCGGCTAAGTTTACATAACGCTTTGCCATATCTGTTGCGAAGGCTCCGGCCAGGGCGCAGAGCGCCGCGGCCGCCAACAGCTTGAGCGCCGGGGCGACTGCGCCGCGCAGCTGCTCGCCCAGGGCCTCCGCCGCGCTCGAGGCGAGGCGCTCAAGCAGGGAGTCCGGGTCGAGCGCATCCTCCACGCTCAGCTCGCCCAGCGCATCCCGCGCGGATTCCGGCGCCGCCTGCTCGAGCTCATTCACGCCGTAGGCCTCGGCCATCTCCTCGTCAAGCCCCTCCGCCGAGGCCGGCGCGGAGAGGCAGAGCGCCGCGGCCATCGCGGCCAGGATTGTCGCCCACGCCCTCACGTATCGTCCTCCAATCCGGTTGCATAAGTTTACATAATTATACTAACTCTTCCACCATGTCCAGCAGCGCGTCCACAAGCGGCAGCGCACAGTACAGCGCCGCCGCGGCTCCGGCGAGATCGACGCAGCCGGCAAGCGCGGCGCTGCCCGCATCGCGGCAGGTCCCCGCGGCGATGGAGCAGATAATGCCCACGGCGACGCATTTGAGCACCGGCGCGTAGACTGCCGGCGAAAGGCCGGACAGCAGCCGCGAGCGCTCCGCCGCGGCGGCAATCTCCCCGGCGAGCGGCGCCGCCGCGGCCAGCAGCACCGCACCGGCGCCGAGCGCGAGGCAAAGGGCAAGCTCCGCGTTCGGCCTTCTCAGCAGCGCCGCCGCGAGCGCCGCGGTTATGGCGAGCGCCGCCGCGCGTACCGCTAACTCCACGGCTAAAAGTCGAAGAGCCCGGAGATGAGCTCAAAGAGCTCGCTTATCTCCTGGACCACTATCACGAGCACCGTTACGAGCCCGATGATGGTCACCATCAGCGCCTGCTCCTCCCTGCCGGAGCGCGTGAGCAGTATGTTGAGCACGGCCACGAGTATGCCCGCCGCGGCTACGCGGAAGATGAGGTCTACGTTCACTTTTCCGCCTCCCTTGTCAATCAATAAAGCATAACGGCGAGCATCGCCCCGGCGGCGAGGCCCAGCCCGGCGCGCAGCCGCAGGGCCGTCCGCGTCCGCTCATGCGCCTCTCGGGAGAGCGGGCCGAGCGCGGTGAGCGCGCGCTCTATCGCGGCGGCCTGCGCAGAAGCGTCAAACCGCCCGATGCTCGGCCCGAGGCCCGCGAGGCACTCGCGCGCGCCCGGCGGCAGCTCGAGCGGCGCGAGCGCCGCCTCCCACAGGCGCGAAAACTGAGTTTCGCCTATCAGCGGCAGCATAAGGCCCAGGCTTTTGTAAAACTCCCTCGCCAGCTCCGGCCCGGCCGAGGCGAGATATTCAATGCAGTCCGGCAGCGGCGCAAGGCGCGTGCAGATTTCCGCTTTCAGCATTTCAAGGCCCGCAATCATGTCGTTGAGCCGCGCTTCGCGCCGTTTTTCGGCCAAAGCCGAGGAATATCCGAGCCAGCCCGCCGCGGCGGACAGAATAAGGCACAGCGCAAGCCTCATCTCCCCAGCTCCCTCAGCTCATAGCGCCTCCGCCCTCCGTCGGCGCTTATCTGGACGACATTTTGAAACACCTCCAAGGCGAGCAGCTCACGGTAAAGCCCGCGGCGGCCAAGCTCCGCGGCGTCCGCCGCGTGCGCCGTCGCGAGCAGGCGCACGCCGCAGCCTGCCGCGGCCGCCACAGCCTCGAGGTCCTCCGGCGCGGTAATCTCGTCCATCGCCAGCACCTGCGGGTTCATGGCGCGCAGCATGAGCATCGCGCCCGAGCGCTTGTCCGCGCCGGTCAGCACGTCCGTCATGGGCCCAACGTCCAGCTCCGGCGCGCCGTCGAACACCCCGGCCACCTCGCCGCGCTCGTCTATCAGCGAGACGCGCAGCCGCCCGGAAAGCCGGCGCACAAGCTCGCGCAGGAGCGTCGTTTTGCCCCCGCCGGGCGGGGAGATGAGCAGCGTATCCTTAAAGCCGCCCCGGGTCAGCGCCTCAAAAATCCCGTCCGCACAGCCGCGCGCCTCGCGCGGTATGCGTATCGCAGCGCCGGTCGGGCGCCTGAGCGTCAGCACCCTGCCGTCGGCGCAGCTCGCTACGCCCGCCACGCCGAGCCTCACCCCGCCCCGCGCGGCGACAAAGCCCGCGCGCAGGCCCTCGAGCGCCGTGTGCGCCGAGGAGCGCGTGGCGTTTTCCAGCACGTCCTCAATATCCCGCACGCTGACCGCCCTCTCGTCCATCGCCCGCTCCCCCGCCGGCAGCAGCACAGCCGGCCGCCGGCCGGCGCGCAGCCTGAATTCCTCCGCCCTCTCCGCCTCGCCCTCCGGCAGGGCCAGCGCTCGCGAGCGTATCCACCCCGGCAGCAGCGCCGCCGCGTTCATAAAGCCTTGTCCTCTCATGCGGACAATCTATGCCCGCCGCGCCGCGAATATGAATCCGCGCGGGCGCAAAAAAATCCCCGCCTTCCGGCGGGGATTTTTTGATTAGTTTACATAATAATGCACTTCTTGGGGCAGACCTCGTGACAGGTGCCGCAGCCTATGCACTTATCCTCGTCGAGCTTCCAGATTTTCTCCTTCCGATCGACGGTTATGGCCCCGGCGGGGCATTTTTTGGCGCAGAGGGTGCAGTATACGCAGCGGTTCGGGTCGTTGACGGGCAGTCCGTCGTCGCGTGCCTTGACCGTGCAGGCACTCTCCTCCACGGCGGGCGCGGCTTTTTTGACGGGCTTCTTCTTGAGGTAGGTGCCCGTGACGACAAGCTCGCTTTCGTCCCGCGCCACCATGTGGTAGTCGGTCGTGAGCTCAATCGCGTTCTTGACGCAGAAGTCGGCGCAGCTGGCGCAGAAGGTGCAGCTGCCGAGGAAGAAGCGGCGGGTTATGAGCGTGCCCTCCTCGGTTTCCTCGCTGGTGGTGCTTATGGCTCCGCCTGCGCAGACGCGCTCGCACATGCCGCAGGAGATGCACTTGTCGGCGTGGAAAACTATCCTGCCGCGGTAGCCCGGCGCGGCCGGGACGTCAACGGCGGGGTAAGCCTCGGTGCTGGGCTTGCTGAACAGCTGCTCCACGGCCTCCTTGATAAAAGGCAGCATTACTTCATCGCCTCCCTTTTCTCTTTGAGGATCTTGGCCGCTAAGGCAAGGCCGTCTATTATGGCCTCGGGCTTGGGCGCGCAGCCGGCGATGGAGACGTCGATGGGGACGTACTTGTCGAGCGGGCCGGCTACGGAGTAGCTGCCCTTAAAGACGTTGCAGCTGCGCGGGCAGGAGCCGAGCGTTACGATGACCTTCGGGTCGGGCACCTGCTCTATGGTGCGCAGGACGCGGTCCTTGCTCTGCACGGTGACGGGCCCGGAGACGACTACAATATCGGCGTGCCTCGGGGTGCCGGCCAGCTTAAAGCCAAGGCGCTCGGCGTCGTAGCGCGGCGTGAGCACGGCAACGAGCTCTATGTCGCAGCCGTTGCAGCTCCCGGCGTTGATATGGAACAGCCAGGGCGACTTCGCGGCGGCGTTATCTATAAGTTTTTTGAACATACCTTACCGCCTCCCTCAGCAGAACCAGACGAGCAGCAAGCTCGCCAGGGCGAGGCCGCTGACCACGGTCCAGAAGAACTTGAAGAGCTGCTCTACGCGCCAGCGCGCGCTTATCGCGTTCAGCAGCGTCATGCTCACGAGCGTAACAGCGGTGCAGAAGCACAGCGCCAGCACGACGTCGAGCCAGAGCATACCGGTTGTGATGCCTCCGAGGAACAGCGCGCAGAAGAGCGCCGTCATAACGAACATCTTTATGGCGTGGCTGAGCTTGAACACGGCCAGAGGCTTGCCGGAGTATTCAACCAGCGGCCCCTCGCAGATCTCCGTCTCGGCCTCGCCGACGTCGAAGGGGTGCTGCCCGACCTCGCAGGGAATCACTAACAGCATGGCGACGGCCGCGGGGAGCAGACGCCAGTCGAAAATGTTCGGCCCGAACACGCTCTGGACATTCGTTATCTGCTCGAGCGAGAAGGTGAAGTAGTACCCATCGGGCGTCATACCCTTGCCGACGGCGAGGATAACAAGGATGAAGGGCAGCTCATAGGCCATTATGGAGACCATCGTGCGCGAGGCGCCGACGCCCGCGAAGGGCGAGCCGGAGGCGCTGCCGCCGAAAATCATGGCCAGCGTGGGAATGGTGAGCAGATAGAGTATGACGACCGTATCCGCCCCGGTGCTGAAGGCCTGCAGCCCGCCGAGCGGGATGAAGAGCACGGTGACGATGAGGCTCGCGAGCCCGATATAGGGCGCAGCGAGGTACACTCCGCGCGCCGCGTGGGCGGGGATAACTGTCTCCTTGCCGCAGAGCTTGAGGAAGTCCCAGGCAGGCTGCGAGATGGGCGGGCCCTTGCGCTTCTGCATACGCGCCACGACCTTGCGGTCGACGCCGGCCAGCCAGAGGCCGAACAGGCAGGTGAAGAGCGCGCCCGGGAAGATGAGGATGTAGACCGCGTAGATAAGGATATCCGTGAATTCCATAGCCATACCTCCTCAAATAAACGCGAAGCAGTACGCGATGATTACCGCGAGCGCCGTCAGGGCCCAGACCATGTAATCATTGGTAACGCCGGTGTGCACACGGCTCATATAGCCGAGATAGTGCCTCAGGTTGTGCTTGAAGCCCCAGAACAGGTCGCCGCCGGCGGCGTGGGAATACTCGGCCTGCTCGCCGCCGAAGAACACGGCGTGCTTGCTGTCCTCAACGCAGGTGACGCTGCGGTTGGACCTGCCGAGCAGGGAGACCAGCAGCACGGCCGCGAGGGCGATGGCAAAGAGCAGCAGCCAGCTCAGCGGGCTCCACGCGCCTATAACGGACAGCTGGCCGTTCATAAGCGGCATGTAGCTCGTAAGGTGCGTCGCGGCGTAGTCCGCGCCCATGGCCGTGTCGATATACGGGATGACGTTGTAAACGGCGTTGACCGCGGGGACTATCACATAGTCGAGCATGATGTTCGGGAAGAGGCCGGAGAAGGCACACAGCGCGGCCATTATCCACATCGGCACGCGCATGCCCAGCGGCGGGTCCTTCGCGCCCTCCAGCTCCGGCCTGAGCTGGCCGAAGAAAACGCTGTGCCCTACCTTCACGAAGCTTGCAAGGGTCATAACGCTGGTGACGACGCAGACGACGGTGACAAGGGCGTAGAAGATGTTCCCCGTCTCGGCGGACTTCTCAAAGGTGGCCTGATAAATCATCCACTTCGAGTAGAAGCCGTTGAACGGCGGTATGCCGCTGATGGAAAACGCGCCGACAAGGAACAGTATCGTTGTCTTTGGCATTTTCCGCGCGAGGCCGCCCAGCTTCTCGAGGTAGGTGGTGCCGGTCGCGTACAGCACGCTGCCGGCCGTGAGGAAGAGCAGGCCCTTGAAGAGCGTGTGGTTGATGGCGTGATACAGCCCGCCGGCGACGCCGAGCGCGGTGCACAGGCCGAGGCTCGTGAGTATGTAGCCTATCTGGCTTATGGAGTGGAAGGCGAGCAGGCGCTTGAAGTCGTGCTGGTTGAGGGCCATTGTCACGCAGACGAACATGGAGATGCAGCCGATTACTATAAGCAGGACCTGCACGGCCTCGTTGCCCATGGTGCGGAACAGGAAGTAGCACACACGGATGATGCCGTAGACGCCGGTCTTGGTAAACACGCCGGAGATGAGCACCGAGACGGAGCTCGGCGCCGCGCCGTGCGCGTCCGCCGCGAGCGGGTGGAAGGGGAACATGAAGCTCTTGCAGCCGAAGCCGGCAAAGAGCAGCGCGAAGGCCAGCACCATCGTCGGGGTCATATTGTCCGGCAGGATCGCGGAAATCTGAGCGAGGTTGAGGGTGTGGCACTGCGCATAGACCAGCGCTATGCCCAGCAGCGCGCAGGTGGAGCCCACCGAGCCGACGGTGAGGTACTTGAACGCGGCCTCGCGCGCGTTGGGGTTCCAGGTGCGGAAGGCGGTGAGGCCGACCGCGGCGAAGGTCATGACCTCGAGCATTACGTAGATGTTGAAGAGGTCGCCCGAGAGCACGATGCCCATAACGCCGCCGGAGAGCATCAGGTAAAGCGTGAAGTAGCTGCCGCGGGCGTCGTCCTGCCTGATGTACTGGAAGGAGTAGAAGCCCGAGAGCGCCACGGCTATGGCGACCAGCAGCCCGAAGAACAGGCTGAGCGCATCGACCTCGATGGCGATGCCTATGGCGTAGCCCTCGACCGGCTCCCAGTTGCCCATCCAGTAGACGATTATCTCGCCGTCCACCATGACGGGCTTTATGAGCAGGGCGAGCAGCGTGAGCGGGATGAGCACCGCGAGGCCCGCGACGACGTTCCTTATCTTTTCCTTGCTGCCGCAGAGCGTGACAATGAAGGCGCCGACAAAGAAGGTCATTATCGCGATGACCGGGAAGTGCATATAGACGTCGTAAGTCATCCGTGCAGCCTCCTTATCTCGCGGGAATCAAGCGTGCCGTACTCGTTGTATATCCTGACGCACAGCGCAAGGGCCATGGCCGTGACGCAGGCGCCTATGACTATGCTCGTGAGCGTCAGCGCCTGGGGCACGGGGTCTACGAAGTACATGCCGCTTACAAGTTCGCCGAAGGTGTAAATCGGCGCCGTGCCTCCCTCGTTGAAGCCGACGGAGACTATCATAAGGTTGATGCCGTAATCGGTGAGACCCATGCCAATGACTATCTTTATGATGTCGTGCTTGGCGGCCATGGCGTAAAAGCCTATGACGATGAGGGCGATCGCGCCGATGTAGTTGGCGAGCATCATTCGGAGTCCCCCCTTTCAAGCGCCTCCTGCTCCGTGGTGGTTATGGTGCCGTCATGCTCGTGGCCGGGCTCGGTGGCGAGCAGGGCGATTATGAGCAGCAGCAGGAAGCCGACGCCGGTCAGCACCTTGAAGCCGACGGCGTAGTTCATCAGCGCTATGGTGCCGGAGCTCCAGAGGTCGCCGATGCTGCCGGAGTCAAAGAGTATGTTGCGGCAGAAGTTGTAGCCCGCGAATATGCCCAGCAGGCCGAAGAACACATAGGCGAGCGCGCCTATGGCCTCCAACTTGTGCATGCGCTCCATATTCAGCGCGCTGGCTATGCCGCGGAAACCGTAGCCGAGGTAGAGCAGCAGTACGCCGCTCGCGGCGAGGACGCCGCCCTGGAAGCCGCCGCCGGGGCTTATATTGCCGTGCAGTATGACGTAAAAGCCGAGGACGATGGCGATGGGCAGGTAGTTGTCCGCGAGGGAGCGGACGATAAGGTCGTCCTTCTTCCAGTTCTTTTTCATTTTCCGCCCTCCCATCTGTCGCGCCTGCGGCGGAGGATGACGGTGGCGCCCGTAATGGCGATGAGCAGGATAAAGCTCTCGCCGAGCGTATCGTAGCCGCGGAAGTCAAAGACGATGGCCGTGACGTTGTTCACCGCCTGGGTCTTTTCGAGGTTTTCCTTGACTATAATGCTGGCCACGCCGTCGGGCTCGGGGTCGGACACGTCGTAGTCGCCCGGATTCTGCTGCAGCTCGTACACGTCCGTGCCGCGGCCGTCATAGGTTATCGGTATCTCCTGCTGCATGTAAACCACGGAATACACGCCGAAGCAGAGGATAACGATGAGCGAAAGGGCCAAGATCAATTTTTTCATTTCTCATCCTCCCCCTTTCCGCCGGTCTTGCGCAGCGCAACGACAAAGATTATCGTCGTCAGCACGACGCCGACGGCGGCCTCGGCTATGGCGACGTCCGGGGCCTGGAGCATGATGAACTCCAGCGAGATGAACGCGCCGCAGCCGGCGAGGCAGATTATGCTCGAGAGCGTGCGCTTGACCGTTACGGTGAGCAGGGCGCACACAACGGCGCCGAGGACGATAAGCGTATTGAGTATGGCGACCGGTGTTATCATTCCTGCTCCGCCTCACTTTCCTTCTCCGGCGCGGGGGCTTCGGCGCTCTCGCCGCCGGGCTCTGCGCAGGCCTCGGGGTCGGCCAGGTCGTCGATGACCAGCTCGCGCTCAGGCCTGATGCCTATCCTGTACGCCGCGCGGGCCATGGCGTGGCCGCCGACAGGGTTGGCGATGATGGTAAGTATGCCGATGATGGCGACCTTGGCCGCGCTGCCCCAGCTCTCCTTGACTATCAGGAAGTAGAGGAAGGCGCCGACAAGCGTGCAGAGTATGCCCAGCGTGGTGATATTCGTCGAGCTCTGCATGCGCGAGAAGGTGTCCGGCATACGCACAAGGCCTATCGAGCCGGCAAAGGCGAAAAAGCAGCCGAGCACGATAAAGGCGTCGATTATGATACGCAGTGCAATGTTCATAGCGTCCCCTCCAGATACTTGCCTATCAGCACCTGACTGAGGAAGCCCAGTATGGCGGTGACGATGGCGATATCAAGGTAAATGCCGCGCCCGGAATACATGGCCACAAGCACAAGCGCCATGTCGGTCATAACGTCGACGCCGTCGCCGGCGACGGCCCTGTCCACCGCCGTGGGCCCCTTGACCAGCCGGTAGATGACTATGAAGCAGCAGAGTATGTAGAATATGGCAAAATATATAAGCTCGGTCATTTCGCTCATTGCCAGATCCTCCTTATCCATTTTTCCATCCTGCCCTTGATTATCTCGCCGGCGGCCTCGCGGTCGGTCTCCTGGACGTCTACCCAGTGGATGTAGTACCAGCACCGGCCCTCGCGCTCGTCGATGTCCACGGTGATGGTGCCGGGCGTGAGCGTTATCGAGTCGGCCAGCATGGCCTTGCCGTACTCGGCCGTGAGATCGACCGGGACGCGGATTATGCCCGGGTTGATCCTGAGCTTCGGGCTGAGCACGCGCTTCGCCACGTCCCAGTTGGCCTTGATGAGCTCCCAGGGGAAGATGGCGACGCAGTACCAGATAAGGATGAAGAACCGCTTCCCGAAGAACCAGTACGGGCTGTCATGTACGAAGAAGCGGGCGGAAAACCACGCCACTAAGATTGAGACGACCGCACCCACGATGAGCTCCTGAGCGGCGAAAGAGCCGGTCAGCAGTATCCAGATGACGTAGCACAGTATAAACGTGGCTATAACCGCGCCTACAGTCGTCTTGCGTTTGGCTTCCAATCGATACACCTCCTGTTTTTCCTATTCAACTTCAAGAGAATCTATAAAGAACTCCCGTCCCCTCACAAGACGGTAGCCGTATCCGCCGCAGCGCGGGCAGTCGAGGCCGCCGATATCCCCGGCGTAGCCGCAGTCGGGGCATTCGATCCCCGCCGGCACGCGCCGTATGTCGAGCCGCGCCCCCTCGGCCACGGAGCCCTTAGCCGCTATCGGGAAGAACTCCTCAAGGCACTCCGGGACGACGCCGCTCACGGCCCCGACGGCGAGGGCGATGCCCCTCACGCGCTCAAAGCCCTGGGCCGCGGCCTCCTTTTCGCAGAGCTTTACCACGCCCTGCATGATGGCCAGCTCGTGCATTACCTGTCGAGGCAGGAGAAGCAGGGGTCTATGCTCGCGATGATGAGCCCCGCGTCCGCCACGGTGTTGCCGCGCAGCATGTGCGGCACGGTCGGCGTGTTCTTAAAGCTCGGCACGTGGATGCTCACGCGCTGGTTGAGCTGGGTGCCGTTGCCGGCGACAAGGTAGCTCAGCGCCCCGCGCGGGGCCTCGTGGCGCGCCACGGTGACGCCCTCGGCTATCTTGGGTATCTTCTTGCCGAGGTTTATGGGCCCGGCGGGCAGGTTGTCGAGCGCCTGGCGGATAATCTTCATGCTCTCCACGCACTCCAGGAGCCTCACGACCGCCCTTGCGAACACGTCGCAGCTCGGCCAGACGGGCACGTCGAACTCAAAGTCGGCATAGGCGCTGTAGGGCGAGTCGCGCCGGACGTCCACGCTGAGGTTCGAGGCCCTCGCGTGCGGGCCCACCGCGCCGAGGCGCATGGCGTCCTCGGTGCTCATAACGCCGACGCCCTGCGTACGCATGGCGATGGTCCTGTCGTTGAGGCAGATGTCCACGATGCGCTGGAGCTGGGGCTCAAACCTGTCGAGCCTCGCGAGGATGTCCCGCCTCAGCTCGTCGGAGATGTCGCGCCGCGCGCCGCCCACCGTACACATGGCGTAGTTCACGCGGTTGCCGGTAAGCGCCTCGAGCGCGTCCATGATGCTCTCGCGGACGTCCCAGGTGTGCATGAACATGCTGTCGTGCCCGATGATGTGGAAGGCGATGCCCAGCCAGAGCAGGTGCGAATGCAGCCTCTCGAGCTCGGCGGTGATTACGCGGATGTACTCGCCGCGCTTTGGCACCTCGAGCTTGTTGAGCGCCTCGACGGCCATGGCGTAGGTGAAGGCGTGAGAGTGCGAGCAGATGCCGCAGACGCGCTCGACAAGCACGATGGTCTGTATGGCGTTGCGCTCGGTGCAGAGCTTTTCTATGCCGCGGTGGTTATACCCGACAAAGACCTCCGCGTCCTTTATTACCTCGCCCTCGGTGTAGAGCTTGGCGTGTATCGGCTCCTCCAACGCGGGATGGTAGGGGCCTATGGGGACAATGTAGCTCATTCCTCCGATGCCTCCTTCTTCTCTCCGAGAATTTCGTCTCGCCTGTCCACAAGCTCTTTGAGCGGAGTTACGAGGATCTGGCCCTTGCCCTGGGTCTCGAGCAGGTTCTCGGGCAGGAACAGCCGCTTGGACGTGTCCAGCCCCTCAAACTCGATGCCCATGAGCTCATAGAGCTCCAACTCGGCCCAGCGCGCGGCCTCGTCGTAGATGCCGGCTATGCTGGGCACGCTCTTTTCGCCCAGGACATAGTAGCTCTCCACTACGGGTCCGACCTCGTAGTCCCAGGAGATGCGCAGCCGGCCGTCGGTCTGATACCAGCCGTATATCATGACCAGCCACTTCCCGTCGTGCCGCATACGCAGCGCGGTCGGGACAATCTCCTCCCTTGTGATTTCAATCTGCTTGTACTCCTGCATTTTGACCTCCTCTTTTCCAAAGGGAATATCTATCAGCATATACGGGGCAGCTGGGCCCCGGAGAGTTTCCTCAGCACCCGCCTGCCGCCGGCGCCGGTGTTCAGCACCACGCGCCGCCCCCCGGTCACGCGGCCTATAACCGCCGCGTCCCGCCCGAGCGGGTGCGCCCTGAGCGCCGCGAGCGCCGCCGGCGCCGTATCCGGCGAGACCACGCACAGCAGCTTGCCCTCGTTGGCGGAATACAGCGGGTCAAGCCCCAATAGCGCGCAGGCCGCCGCGACGCTGCGCCGCACCGGGATGTCGCCCTCCGTCAGCTCTATCCCGAGCCCGGCGTCCGCCGCGAACTCGCAGAGCGTCGTCGCGACGCCGCCGCGCGTCGGGTCGCGCAGGCAGCGCAGCTCCGCGCCCGAGCCCATGAGCGCGCTCACAAGCCCGTTGAGGGCCGCGCAGTCGCTTTTCACCCCGCCGTCGAGCATACCGCCGCGCGCGAGCATGACCGCCGCGCCGTGGTCGCCGGCCGTGCCGGAGAGTATAACCGCGTCGCCGGGCCGCATGGCCTTTGGCGTGAGCCCCGGGTATTTTATGGGCCCGATGCCCGCCGTGTTTATATAAAGCCCGTCGCCCCGGCCGCGCTCTACGACCTTTGTGTCCCCGGTGACTATCCTGACGCCGGCCGCGCGCGCCGTCTCCGCCGCCGAGGCAAGGACGCGCCGGAGCGTGTCCGTACTGAGCCCCTCCTCGATAATAAGCGCGAGGGAGAGGTACTTAGGCTCCGCGCCGCACATGGCGAGGTCGTTCACCGTGCCGCAGACGGCTATCTTGCCAATGTCCCCGCCCGGGAACTCGAGCGGCGTGACAACAAAGCTGTCCGTCGAGAAGGCGGCCCTCCCGTCAAGGATGGCCCCGTCCCCGAGCGCCTCAAGCTCCGGGTTCCCGAATTCGGGAAGTATCAGCTCCTCTATCAGCGCAGAGGTTTTCCTCCCCCCCGAGCCGTAATCAAGCGTAATTATATCGTCCATAGCCTACTCCATATATCTGTACGCCGCCGCGCTCGTCGCCGCAAGGTCCGCACGGCTCCGTTTCCGGCGGCAGCCTGCGGCTTTTGCCGAAAACTGCGCCAGCTCCCCTGCGGCTCCTCTCCGAAGCGGACCCGCCGTACCGGCGGCTCCGTTTCGGTGTTTACTCCATATACCTGTACGCCGCCGCGCAGGCGCCCTCGCTGGACACCATGCAGGGGCCGCAGGGGTCCTCCGGGGTGCAGGCGCGCTCGAAAAGCGGGCACTGCTCCGGCCTTATCCGGCCGGTTATTACCTCGCCGCAGCGGCAGGGGCTCGCGCCCTCGGGCGGCCTGATCTCAAGCGAAAACCGCCGTTCGGCGTCATACTCCGCAAGCTCCGGCCTTATGCCGAAGCCGCTCGCGTCTATCCTGCCGAGCCCGCGCCAGATGTCGCGCCGCGGCTCAAACACCTCGCTTACCGCCGCGCGCGCAAGGGCGTTGCCCTCGCGGCTTACTGCGCGGGCGTAGTCGTTCACGAGCCCCGGCCTGCCCGCGGCCAGCATCTCCAGCAGGTGGTACACCGCCAGCAGTATGTCCTCCGGCTCGAAGCCGGCCACCGCGGCCGGCAGGCCGTACTCGCGCGGCAGGAACTCAAAGCCCTCCGACCCGGTTATAACCGCCACATGCCCCGGGCAGATAAAGCCGTCCACGGCGAAGCCCTCCTGGGCGATAAGCGCCCTGAGCGCCGGCTCCACGCTCTTGAGCATGGAAAACACGGAAAAATTCCCCGTCCCGCGCCGCTTTGCCTCCAGTATCGCCGCCGCCGTGCCCGGCGCCGTGGTCTCAAAGCCAACGCCGAGGAAAACGAACTCCCTTTCTCTCTCCTGCGCGGCCATGTCCAGCGCGTCCATGGGCGAATAAACTATCCTTACATCCGCGCCGAGCGCCCGCCGGTGCGCCAGGTCGTCGCCCCGGCGCGTGCCGGGCACGCGCAGCATGTCCCCGTAAACGCAGAGCGTCACGCCCTCGCGCGAGGATAGCCCGAGAGCCGCGTCCATCACCTCGCCGGGCGTGACGCAGACCGGGCAGCCCGGCCCGCTCAAAAGCTCCACGCCCTCGGGCAGCAGCCGCTTTATCCCCGCGCGGGCTATGCTCATAGTGTGCGTCCCGCAGACCTCCATGAGCTTTGCCTCCCGGCGCGGCAGCGCGCTTATGCGCGCGAGGATCTCCTCAGAGCGCATCGCCCACCTCGGCCCAGGCCTCTATGTCCGCAAGAGCCTGCTTTTCCGGCAGACGCTCTATGGCGAAGCCCGCGTGGACTATGACGTACTCGCCCAACTTAGGCTCCTTTATAAAGTCGAGCCGCATCCTCCGGCGCAGGCCCTCAACCTCGCCCACGGCATTGAGCCCGTCTATCTCAACAATTTTAAGCGGTACCGCCAAGCACATGATGAGCCTCCAAAACCATCAGCTGTCCGAGCGACAGCCCCTCGTCGTTGGTTGAAACGCGGCTGTGCGTATATACCTCGAGCCCGGCCCTTTCAAGCCGCGCAGGCAGCCGCTTCATTATATACATGTTCTGGAACACGCCGCCGGAGAGCACGACCCGCCTGAGGCCGCAGCCGCGCGCAGCGCGTAGCAGCTGCTCCGCCGCCGCGTCTATGAGCATGTTCATAAACCGCGCCGCGAGCGTCCCGGCGCCCTCGTCCGAGGCAGCCATTTCTCTCACCGCCGGCCGCCAGTCGAGCGTAAGCAGGCCGTCCGCTTCCGCAAGGTCAAAGCCGAGCGAGCCCGCCTCGCCATCGTCCGCCGCGGCCTCAAGGAGTATCGCGCCCTGGCCCTCGTAGCCCGCGCGGCGCCTTATGCCCAAGATTGCCGCCGCTCCGTCAAAAAGCCGGCCCATACCGGAGCTTTTCGGCGAATTCGTCCCGGTTTTGAGCATTTTTATAATAGTTTCAAAGCCTTCCTCGCCGGCGAACCGCGCCGTATCGCAGCCCGCGTCCAAAAGCAGCGCCGCGCCGGCGCGCCAGATATCGTCTATCGCCGCGTCGCCCCCGGCGAGGGCAATGGGCCTTATGCTGCCAACGCGGCTGAAGCCCCCGAAGCCTCCCGCCAAGACCTCGCCGCCCCATATCCCGCCGTCCGAGCCGTAACCCGTGCCGTCCCAGATAAGGCCGAGGCACTCGCCCTCGAGGCCGTTATCCGCCATGCAGGCGGCCATATGCGCGTGGTGGTGCTGCACCCTGAGCAGCGGTATGCCCTCAGCCTCCGAACGCTCCTCGGCGTAGGCCGTGGAGAGGTAGTCCGGATGCAGGTCGCAGGCGATGGCCTCCGGCCGTATGTCGAAAAGGGCGGAAAAATGCTCTATCTGCCTCTCCCAGTTGTCAAGCGTCTCGGCGTTTTTAAGGTCGCCCATGTGCTGGCTCGGGAAGGCGTGCCCCGGCTTTGAAAGGCAGAAGGAGGCCTTCTGCTCGGCCCCGCAGGCAAGGTATCTCCCGCCCACCGGCACGGTCACCGGGTATGGCACATACCCGCGCGAGCGCCGCAGCGGATACTCCCTCCCGGAAAAAATACGTATAAGCGAGTCGTCGCACCTGGTCTGTATCGTGCGGTTATGCAGCAAAAAGCCGTCCGCTATGCCGGCGAGCTCCGAGACCGCCGCGCCGTTATCGCTGATTATCGGCGTATCGGAGATGTTCGCGCTCGTCATTACAAGGCAGTCTATGTCCTCCCCCATGAGGAGCACATGCAGCGGCGTGTACGGCAGCATGATGCCGAGCGAGCCGTTCTCGCTCAGGTACTCCAACTCCCGCGCGCTGCGCTTTTCGAGCAGGACTATGGGCTTCCTGAAGCTCTCCAGCGCCGCGGCCTCTGCCCCGCTCACGCGGCAGAGCCGCCGGGCGCAGTCCGTATCCCGGCACATGAGCGCAAAGGGCTTCTCATCCCTCCGCTTGCGGCGGCGCAGCTCACGCGCCGCGCCCTCAAGCGGCAGGCAGGCTAAATGCATCCCGCCGAGCCCCTTCACGCAGACTATCCCGCCGCGCTTGAGCTCCCGCCGCGCGCTCTCAATCGCGTCGCCCGGGACCTCCCGCCCCTCCGCGTCGAGGTAAAAGCAGCGCGGCCCGCATACGGGGCAGCAGTCCGGCTGCGCGTGGTAGCGCCGGTCGCGTATGTCGCCGAACTCGCGCGCGCAGTCGGCGCACATGGGAAAGTCGGCCATCGAGGTGCTCGCGCGGTCATAGGGCACGGACTTTATAATGGTAAATCGCGGCCCGCAGTTTGTGCAGTTAATAAATGGATATTTATACCGCCTGTCCCCCGGCGTCAGCAGCTCGCGCCTGCAGTCCGCGCAGATCCCGACGTCCGGAGAAACGAGCGTTTCCATATGCTCCCCGGCCTCGCTGGGGATAATCTCAAAGCCGTCGAAGTCCTGCTCGGGAACCTCGCAAAATTCGACGGATTCTATCATCGCAAGGGGCGGCGCCTCGGCTTTTAAGGCCTCCACAACGCGTAAAAGGCCCTCTCTCGCGCCGTTAAGCTCGAGCCGGGCCCCGTATGAGGTGTTCTGCACCCAGCCGGTGAAGCCCCATTTCTCCACCAGCCTGTGCACAAAAGGGCGGAAACCAACGCCCTGCACTATTCCCTTTACATCTATCCTAAAGGCAGCCATCTCTACACCTCTGCGTACATTCGCTCCATGAGTAGGCGCCGCTTACCCGGTTGTTTTACAATTTTACCATCTATAGCGTTCGCTGTCAATGATTTAACGCTATTGTCAGCTGTAATTTTTTATGGTAATATTGGCTCAGATTCAGTGTTTGGCCATTAAATCCCAACGCATCAGAAGGAGACGAAAACAATGCCTGCATCGAAAGTGTATTTTTCCGACATGCGTACCGGCCCGGACACCCCGGGCCTCCCCGGAAAGCTCCACCGCCTGCTCAAGGCCGCCGGCTTTGAGGACATAGACTATTCCGGCAAGTTCGTAGCGGTCAAGCTCAACTTCGGCGAGCCCGGGAACCTCGCCTACCTGCGCGCCAACTGGGCGCGCGTGGTCTGCGACTATGTAAAGGCCCTCGGCGGCCTGCCCTTTGTGACGGACTGCAACACGCTCTATGTAGGCGGCCGCCGCAACGGCTTAGAGCACCTCGAGAGCGCCTATCAGAACGGCTACAACCCCTTCCAGACCGGCGTGCACACCATCATTGCCGACGGCCTCAAGGGCACGGACGACGTCCACGTCCCCGTCGCCGGCGGCGAGTACGTCAGCGAGGCCAAGATCGGCCGCGCCATCGCCGACGCGGACGTCGTAATTTCCCTCAACCACTTCAAGGGCCACGAGCTCACCGGCTTCGGCGGCGCGCTCAAGAACCTCGGCATGGGCAGCGGCTCCCGCGCGGGCAAGATGGAGATGCACTCCGCCGGCAAGCCCTTTGTCCGCACCGCCGACTGCATCGGCTGCGGCCGCTGCACGAAGGTCTGCGCCCAGGCCGCGCCGACCGTAAGGGAGGGCAAGTGCAGCATAGATACCGAAAAGTGCGTCGGCTGCGGCCGCTGCCTCGGCGTATGTCCCGTCAAGGCCATAGAGGCGCCCTTCGACCAGGCCAACGACGTCCTCAACTGCAAGATTGCCGAGTACGCCAAGGCCGTCTGCGATGGCAAGCCTAACTTCCACATCAACCTTGTCATCGACGTGAGCCCCTACTGCGACTGCCACGCCGAAAATGACGCACCCATAGTCCCGAACGTGGGCATGTTCGCCGGCTTCGACCCCGTCGCCCTGGACGAGGCCTGCGTAGACGCGGTAAACGCCCAGCAGCCCATAGCGGACAGCATGCTCGGCGAGGCTGAGCGCTGCCATCACGACCACTTCACCGACGTCTCCCCCACCACCGACTGGCGCAGCTGCCTCGCCCACGCCGAAAAGATCGGCCTCGGCACCCGCGAGTACGAGTTAGTGAAGATATAAGGGGCCGGGCGCATGATAGATTTTGATAACGGCGAGGTTCTCAAGCTTCGGCCCGCGGACTACGGCAAATTCGCCAGGCACCTCGACCAGCTGCTCTGCGGGGACGAGGACCCCGTCGCCGCCTTCCAGACCGTGCGCGACGGCGTGGTGTTCACGACGAAGCGGATAATCGCCATAAACGTCCAGGGCGTCACCGGCATGAGGCGCGACTTCACAAGCCTGCCGTATAACCGCATACAGGCCTTCTCAATCGAGACCGCCGGCCTCTTCGACCTCGACTGCGAGCTTGAGCTCTGGTTCTCCGGCCTCGGCAAGGTGCGCTTTGAGTTCACCGGCGGCGCCGACGCCGCCGGCATCTGCCGCCTGATATCGCAGGAAATTCTATAAAAACGGCAAAAGCGGGACGCATATGCGTCCCGCTTAAAACTGTCTGAAAAGGTCTTGACGGCCTTTTCAGACAATATTGTCCCCCGGCCGCAAGCGGCCGATGGAGACCGGCGCTGCGCTGCGCGCAAAGAAATCCGCCAGTCTGCGGACTGGCGGATTTTTCACACTCCGCTCCGCGAGAAGTATTTTCGGCGGCGTACACGCCGCCGCCGAAAATAGCTTTAAGTCCCTTTCGCCGCATGGCGGCGAAACTCTGCGAGGCTTTTATAAAGCGGCGAGCGGGACGCATCTGCGTCCCGCCTGTTTTACGCCAGGATATCGCTTATCACCCCGGCCGGTATTTCAAACTCCGGCGAGCCCATGGAGCCGGGCGCCACCTCGTATTCCTCAAAGGCAATGACGAGCGTGCCGCCGGACTTTATGTAAAAATCCTGCTCCGGGTCTATTTTGGAGAAGCACTCCTCCTCGCTCCAGATCCCGCCGGGTATGAAGTAATCCGCCTCGCCCGCGGCGACGGCCTCCTCCATCTGGCGGAGTATCTCCGCGCTTATCACGCCGACGTAGTCGGCCCCGTCCTTAAAGAGCTCCGAGAGGGTGATTATCCTGCCCGTGCCCATGTCCACCGTATAGCAGTGCGAAAACTCGCCCGAGCCGCCCGCGTTCAGCACGCCCGTCAGGCGCACGGAGAGGTATTCCCCGTCGTCGCAGAGCACCTGCTCGCTCACGTCCATGGAGACATAGCCGTTGTAGCGCTGCCCGGCGTATTCCCTGAACAGCGAGCGCATCCCGGCAATAAAGCCATCGCGCGCGTTTTCGAGCTCCGCCTGCTCCGTTTCGGGCTCGCAGCCCTCCCCGGTGCCGTCGCTGAAGCCGGAGCCGCCCCAGCCGTAGCTGCTCGCGTCAAAAAGCTGCGCGATGCCGCCGATCAAGGGCAGATTGTGCAGCTCGCCGGCGAGCGAGGGCAGCGCGTTTATCGCGAGGAACAAAAACAGCATCGCGGCGCCCGCGCCGGCCGCCGCCGTGCGCAGCCAGGCCCAGCGCCGCTTTTTCTCCGGCGCGGCCGCCTGCCCGGCGGCCCTCGGCTGGGCAAACAGCACTGCGCGGAAGGTGAACACGCCCGCGTCCCAGCTGCAGCGCACAAGGCCGTGGTTCCTTTTTGCCACCGCCCGGGCGCTCCTGAGCCCGATGCCATGCCCCGGGCGGTTGGAGGCCGGCATGCCCGACGCGTCGAAGGCGGGCTTTTCCGGGCAGGAGTTGCGCACCGTCACGGTAAGCTTGCCGCCGTCTAAAAGCTCGGCGCTGATGCTTATCTCCCGCTCGCCCTCCGGCGCGGCCGAGGCCGCCGAGGCGGCGTTTTCTATAGCGTTCGCGATAAGCGCGCAGACGTCCAGCTCGTCGAAGGGCAGCTCGTCCGGCAGCCTCACCTCGGCCGAGGCCCGGCAGCCGTTCTCCTCCGCGACGGCCAGATAGTGCGAGAGCACGGCGTTCACCGCCACATTGGCGCAGTAATTGC
>CALWYQ010000114.1 GCA_944385815.1 uncultured Oscillospiraceae bacterium | reverse complement strand
GAAAACTTTTAACCGTTTTTTTTTTTTTTTTTCAAAAAAAAAAGCGTAGTGACAATCCTTACCTTTTTAATATAAGGCGTATTCGCGTCACGGTCGCTGATGCTGAACTGGCCCTGATAAGCATGGCGGATTTTCTGGACATGGAATCCAGCCTGATCGTCAGCCTGCATATCCAGTCCGTGAACCAGATCAACGCCATCAAGACGGTCCAGCGCAAAATCACCGACCTGGACCGCAGCAAGATTGAGGAACGGCAGCGTTGCCATGCCGCCGCCGACGGAGAAGAGGCCTATCTTGAGGAATTCCCAGAAGAGGGAGAGCAGCGTCAGCGCATAGGTCATTTTGCCTTGCCCCCCTTCCCGAGCATGCCGGAGACGAGGGTGATGACTATGCCCGCCGCGGCCGCCGCGACAACGAGCAGCACGGGGGACACGCTTGTGAAGGCGCTCAGCAGGAACACCGGCGCAAAGACGAGCACAAGCGTTTTCCAGTCTACGATGGCGCTCTTCCAGAGCTTCACGACGGCGTTTATTATGAGCACGACCACGCAGGCCCTGATGCCGGCAAAGGCGTTCTGCACCACGGGATACTCGGCAAAGCGGGTCAGGAACGCGGCTATGACCGTGATTATGATGAGGGAGGGCACGGTCGAGGCAAAGCCGGCGACAATGCCGCCGAGGGTGCCGCGGTGCTTCTGGCCGATGAATACGGAGGTGTTGACCATGATGATGCCGGGCAGGCACTGGCCCATGGCGTAGTAGTCCATGACCTCCTCCTCGCTGGCCCAGCCGTAGTGCTCAACTATGTCGCGCTGGAGTATGGGCAGCATGGCGTAGCCGCCGCCAAAGGTAAGGGCCCCCACTTTGAGGAAGGCCCAGAAAAGCTTGAGATATTCTTTCATTGCTGCGGTCCTTTATACTGACTTGGAACCGGGGCGGCATATGCCGCCCCGGCCGGGTTTATTCTGGCGTTTTCAGGCCATGTTGGGGATGCTGTCGGCCCAGGCCCTGTAGCGCGCTATGCGCTCGTCGCAGTCTGCGTGGCTCTCGCCCTGGGCGAGGATGTAGACCTTTATCTTGGGCTCCGTGCCGCTCGGGCGGACGATGAAGGCGGTGCCGTCGCCAAGCTCGAAGTAGAGCACGTTGCTGCCCACGATGGGCGTCTTGCCCACGACGCCAAGCTCGGCCACCGAGACGGTGCCGTTCTGGTAGTCGCGCATGCCGAGCACGGCCTCGCCGCCTATCTCCCTGGGCGGCTGGGCGCGGAGCCTGGCCATGATGCCGCGCATCTTCTCAAGGCCGTCGAGGCCGGGCATGACGAGGTTCATCGTGAGCTCGCCGAAGTAGCCGTACTTCTCATAGAGGGCCTCGAGCGCGTCCGCGAGGGTCATGCCGCGCTTGAAGTAGCTCGCGGCCATCTCGGCAATCAGCATGCTGGCGGTGACGGCGTCCTTGTCGCGGACATAGTCGCCGACCATGTAGCCATAGCTCTCCTCATAGGCGAGCAGGAAGTTATAGCTGTTGTCGCGCTTGTACTCGGCGAGCTTCTCGGCCATGAACTTGAAGCCGGTGAAGGTCTCGTCCACGTGGACGCCGTTGCGCTCGGCGACCTCGCGGCCCATGTTCGTGGTGACGATGGTCTTGAGGAAGGCGGGATTTTCCGGCATGGTCCCGGTTTCCTTCCGGGCGTTGATGATGTAGTCGAGGAGGAGGACGCCCATCTGGTTGCCGGTTATGGTGCGGTACTCGCCGTCGGCGCCGCGGACCATGGTGCCCACGCGGTCGCTGTCCGGGTCGGTGCCGATGATAAGGTCGCTGCCGACCTGCTTGGCGAGGTCCACGGCGAGGTAGAAGCCCTCCGGATTTTCCGGGTTCGGGCTCTTGACGGTGGGGAAGTTGCCGTCTATCACCATCTGCTTCGGCTCGGGGTAGAGGTGCTTTACGCCGAGGCGGCGAAGGGCCTCGGGGACAAGCTTGTGGCCCGCGCCGTGGAAGGGGGTGTAAACTATCCTGAAATCGTCCGCCACCTCGCGCACGACGTCGGAGTTTACGGACATCTTCATGACCTCGGCGAGGAAGGCCTCGTCGGTCTCGGCGCCGATGACCTCGATCAGGCCCTTTTCAACGCCCTCGTCAAAGTCCATGCGCCTGACGTCCTTAAAGATGTCGATGCGGGACATCTCGTCGGCGACGGCGGCGGCGTGCTGGGGCGGGAGCTGGGCGCCGTCGGCCCAGTAGACCTTGTAGCCGTTGTACTCGCGGGGGTTGTGGCTGGCGGTTATGTTGATGCCGGCCTGGGCGCCGTAGTGCAGCACGGCGAAGCTGAGCTCCGGGGTGGGGCGAAGCTCGTCGAATATGCGGACGTGCACGCCGTTGGCGGCCATGACGCCGGCGGCCTCGTGCGCGAAGCGGGCGCTGTTGAGGCGGCAGTCATAGCAGACGACCACGCCCTTCTTCATGGCCTCCTCGCCCTCGTTCTTGACTACGGTGGCGAAGGCCTGGGTGGCCCAGCGTATAACGTGGATGTTCATGCGGTTCAGGCCGGTGGCCATGACGCCGCGAAGGCCGGCGGTGCCGAACTCGAGCGGGGCGTAGAAGCGGCTCTCGATTTCCTTCTCGTCGTCCGCTATTGCGGAGAGCTCTTTCCACTCCTCCTCGCCCAGAGCGGGACTGTCCAGCCAGTACTGGTATTCTTCCTTATAGCTCCTCATCTTCGGACTCTCCTTCAATAATATTCTTTGCTTCCTCCAGCATGGACGCGGGGACAAAGATATCCACGCCCTCCGCGCTCATGCCGAGCACAAGCTTTCCAAAGCCGCCGTAATGCGGGAAGCGCCTGAAATACGGTATGCCGCAGCTGTCCAAAAGGCCGGTGAGGATGGTGTCGCTCATGTCGAGCTGCGAGCAGGAGGTGAGGTAGGCCGGGACGTCGCACTCGCCGTTTTCGTCCTTCGGCCAGCGGTCTAAAAGGTCGCCGGGCAGGTCCCGGCCCCATTCAAGCTTGGGTTCACTCATTGGATTTCCTTTCTCCCGGTCACTTGTGGTATCGCGACCCGGCGTTAATCGTAAAGGCCCTGTACACCTGCTCGGCGAGCATGACCCGCGCCAGATGGTGGGGGAAGGTCATCTCGCTCATGGAAAGCCGCCAGTCCGCCCGGGCCTTGAGCCCGGCGTCCAGCCCGTACGAGCCGCCTACAACAAAGCATATGCGCCCCACGCCGCGCGCGTCGAGCTCCCGGAGCCTAACGGCCAGGGCCTCGCTCGGGCACTGCCGGCCCTCCACGCACAGCGCGCAGAGATATGCGCCTTTGGGCACGGCGCGCTCTATCTCCCGCGCCTCCCGCTCGAGGGCGGCGGCAATTTCGCGCTCGCCGGGGTGCTCGGGTAGGCGCTGCTCGGGAATTTCGCGCAGCTCGCACTTTGTGTACGCCCCGAGACGCTTTATATATTCGGCGAAGGCGGCGGCAAAGTGCGCCTCCTTCATCTTTCCGACAAAAACAAAGCTTATGCCGGGCATTTTTCCAGAAGCTCGGCGCTGAGCGGCCCGAGCGGCGGCGCGGCGAGGAGCCTTACCTCCAGCCCGGCGCGGCAGAGCGCGGCCTCGGCGGCGGCGCGCGCGAGGGCCGGGGTGTTGTTTTCGCGGCTGATGTGGCCGAGGATTATCGTGTCCGCGCCGTTTTGCGCAAGAAAGACGGCGAGCCCGGCGGCCGCGCTGTTGGAGAGGTGGCCGCGCCCGGAGAGGATGCGCCGCTTGAGAACGGCGGGGTAGGGCCCGTCCAAGAGCATGGCCTCGTCGTGGTTGGATTCTATAAGAGCGGCCTTTACACCGCGCAGCGCCTCGCGCACCGTGTCCGTCACGACGCCTAAGTCGGTGCAGAAGCCCATCGCGCCCTCGGCCGAGTCTATCCTCAGCCCGGCGGAGGCGGGCGTATCGTGCTCGGTTTCAAAGGGGCTCAGGCGTACGCCGGCCAGCTCGGTAAAGCCGCCCGGCGCGATCGGGCGCAGCAGGCCCTCGAGCTCCGGGAGCATCCCCGCAAGGCGGCTCGCGACGGGGCGCAGGGCGTACACGGGCAGGCCGTGGTATTTTTCAAGCATGGCGAGGCCGGAGATGTGGTCCCGGTGCTCGTGGGTTATGAACACGGCGTCGAGCTCGCCCGGGGTGAGCCGTTCGGCGGCCAGGAAGCCCTTCAGCCGGCGCAGGGAGATGCCCGCGTCAACCAGAATTCTCGCCCCGGCGCACTCGGCAAGGGCGCAGTTGCCCGTCGAGCCGCTTGCGAATACGGTTATGCGCATCAGCTTATGAGCTGGGGCTTCGCGAGCTTTTCGGGCTCGTCGGGGCTCTCGACAAGCCTGATGTCCGCCCCGAGGGCGCTGAGCTTGCCGACAAAGTTCTCATAGCCGCGCTCGATGTAGTGGATGTCCTCCACCTCGGTGACGCCCTCGGCGCTCAGGCCGGCGATAACCATCGCCGCGCCCGCGCGCAGATCGCAGGCCGCGACCGGCGCGCCGGTCAGGCACTCCACGCCGTCTATGCCGGCGGAGCGGCCGTCCACCGTGACGTTCGCGCCCATCTTGCGCAGCTCGGTCATGTATTTGAAGCGGTTGTCGTAGATGCCCTCGGTTATGCTGCTGTGCCCCCGGGCGCGGCAGAGCGCCGCGGCGAACTGAGGCTGCATGTCCGTCGGGAAGCCGGGGTAGGGCATGGTCTTGATGCTGACCGGGCGCAGCCGGCCGCTGCTCTTTACAACGACGGAGTCCTCGTCGGCGATGACGGTCACGCCCATTTCGCGCAGCTTGGCGGAGATGCTCTCAAGGTGGCGGGGGATGACGTTCTTTACGCGGACCTCGCCGCCGGCCGCCGCGCAGGCGACCATATAGGTCCCGGCCTCTATCTGGTCGGGGATGATGGTGTAGCTCCCGCCGTGGAGGGAGTCCGTCCCGTTGATTTTCACGGAGTCTGTGCCCGCGCCGCGCACGTCGGCGCCCATGGAGTTGAGGAAGTTCGCAAGGTCAACGATGTGCGGCTCCTTGGCGGCGGGCTCGATTATCGTCCGCCCGCGGGCCATGCTGGCCGCGAGGATGATGTTCATGGTCGCCCCGACGGAGACCTTGTCGAGATAGATCTTGGTGCCGTGGAGCTTGCCGTCAATGGCCTTCGCGTAGACAAAGCCGCCTTCGACCTCGACCTCGGCGCCGAGGGCGGTCATGCCCTTGATGTGCTGGTCTATGGGCCGCACGCCGAAGTTGCAGCCGCCGGGCATGGTGGTCTTGGCCGCGCCGAAGCGGCCGAGCATCGCGCCGATGAGATAGTAGCTCGCGCGTATCTTGCGCATGAGGTCATAGGGCGCGTCGGTGTAGCGGACGTTGGAGCAGTCAATGTCCACGGTGTTGCGGTTCACAAGCCGGATTTTGGCGCCTAAATGCTCCAAAATCGTAAGCAGCATGTCCGCGTCGCTTATCTGGGGGATATTCTCCAGCCGGCATACGCCGTCCACCATAAGGGCGGCGGGGATTATGGCCACGGCGGCGTTCTTGGCGCCGCTGACCTCGACCTCGCCGTAAAGCGGCCTGCCGCCTTGAATCAAATACTTTTCCATTGGTACGCCTTCCATCCTTTCCGCATACGGCCGGCAAAAGAGCGGTCCGGCGCAGCGCTGGTATCAGAAGTTTCCTTTACTTTGGCTTATTCTAACACATTTAAAAATAATATTCAAGTAAGCGCGGGCATTTATGCCATCGCCTCTTCGCGGCCGGTGACGGCGTCTATGTAGAAGCTGCCGGAATCCGTCGCTATCAGCCAGACGGGGACGAGGCGCGCCGTGCCGGCCGCCGTGGCGCTCATGGTGTACACAAGCTCGAGGGAGTTCACGCTCGAGCAGACGTGGCCGCCGGAGTTGACAAGCGAGAGGAAGCGCATGAGCGTCGTGGGCACGTCTATGCAGTCCGCCGCTGTCTCGTTTACAACGCTGTCAAGCGTCCGCGTGCCCATGACCATGTAGATCCCGCCACCGGAGAAGGTGAAGCTCAGCCGGCAGTTGGCGGCAAGCGCGCCGTTAAAGCGGCAGACAAGCTCGACCGTGCCGCTTTGCGTCTCGTCGAGGCTGACGGAGAGCGGCTCGCGCTCCGGCGAGAGGCCCAGCCGCTCCGCAAAGGCGCGCGCCGCGGCCTCCGGGTCGGCCCCGCCGCTGTCATAGTCGTATACGCGCATCTCAAAGCTGCCCGTGCCGCGGAAATTGGCCTCGCCGTTTGCGCCGGAGTAGTGCAGGATGTTGCCGCCGAGGTCCGTGACGTTCACTTCTCCGAGGACATTCCGCACGTTTTTAAGCTCGAGAGCCGTGTCGCGCTCGAGCTCGAGGATGGGCAGGCTCCGCTCGGCGAGGTTGACGCCCGGGGCTATGGCTATGCCGTTTTCGCTCAGGAGGCTCTCCACGCCGTCCACCGCGCCGCCGGCCATATCCCGCTCACGCAGGGTGTCGCCTATGAATACGCTTATGAGCACGGCGTTCACTATGAGCAGCACGATTATTATGAAGTTTTTTATCTTTATTGAATCCATGCCGCACCTCAAACAACAAACCAGTCCGCGCCGACGGAGATATAGCTGTCGAAGTACTCGAGCCTCGGCTCGCCGCCCGCGGCGTCCGCCGCCGCTGCGGCTAAGAGCGCGGGCATGGGCCGCTCGATGCCGCCGGTGTAGCTGTAGCCCCGGAAGGCGATGTCGGCAAAGGTCAGGACGCCGCCGCTCAGGCGCAGTTCCGCCGCGCACTCGCGGCCCTGGAGGCGCACGGGCAGGCCGTCGATCACATAGTCGTAGCGCAGGGTGTACTCCCCGGCGGCCGTGTCATAAAATATATGGCTCAGGCGCAGCTCCGCCGCGCCGGACTCGAGCCCGACAGTGCCCTCAAGCACCTCGCGGGTCAGCTGCACGGCGTCGCTCGGCGCTATGGGCGCGGAGGCCGGCTCGTCCACCGGGCGGACAAAGCGCAGCACGCCGCCGGAGCCGAGGCGCAGCGTCGTGCTGCCCTCGAGGTAGACGTCCGTGCCGTCTGTCTCGGTGTAGCTGCTCACAAGGTTCGCGTTCATGCCGAAGGCGGCCATAATCGAGGCCGCGTTCCCCGTGTCGAGGGAGTTTTCGCCGGATACGCTGCGCAGCTCTATCTGGCCGGAGACTACGACGGCATAGGGATCGACGTGCTCGAGAGGGTTTTCAAGCTCGAACACAAAGGAGGCGGAGCGGTTGCGGCTCTCGGCCACGCGCTCATAGAGCTCGGTGTAGTTGAGCTCCGTGGAGCAGCGCCAGACGGTGTTGTAGCGGCCGTGGACATAGTAAAGGCTGACCTCGCCGCCGGAAAGGGAGAGGCAGAGCCGCCGCGCCGTGTCCCCGGCGGCGGAGGAGCTCATCTCGCTGCCGAGCCAGGCCGCGAGGGAGGAGAGCTGCAGGTCGGTGTAGTAGTCGAAGTAGACCCCCGGGCCGGAGAGCGCGCGCTCCCAGTCGGAAAAGCCGGTCTCAACCGGCTCGCCCGCCGAGCCGAGCGCCTCGGCCAGGGCGGAGGAATAGATCGAGTAGGCCTCCTCGAGGGCGCGGCCGTCGTACATGGCCGCGTCGTGGACGCCGAGCTCGGGCGTGGCGAGTATGCACATCGGCTCGGCAGCGGCGCCGTACTCGGCGAGGCCGGAGCCCTCGTCTGGGCCTGGGCCGGCATAGCGCGGCAGGCTGCCCTCAAAGCTGAAGCCGGCCCGGCCGCCGGCGAGCACCACGGCGGAGACTATGAGCAGGACTATGAGCACGTTCTGCGCCATGCCAATGATCCGGCGCAGGCTGCCCGGCTTTATCGGGCGCAGGCTGGGCTTACGCATCCTTTGGCCCCTCCACGGGCAGGTAGACGGTTATGGTGGTGCCGTGGCCGAGGCGGCTCTTGAGGTCTATGCGCCCGCCGTGGCGCACGACTATCTCGTGCGCTATGGAGAGGCCGAGGCCTGTGCCGCCGCTCTCGCGGGAGCGGGCCTTGTCCACGCGGTAAAAGCGGTCGAAAACCTTCTGCACGTCCTCCTTGGGTATGCCTATGCCGTTGTCGCGCACGGAGCACCAGACCTCGCCGCCGCGCACGCCGGCCTTTATGGTTATGCGCCCGCCGTCCTTCGTGTATTTTATGGCGTTGGACACCATGTTCATGAGCACCTGCTCAACGCGGGCCTTGTCGCCGCGTATGCGCGGGATGTCCGGCTCGCAGTCGAGCACGAACTCGTGGTGGTGCGCGATGGCCTCCATGCGCACGGCGTTATACACGTCGCGCACCGAGGTCTCAAAGGAGAATTCGCCGAAGCTGAAGGTAAAGCTGCCCGCGTCGAAGCGCGAAAGGGTCAGCAGGTCCTGGACTATCTTCGTCATGCGGTCGGATTCCTTGAGTATGACGTTCAGGAAGCGCTCGCGCGTGTCCGCCGGGATGTCCGGGTCGTTGGCCAGGGTCTCCGCATAGCTCTTGACGCCGGTTATGGGCGTGCGGAGCTCGTGGCTGACGTTGGCGACAAACTCGCGGCGCATCTGCTCGCTGCGGCGCAGGTCCACAAGCGTGTTCTCAAGCTGGCCGGCCATGTCGTTGAAGGTGCGCGAGAGGACGCCTATCTCATCCTTCGAGTCGTTCGCGACCTTGTCCGAGAAGTCGCCGGAGGCGACCTTCTCCGCCGCGTGGGTCAGCTCCTGGATGGGCGCTATCATGGTCTTTGCAAGCAGCAGGCTGAGGAAAATGGATATGACAAGGCCCACCGCCAGCGCCTCGACGATTATCTGCAGCAGCTGGCCGTTCAGGCTGCGCATGGTCTCGCGGTTGTCGATGATGTAGACGATATAGTCACGGCTGCCGCCCTCTATGGGCAGGGCGACGTCCATGTAGTCGGCGTTGGGGTCGCTCGCGTCGCCGGTCTCGCCGGTGAGGGCGGCGACTATGTTCGGCGTAACGGTGAGCTCGCGCTCTGGCGTGGTGCTGCCCGCGAGCCAGTCGCCCGTGTCGCCGGAGAGGATGTAGTAGTTCCTCGTGCCGCGGTCTATGCCGAGGCGGCCGTTATACACGCCCAAGATCTCGCTCATCTGCTCAACATCGTCCTCGGCGGCGGCCTCGCGCAGGGCTACGGCGAGCTCGTTGTCCGCAAAGGCCTCGGCCATGTTCTCATAGAAGTCGTTGAGGTAAAAGCTGCGCACGCCCCTCGTCAGGAACACGCCCGTGACCAGCATGAGCGCGATGATGAGGAAGAGGATGATGAGCACCAACTTTGAGTAGAGGCTCCGGTTCATGCACGCGCCCTCAGTCGGCGAAGTAGTAGCCCGCGCCCCGCCTCGTCATCACGTACTGCGGCTCCGAGGGGTTGGGCTCTATCTTCTCGCGCAGGCGGCGCACGGCTACGTCCACGGCGCGCAGGTCGCCGAAGTAGTCGTACTGCCACACCGCCGTCATCAGCTCCTCGCGGCTTATCACCTTGCCCGGGTTCTCGGCGAGGTAGCAGATGAGCTCATACTCGCGGCCGGTGAGCTCTATCTCCCTGCCGTCCTTGCTCACCGTGCGGCGGGAGCGGTCGATGACAAGGTCCTTGACGCGCATGACGTCCTCGTCCCGGCCGGGCTGCGCCGGCTGCATGCTCGCCGCGCGGCGCATATTGGTGCGCACGCGGGCCAGGAGCTCGCGCATGGAGAAGGGCTTGGTTATGTAGTCGTCGGCGCCGAGGTCAAGACCAAAGACCTTGTCCGTCTCCTCCTCGCGGGCGGTTATCATTATTATCGGCACGTTGTTGCCCTCGCTGCGCAGGGTGCGGCAGACCTCAAAGCCGTCCATCTCCGGGAGCATGACGTCCAACAGTATGACGTCCGGGTCCTCGCTGCGCGCAAGGCGCAGGCCCTCCGCGCCGTCGTAGGCGCAGACGACCTTTGTGCCGTCCTTTTCTATGTTGTACTTGAGTATGTCGACTATCGAGCGTTCGTCGTCGACTATCAGGACCTTGCGCTCCATTTCTCCTCCTCCAGCCAGCGCCGGGCCTTGAGCACGGCAATCACGGTCTTGGCGTCATCCAGCTCGTTGTTCATGGCCATCTCGGTGAGCATGTCCAGCGAGTGCTTTTCAACATTCAGGAATTCGTCCTCATCCGGGTGCGCCTCGCCCCGCCTGAGGTCAAGCGCGAGATATATGTGCAGCACCTCGGTGGAAAAGCCCGGCGAGGTGCAGATGCTGCCGAGATAGACCATGCGCCCCGCGGACAGCCCCGTCTCCTCGGCCAGCTCGCGCACAGCCGCTGGCAGGGGCTCCTCGCCCTTTTCCAGCTTGCCGGCCGGGCACTCGAGCATCTCGCGCCCGAAGGGGTAGCGGAACTGGCGCACGCACCAGACCGTGCCGTCCTCCTCCACGGGGATTATCGTAACGCCGCCGGGGTGCTCAACCACCTCGCGGCGGACTATGTCGCCGTTTATCAGCTTCGCGCGGTCAAGCACGACGTCTACTATCACGCCATGATATTTAAGCTCGCCGTCTATGCGTTCTTCAAAGGCCATTCGACTTACCTCCATACAGTTTCCGTTTATGCGGCACATTATTATATCACATCCGCCCCGGTATTTCCAGTACTTTTGCCCATGCGTCCGCGTCGGGGCGCGGCAAACTGAAATATAAATGTAATGCGCCGGCGGTTTATTTTTCCCCCCGCCTGTGGTATACTTTCGGGGTAACGGAGGTGAGAGGCTTGGCTCGTGCCATGGGCATCAAGCAGATAGCGCAAAACCGCAAGGCATTCCACGACTATTTCGTGCTCGAAAGGTACGAGGCCGGCATAGAGCTCTTCGGCACGGAGGTCAAGAGCATCCGCGCCGGCGGCGTGAACCTCAAGGACTCCTTCTGTACGGTGAAGGACGGCGAGCTCTTCGCCAGGGGGCTGCGCATAAGCCCCTACGAAAAGGGCAACATCTTCAACCGGGACCCGCTCAGACCCAAGCGGCTTTTGATGCACAAGCGCGAGATACGCAGGCTCAACGCCCGCGTGATGCAGGACGGCGTGGCGCTCATACCGCTCTCGCTGTACTTCAAGGACGGGCGCGTAAAGTTGGAGTTAGGGCTGTGCAAGGGCAAAAAGCTCCACGACAAGCGCGACGCCGAGGCTGAGCGCAGCGCAAAGCGCGACATTGACCGCGCCATTAAGGAACGCTTTTAAGGAGGCTGACCGCCATGAAAAAACTTATATCCGCAGCGGCCGGCCTTGTCCTGGCCTTCACACTGGCCGTCTCCGCCTTCGCGCAGAGCGAGGCGTCGTTCAGCGACGTGCTGCCCGGCAGCTGGTACTATAAGGAGGTCACCGAAATGGTCTCCTCCGGCTTTATAGACGGCTATGGCGACGGCAGCTTCAGGCCGGAGCAGACCGTCACCGTGGCCGAGTGCGTCACGATGGCCGCGCGCATAACCGGCGCCGCCACCGGCGAGGCTGACGGCTTCTGGGGCGGCGTGCAGATGAGCAACGCCTACCTCTCCGGCTGGATGAGCGAGGACGACGTCGAGCGCAGCAGGCCGGATACGCCGGTGACCCGCGAGCTCGCGAGCAAAATCATAGCCACGGCCCTCGGCCTGAGCTATCCCGCCGGCACCGAGCTGCCCTTCACGGACGCCGCCGAGATTGGCCAGGGCTACCTGAGCGGCGTCATGGCCATGTACGCGAACGGCCTCCTCGACGGCTATGAGGACGGCACGCTCCGCCCGCAGTCCACGCTCACAAGGGCGCAGGCCGCCTCGATGCTCTACCGCGCCGTGCACACCGGCGAGGACTCGGCGGAGAACTATATCACCGCCGAGGGCTACACAGCTCAGGAGATTATAGATTACTTCTGCGAGGTCGCGCTCGACGTAGAATACGGCAGCACCGACAATACGGTCATCAAATGGGACCGGCCCATAAACATTTTTGTCTCCGGTGCGCCCACCGCGGCCGACCTTGAGCGCCTCGGCGCGCTTATAGACGCCCTCAACGGCATAGCCGGCTTCCCGGGCATCAACACGGTGGACAGCGCGGAGGCGGCCAACCTGCGCATCAGCTTTGTAGACGCGGGGACCATGCTCGCCAATACGGGCTCGGACTTCAACGGCTACGTCCGCGTGAGCTGGAACGACCATAATATCTACTCCGGGGACATATACTACCTCAGCGACCTCACGCAGGAGCGCCGCAACGGCGTCATCGTCGAGGAGCTGTGCCAGGCGCTCGGCCTGCTGACGGACACCTATGATTATCCCGAGAGCATTTTCCACCAGTACTATACCGACGCCGACTGGCCCTGCCCGCTCGACTGGGCGATAATAGAGCTTCTTTACCGCAGCGAGATACGTCCCGGCATGGATGAGAGCGCGGTGCGCTCCGCCGCCGCGGACATAGTCCGCTGAGCTTTACATAAAGAGAAAGGATGATAAAATTGCCCAACCCGCAAGTCACTATTGAGATGGAAAACGGCGGAGTCATCAAGCTTGAGCTCTATCCCGAGATAGCGCCGAACACCGTCAACAATTTCCTCAGCCTCGTAAAGAGCGGATTCTACGACGGGACGATTTTCCACCGCGTTATCCCCGGCTTCATGATACAGGGCGGCGACCCGCAGGGCACCGGCATGGGCGGCCCGGGCTACCGCATAAAGGGCGAGTTCAAGCACAACGGCTTCTCCAAGAACAACCTCAAGCATGACCGCGGCGTTTTGAGCATGGCGCGCAGCATGATGCCGGATACGGCCGGCAGCCAGTTCTTTATAATGCACGACAAGGCCCCGCATCTCGACGGCGAGTACGCCGCCTTCGGCAGGGTCATAGAGGGCATGGAGACGGTCGATGAGATCGCCGCCGCCCCCACCGACTACAATGACCGTCCCAAGGCCGAGCAGCGCATGAAGCGCGTCACCTGCGACACCTTCGGCGTGGACTATCCCGAGCCGGTCAAGTTCTAAGCGTATAACCCCGCGCACCCGCCCTCCATGGCCGGGGCCGTACTGCGGCCCCGGCTTTGAAGGGGGAAAAGGCAAGGCCGCACGCTCTTGCTGCGACACGGGGGCGTACTGGTTTCGACGGGGGCGTAGAAGCTGGAATAGCGGGCGGATGCGCCTGACATCCATAAAACGGGCACCTATAAATTAAAGAACAACGAAAAGCCTGTTCTTCTCGCTGCCTAAGCAGTGAGCGTCCACGCCGGGAGGGCCGCGGCCCGGCTGCTGGGCGTTGATTAGCGGCGAACGTGAGTG
>CALWYQ010000113.1 GCA_944385815.1 uncultured Oscillospiraceae bacterium | reverse complement strand
GCCCGTGCCGGGTGGAGGGGGAGCGCCCTGCGCCCGGGCCGAAAAGCAGCGATGGGAAGCCGTGTTCCGGCGTGAGAGGAGGCCAGCAAGCCTCGACCGACCAGCCTTATGCGGGTTGACGCTGCGTCGCGCCATTTGCCCGCGATACCATATTCAGGGAGTGAAAAAACATGAGTTCTTCTTCTGTCACCGTCAAAAAGTTAGCCCTCGCGGCCATGTTCGTCGCAGTCGCCGTCGTGGGCAGCGCCTTTATCCAGTTTCCCTTCCTTGGCAGCAACTGCTCGCCCACGCAGCACATGGTCAACGTGCTCTGCGCGGTGTTCCTCGGCCCCGGCTGGGGCGTGGGCGTGGCCTTCTGCGCCAGCCTGATACGCAACCTTTTAAGCGTCGGCTCGCTGATGGCCTTCCCGGGCAGCATGATAGGCGCGCTCTGCTGCGGGCTTGTCTACAAGGCCCTGCGTAGGCGGAATAACGACCCGCTCGCCCTCGTCTGCACCCTTATCGCCGAGATGCTCGGCACCGGCGTACTGGGCGGCCTGTGCGCCTACCCCGTGGCCACGCTCTTCATGAGCGACGACGCCGCCGCCACCGCCGTTACCGCCTATATCATCCCCTTCCTCATCTCCACCGTCGTCGGCAGCCTCATCGCCGGCGTGCTGGTCTTTGCCCTGAAGGCCGGCGGCGCCCTCGACCATATGCAAAGGAGCCTTACACCTGCAAAACGCCATGCCTGAGCTTGACCTGGCCGCCGCCGTGCGCGCGGAGCGGCCCCTCGTACACTGCATCTCCAATATAGTCACCGCCAACGACTGCGCGAACATCCTCTACGCCGCCGGGGCCAGCCCCATGATGGCCGAGGCGCCGGAGGAGATGCGGGAGATAACCGCCCTCGCAGACGCGACGGTGCTCAACCTCGGCACGCCCTCTGGCGCTAAATACGCCGCCGCAAAGGCCTGCCTTGAGGAATCCCGCCGGCTGGGGAAGCCCGTTGTGCTCGACCCCGTAGGCGTCGGCGCGAGCTCCTGGCGGCTCGGCTCCGTATCCGCGCTGCTCGCGGCCGGCAGGCCGGATATAGTCCGCGTCAACCTCGCCGAGGCGGAGGCCCTGTTGGGGCTCGGCCGCTCGGAGCAGGGCGTGGACAGCCCGGGGCGCACGGAGCGCGAAACGCGCGAGCGCGCCGCCGCGGCCCTCGCGGAGCGCCTCGGCTGCGCCGTGCTGCTCACCGGCCCCGTGGACATCGCCGCCGCGCCCGGCAGGAGCATGGAGGCCGTTTCCGGCGGCAGCGCCCTCGCCCCGCTCGTGACGGGCAGCGGCTGCATGCTCAGCGCGCTCTGCGGCGCCTTTGCCGCCGTGACGGACGATATGTTCGCCGCCGCCGCGGCCGCAAGCCGCTTCTGGAAGCGCTGCTCCGAGCGCGCGGAGGCTCTCTGCTCCGGCCGCGGGCCCGGCTCCTTCCGCGCCGCGCTCATGGACGCCGCAGCAGAGTACGGCCGCTGAAAGCATAATTTGTACGCTCCCCCGCTCCGGCGGGGGAGATTTGTATTTAAATATGCCAAACAATTAACTATAAACGGCCCGGTTCCGGCAAACAAATTTGGATTTTGTGAAAAAAATAATATTTGTCTCAAAATCCTCTTTAAATTTTCGTGAGATGTGATATACTACCAGCGTAAGCATCCCCTGGCAAAAGCAAATTTGTACGCGCAAAATGAACTTCGTAAAAAATTTGTACGGAGTTCACCCCGAGCGAGCCCCGTGCCCCGCAGGGCCCGCATCAAAAAGGAGGAAACGAGATGCCGGAAAAGACCAGAACCCCCGCCACCGAAGAGCTGCTTGTTTCTATGAACAAGTACTGGAGGGCGTCGAACTATCTCGCCGCCTGCCAGCTCTACCTGCTGGACAACCCTCTGCTTGAGAAGCCTCTCGCCGAAGAGGACATCAAGAAGAAGATTGTCGGTCACTGGGGCACTATCCCCGGACAGAACTTCATCTACACCCACCTCAACCGCGTAATCAGGGAATTCGACCTGGACATGATATATGTCTCCGGCCCGGGCCACGGCGGCAATGCCATGGTCGCCCAGGACTGGCTGGACGGCAGCTATCAGGAGGTCTACCCCAACATAACCCGCGACCGCGAGGGCATGCAGAAGCTTTTCAAGCAGTTCTCCTTCCCCGGCGGCATCCCGAGCCACGTCGCGCCCGAGACCCCGGGCTCGATAAACGAGGGCGGCGAGCTGGGCTACTCCCTCGCGCACTCCTTCGGCGCCGTCACCGATAATCCGGAGCTCATAGTTGCCTGCGTCGTGGGCGACGGCGAGGCCGAGACCGGCCCGCTCGCCACCAGCTGGCAGCTCAACAAGTTTATCAACGCAAAGACCGACGGCGCGGTGCTCCCGATACTGCACCTCAACGGCTACAAGATTGCCAACCCGACCGTCTTTGCCCGCATCCCGCACGACGAGATAGAGGCCTTCTTCTATGGCTGCGGCTGGGAGCCGCACTTTGTTGAGGGCAGCGACCCGATGACCATGCACCGCGCCATGGCCGACGCCCTTGACGACTGCGTTGAGAAGATCCTCGCCATCCAGGCCGACGCCCGCGAGAACGGCAGCACCGCCCGTCCGCGCTGGCCGATGATAGTCCTGCGCACGCCCAAGGGCTGGACCGGCCCCGACTATGTGGACGGCCTCAAGGTCGAGGACTACTGGCGCGCCCACCAGGTGCCCATCAGCCCCGACAGCCCGGAGCACATCCGCCAGCTTGAGGACTGGCTCCGCAGCTATAAGCCCGAGGAGCTCTTCGACGCCGACGGCCACCCGATCGACGAGATCCTGGCCCTCGCCCCCGAGGGCGACCGCCGCATGGGCATGAACCCGCACGCCAACGGCGGCAAGCTGCTCAAGGACCTGCGCATGCCGGACTTCCGCGATTACGCCGTCGATATCCCCTTCCCGGGCAGCGTCGAGGCCAGCGACATGACCGAGCTCGGCAAGTTCGTCCGCGACATCTACAAGCTCAACGAAAAGGAGCGCAACTTCCGCTGCTTCGGCCCCGACGAGACCAACTCCAACCGCCTCCAGGCCGCCTTTGAGGTCACCGACCGCGCCTGGGACGGCGAGACGCTCGACATCGACGACCACCTCGCCCCCGACGGCCGCGTCATGGACTCCATGCTCAGCGAGCACGTCTGCCAGGGCATGTTGGAGGGCTATCTGCTCACCGGCCGCCACGGCTTCTTCAACAGCTATGAGGCCTTCATCCGCATCGTTGACAGCATGTTCAGCCAGCACGCCAAGTGGCTCAAGGTCTGCAACCAGCTGCCCTGGCGCGTGGACATCGCCTCCCTCAACTATGTCCTTGCCAGCAACGTCTGGCAGCAGGACCACAACGGCTTTACGCATCAGGACCCCGGCTTCCTGGACCATGTCGCCAACAAGAAGGCCGACGTCGTCCGCCTCTACCTGCCCCCCGATGCCAACTGCCTGCTGAGCTGCTTCGATCACTGCATCCGCAGCCGCAACTACGTCAACGTGATAGTCGCCTCCAAGCATCCGCGTCCCCAGTGGCTGACCATGGAGCAGGCCGTCAAGCACTGCACCCAGGGCATAGGCATCTGGCAGTGGGCCAGCACCGACGAGGGCTGCGAGCCCGACATCGTCATGGCCTGCTGCGGCGACACCCCGACTCTTGAGACCCTCGCCGCCGTCACTATCCTCCGCGACGCCTTCCCCGAGCTCAAGATCCGCGTGGTCAACGTTGTGGACCTCATGCGCCTGCAGAGCGAGGAGCAGCACCCGCACGGCCTGAGCCAGAGGGATTACGACATGCTCTTCACCACGGACAAGCCCATCGTCTTTGCCTTCCACGGCTATCCGAGCCTGATACACGAGCTCACCTACAAGCGCAGCAACAAGAACCTGCACGTCCGCGGCTACATCGAGGAGGGCACCATCACCACGCCGTTTGACATGCGCGTGATGAACCAGCTGGACCGCTTCAACCTTGTGCAGACCGCGCTGTACAACCTGCCTCAGCTTGGCAACCGCGGCGCGTACCTCATCCAGCAGATGAAGGACAAGCTCGTCGAGCACAAGCAGTACATCGCAAAATACGGCGTCGACCTCCCCGAGGTCGCCGAGTGGAAGTGGACCGGCAAATAAGCCGCCCGCCGCAATCAAAAATCCCCCGGA
>CALWYQ010000112.1 GCA_944385815.1 uncultured Oscillospiraceae bacterium | reverse complement strand
TCATACCGCGTCGCCGTCTGCGTGGCCGGACGCGAGGCATCGAGCGCAGGTGCCCGTAAAGCTCAGGGACCTCGAAAGCACGACGCCGCCCGTCTCCGCCTCCACCTGCCGGTCGACCCCGGCGAGGTTGGGCGAGCAGACGTCCAGCACGCGGCCGCAGCAGGAGCAGATGAAGTGCGCGTGCGGCGCGGTGACCGCGTCGTAGCGCTCCTGCCCCCCGACGGAACCCACGCTGACCGCGTCGCCGTCCGCGACAAACATCGCAAGATTGCGGTACACGGTGCCGAGGCTCAGGTCGGGGAACTCGCCCTTGAGCCGGGAATACAGCATCTCGGCGCTCGGGTGCTCGTCTGTATGGCGCAGGGCCTCAAGTATAGCGGCGCGCTTTTTTGAAAATTTGCGTGCTTCCATGCTCTCACCTAAACAATAATAATTCTTATTACGGTTATGATATTACCACACCAGCCGCGGTTTGTAAAGAGCTTTTTTAAAAAATCCCGGTAAAATTTTTGCGCCGGGCCTGGATATGTAAAAAATGCCCGGCAAAACGGCCTGCCGGGCGGGGTGTGTCTGGTTTTAGTCCTCCGCGCTAAGGCGGAGCACGGGGCTTGATATTTCCGCGAGCGCGGCGGCGGCCTCCACGGAGGAGGCGCGGGCGATGTCCCCGAGCGAGAGCATGCCCACAACGCGCCCGTCCTCCACGACGGGCAGCCGGCGCACACGGCCGCGGCCCATGACGCGGGCGGCCTCGGCGAGCTCGGCCTCCGGCGAGGTTGTGAGCGCGCCGCGGGTCATGACATCCCCGGCGCTCAGATGCGCGCCGCCCTCGGCGACGCAGCGCAGTGCGATGTCCCTGTCCGTCAGCATACCGACAAGCTTTCCGCCGTCGGTCACCGGCAGCGCGCCTATGCCGGCGCGCCGGAGCATACGCGCCGCGGCGGCCGCGCTCTCGCGGCGGTCTATGCTGATAACGCCGCCGCTCATTACGTCCCTTACCTTCACGCTTATCGCCTCCCGGGGCTATTATCCCCGGAGGCGGCGGGCTTTAAACGCCGCGCATGAGCCCGGACAGCCGCTCGAGGAAGATCCCCATGTGCAGCCCGTCCACAAGGGCGTGGTTGCACAGCGAGGCGAAGGGGAGGATGACGCGGCCGGAGCGCTCAAAGTATTTGCCCCAGGTGAAGCGGGGGTTGGAGTCCGCCGGCTCGGGCACGGGCTGTATGAGCGAGGTGAAGCTGAACCAGGGCGTAGTGGAGATGAAGTAGGGCTCGAGCGGGTCCTCTCCGTCGGAAAGGCTGCGCTCGCGCCGGGCGCGCTCCTGCCCGGCCCGGGCGTAGGGGATGAACTCCGCAAGGGGCGGCTCGTCGCTCAGCAGACAGTAGCAGTAGGTGCCGTCGGGCAGGGCGAGGGTGTGCGAGCTGCGGCAGGCGCCGTACTCGGCGATGCGCCCGCCCTCTATCCTCTGCCGGAGCTCGGGGACGGAGTTCGCCGCGCGCGAAACGCACCAGAGGAAGCTGAGGAAAAAGGGATAGCCCTTCGCCTTCAGCGCGGAGAGGAAGTCCGTGACGTTTATCTCCACGGTCCCGCCCATGTAGGGCGAGCGCATGGCCGCGAAGTACTCAAAGTGCTCCCGGCGGGGGTAATTGTCCATATCAAGGTAGGTTTTCATAGCTTTACCTCACATAAGCGGCGCGAAAACGCGCAGCAGGCTCTGCCCGAGGCGCACATACCAGGGGCGGCGGTAGTTTTCCGCGGTGACCTCCCCGCTCACGGCGAGCGCGTCGAGGAAGGCGGCCTTCATGTCCGCCACGGCGCTCGAGCCGTACATCCAGACGGCGCACTCGTGGTGCAGGAAGAGGCTGCGGTAATCGAGGTTTATCGTGCCGCAGATGCCGTACTCGTCGTCGCAGACAAAGGTCTTTGAGTGGATGAAGCCGGGCGTGTACTCGTATACGCGCACGCCGGCGCGCAGCAGCGGCGCGTAGTAGCTGCGCGTGACCAGGTGGACGTACCACTTGTCCGGGATATGGGGGCAGATTATGCGCACGTCCACGCCGCACTTGGCCGCGCTGGTCATGGCGTTCATGATTTCGTTGTCCACAACAAGGTAGGGCGTGCAGATGTAGACGTACTTCTTGCTGCGCGAGAGCAGGTTTATGTACGCGGTCTCGCCCACGGGCTCGTCGTCGCTGGGGGAGTCGCAGTAGGGCTGGACAAGGCCGTCGTCGGCTATGCCCTCGAGCGCGCCGGGGCCCGGCCGGAAGTCCACGGGGTCGTCGGCCTCGCGGCGGATATAGTCCCACATGGAGAGGAACATCAGCGCAAAGGAGTAGGCCGCGCGGCCGCGCAGCCTGACGCCGCAGTCAAGCCAGTGCCCGAAGCGCTCCACGCGGTTTATGTACTCGTCTGCGAGGTTCACGCCGCCGGTGAAGGCCGTTACGCCGTCTATGCAGCAAATCTTGCGGTGGTCGCGGTTGTTGAGCGTGCCGGTGGGGATGGGCTGGAAGCGGTGGAAGGTGCAGCAGCGTATGCCCAGCGCCTCCATGCGGCCCGGATAATCCCGCGGCAGGCGCATTATGCAGGCCATGTCGTCATAGATGAGGCGCACGTCCACGCCCGCAGCCGCCTTGCGCGCGAGAACCTCGAGGATGGAATCCCACATCTCGCCGGGCTCTATGATGAAGTACTCCATGAAAATATACTTCTCCGCCGACTCGAGCGCCTCCAACATGGCGGGGTAGAGCGTGTCCCCAAGGGGATAGAAGCGCGTCTCCGTCTGCGTGAAGGCAGGGGAGCCGGCGTGTTTTTCGAGGTATTCGGACTGCAAAAGCGCGTCCGCATCCTCCGGGGAGCAGGCCCGGCTCTCCTCCAACAGCGGGGCCATGGCCGCCTGATAGCGCAGGGCCATGCCGTTTATCCGCTCGCGCAGGCGCTCCGGCACGCGCTTTTTGCCGAAGAAGAAGTAGAGCGGGATGCCAAAGAGGGGCATAAAGACTATGGGCAGTATCCAGGCTATCTTGAAGGCCGAGGAGCCCTCCTGGTTTACGATGTACAGCACCGCGATTATCGCAAAGGCCGTGAACACGGTCTGCACCTGGGCGTAGGTGTCACGGAAGTAGTAGAGGGTGAGGACCAGCACGCCGACCTGCAATACAATAAATACCCCGCCGAAGAACAGGCGGGAAAAAAG
>CALWYQ010000111.1 GCA_944385815.1 uncultured Oscillospiraceae bacterium | reverse complement strand
AGCCGAACCTGGTGCAGACGCTTGAAGGTACTCCAGCGTTCATCCACGGCGGGCCGTTTGCCAACATCGCGCACGGCTGCAACAGCATAACGGCGACGCGCATGGCGCTCAAATGTGCGGACTACGTCGTCACCGAGGCCGGCTTCGCCGCGGACTTGGGCGCGGAGAAGTTCCTGGACATCAAGTGCCGCATGGCGGGCTTGAAGCCCAATGCCGTCGTGATTGTCGCGACCGTCCGCGCGCTCAAATACCACGGCGGCGTGCCGAAGGCCGAGCTTAATCATGAAAACCTCGAGGCGCTTGAGAAGGGCCTTCCGAACCTGCTTCAGCACGTTTCCAACATTAAAAACGTGTTCGGCCTGCCCTGCGTGGTTGCCATCAACGCCTTCCCGACGGACACCAAGGCCGAGCTCGACATGGTCGAGGCCAAGTGCAAAGAGCTGGGCGTGAACGTCGCGCTCAGCGAAGTCTGGGCCAAGGGCGGCGAGGGCGGAAAGGCGCTGTCCGAGGAGGTCGTGCGCCTCTGCGAGCAGCCCAACGAGTTCCGCCAGAGCTATGAGCTGGACATGAGCATCATGGAAAAGCTCAACGCGATATGCACCAAGGTCTACCACGCGGACGGCGTGCAGCTTGTTGGCAATGCCGTCAAGCAGATAAAGCAGCTCGAGGAGTTAGGCTTCGGCAGCCTCCCCATATGTATGGCCAAGACGCAGTACTCCTTCTCGGACGACGCGAGCCTGCTCGGCGCGCCGAAGGGCTTCACCGTGACGGTGCGGAACCTCAAGGTCTGCGCGGGCGCTGGCTTCATCGTGGCCCTGACCGGCGACATCATGACCATGCCGGGTCTCCCGAAGGTCCCGGCCGCGGAGAAGATAGACGTCGATGAAAACGGCGTAATCTCGGGGCTCTTCTGATGGAGAGGGATATACATAGCTTCCTCGCCGTACTGGCCTCAAAAGCTCCCACGCCGGGCGGCGGAGGCGCGGCGGCGCTATGCGCTGCGGCGGGAATCGCGCTCGGGAACATGGTGGGGAATCTAACGCTCGGCAAGAAGAAGTACGCGGAGGTAGAGGAGGGCATAAAGGCCCTCAACGAGCGGGCCGAGGCGCTGCGCGCGGACTTCCTCGCGCTTATAGACGCGGACGCCGAGGCCTTCGCTCCGCTGAGCCGGGCCTACGGCATACCGAAGGACGATCCCGCGCGCGCGGAGGTCATGGAGGCCGCGCTGCTCGCCGCGGCCGGGCCGCCGCTCGAGATAATGCGCAAATGCGCCGAGGCGCTCTCCCTCACGGCGGAGTACGCCGCAAAAGGCAGCGCGCTCGCCGTCTCCGACGCGGGCTGCGCGGCGGCCCTGCTCCGCGCCGCCGCCGAGGCCGCCGCGCTGAACGTTTTTATAAACACAAAATCCATGACCGACCGCCGAACGGCGGACAGGCTGAACCTTGAGGCGCACAGCCTCGCGGCGCATTGCGGCCTTGCCGCCGGGGAAATATACGACGGGGTCTACGGGAGGCTTGCAGATGGCTGAGATATTAAAGGGCGCGCCCGTCGCGGCGGCGCTGACGGACGAGCTTGCCGCCCGCTGCGCGGCGCTCAAGGCGCGCGGCATCGCGCCCGCGCTGGCCATAATCCGAGTGGGCGAGCGGGCGGACGACGTCGCCTACGAGCGCGGCGCGATAAAGCGCTGCGAAAAGGTGGGCATAGCCGTCAGGCAGTACCTGCTGCCCGCGGACACAAAGCAGGACGAGCTGCTGCGCGCCATAGACGGGATAAACGCGGACGAGGGCATCCACGGCTGCCTGATGTTCCGGCCGCTTCCCAGGCACCTGGACGAGCGCGAGATATGCGAGGCGCTCGACGTGAGCAAGGACGTGGACTGCATGACGGAGCGCTCGCTCGCCGGGGTGTTCACCGGGGCGGGCCGGGGCTTCGCGCCCTGCACGGCGCAGTCCGTTATGGAGCTGCTGCGGCATTACGGCATAAACCCGGCGAGGAAAAGGGCCGTGGTCGTGGGGCGCAGCCTTGTAATCGGCCGGCCCGTCGCGATGCTGCTGCTCGCGTCGAACGCGACGGTGACGGTATGCCACTCGCGGACGAACAGGCTTGAGGAGTTCACGCGCGGCGCGGACATCGTCGTCGCGGCGCTGGGCAGGGCCCGGGCCCTCGACGAGGACTATTTTGAGCCCGGGCAGATAGTTATCGACGTCGGCATAAACGACGCCGGGGACGGTACGCTTGTCGGCGACGTGGACTTTGACTCCGTCGAGCCGCTTGTAGATGCGATAACCCCCGTACCGGCGGGCGTCGGAAGCGTAACCACAAGCGTGCTTTGCGCGCATGTGATAGAGGCCGCAGAGAGGCGCTGAGCCGGCGGCAAAAAACAAAATAACTGTGTCAGAGTAGGACGGGCGCGTTAAGTGCCGCGGGATGGGAGGTCGCCCGCGGACGAAGGGAAACCGCGGTGCCCGGCCGCATCCGCTGCCACAAAGGGAACATCTCCTTTCGTGGCACAGTCACGAAAGGAGAATTTTTATGAAAAAGCACCGTTTCCCCGCAAGCCAGATGGCCATCGACGCCATGCTCGCCGCCATGTGCACGGCGATTGCCGCGCTGATAACCCTCAAGCTGGGCGGCAACCTCGAGATAACCTTTGAGAGCGTGCCCGTGCACATTGCGGCGCTGCTCTTCGGCCCCGTGGACGGCATGATCGTCGCCGGCATCGGCAACTTTATCTACCAGCTGCTCTTCTCCGGCTACGGCCTCACGGCCACGACCGCGCTCTGGATTCTGCCCTACATCGTCTGCGGCTTTATTGTCGGCGCCTACGCCAGGCGCAGGGACTACAGGCTCACGCGCGCGCAGCTGGTGTTCATCATCGTCGTAAGCGAGCTGTGCGTCACGCTGCTGAACACCTTCGCCCTTTTTGTTGACAGCAAGCTGTTCGGCTACTACTCCGCCGCCTTTGTATTCGGCACGCTCGCGCTCAGGCTTGTCATATGCGTCGCCAAGGCGGTCTGCTACGGCCTGCTCCTTCCGGCCCTGCTCCAGCCGCTCAGGAAGGCGCTGCACCTGGCCTGAGGGCGCCGCCCGCCTTGGATTTCTGTTGAAATTTGGCTGATATATTGCTCTTGCAAATTGTTCACAACAAGTGTATAATTCTATCCATCTTCCCGCCTGGGAAAACCGGAGGTTATTATGTCAGACGAGCTGCTCAGAGTAGAGCATGTCAGCAAAAAATACGGCAAGACCCTTGCCAATCACGACATCAGCTTCGCAGTCGGCGCCGGCGAGACGGCCGTTCTGCTCGGTCCCAACGGCGCGGGCAAGAGCACCATCATCAAGTGCATCGCCGGGCTTCTGCGCTTCACGGGCGACATCTTCATAGGCGGCGAGCCGAACAAGAGCCTTGCCGCCAAGCGCCGCCTCGGCTATATACCCGAAATGCCCGCCGTCTATGAGCTTTTGACCGTCTCGGAGCACCTCGAGTTCATACGCCGCGCCTGGCGCATGGAGGATGACGGCTACGGCGAGGAGCTGCTCGAGCGCCTCGAGCTCGCCGACAAGCGCGACAAGCTCGGCCGCGAGCTCTCCAAGGGCATGCAGCAGAAGCTCTCTATCGCCTGCGCCATGGTGCACAGGCCGGACGTGCTGATATTCGACGAGCCGCTGGTCGGCCTCGACCCGCACGCCATAAAGGAGCTCAAGGCAATCTTCCGCGAGCTGCGCGCGGAGGGCCGCGCCG
>CALWYQ010000110.1 GCA_944385815.1 uncultured Oscillospiraceae bacterium | reverse complement strand
GCATGTACCTGAACATCTTTATGAGCGCGCTGAGCGCCGTGCTTGAATTCCTTTTTCTCGGCGTCCTGGGCTTTGACATACGCGGCGCGGCGGCGGCCACCTGCTCAGGCATGCTCGTATGCGCGGTGATAGCCTATGTGCCCTTCCTGCGCGGCAGGGCCCTGCTGCGCTTCACGCGCCCGCGGCTCGGCGGCGTGCTGCTGCGGGAGATCATAGGCTGCGGCAGCCCGAACTTCCTCAACAACATCGCCGGGCGCATAACAAGCATAGTCTTTAACGCGGTGCTTGTGCGGCTCGGCGGAGAAACCGCGGTCAACGTCTACGGCATTTTGATGTACGTAGACGGCTTTGTCCAGCCCCTGCTCTACGGCATGTGCGACTCGCTCCAGCCCGCCGTGGGCTACAACTGGGGCGCGCGGCAGTTTTCCCGCGTGCGCGCGATAGAGCGCTGCTGCTTTATCGCGGCGGCGGCGGTATCCGGCGCGGCGGCGGTGCTCATAGCGCTGATGCCGGAGCAGCTCACAAGGCTTTTCCTCGCCTCGCCCGCCGAGGGCGAGCTCGCAATGGCAGTGCCGGCGCTGCGCGTTTTCGCGCTGACCTACGTGACGCGCTGGTTTTCCTTCGCCGCGCAGAGCTGTATGCTGGCTGTGGAAAAGCCTCTGTCGGCCTCGCTCATCTCCGTATCCACTGCGTTTGTGTTCCCGCTCGCGCTCTGCGCCGCGCTCTGGCCTCTCGGGCTGGAGGGTATCTGGCTGAACTTCCCGGCGACGAGCCTGCTCGCCGCAGCCCTCGCCGCCGCCGTGCTGCGGCGCGCGGCGCCGTCCATGAACCGCCCGGACTCAGCCCCGCGCGAGGCGGAGGCAGCGCCTGAGCCGGAGCGCGCTGAGCGTGAGGTTTAACAGCTCGTTGAAGTAGATTATCCCTATGTACGCCCCAAGCGCGCCGCCGGGCAGCAGACAGTATACCAGCACAACGCCGAGGGCGGCGTCGAATATGTTTATCCCCATGCTCCAGACCTGCTGGCCGAGGCCCTTCAGGCAGCCGTCAACCACCGTATCTATGTACATAGCCGGCACCAGCGGGCAGAGCAGGCGTATATACCCCGCGCAGTCCGGGGAGCTGTAGAGCCCCTCCCCTATCAGCGGCGCAAGCGCATACAGCAGCGCCGCCGAGCCTAAGGCATAGGCGGCCGAGCTGAGCAGGAGCGCGCGGACCTCGCGGCGTATCTCCTCCGTCCGCCCGCGCACCTGCGCCGCCGTCAGGCCGGGAATGGCGTTTTCGGCGAGGCTCGTCAGCAGGCAGGCCGGGAAGCCTATGGCCGGCATGGCCATGCCCTGGATCACGCCGTAGCCGGCGAGCGCGGCGTCGGCGGAAAGGCCGCTGCGGCGCAGCCCGCGCGGGACAAGCAGATGCTCGAGCGTCGAGAGCGCGCTGCGCGCGTAGGCGCTTACGGCAAGCGGCAGCGCCGTGCCCAGCAGGCGGAGCGTCAGGCGCTCGCTGCCGCCGCTGCCGCCGCCGTATTTGCGCCGGTCGGCGGCATAGAAGGCGAGCATCAGCGCCGCGGAGAGCACATCCGCGCAGGTGACCCCGGCGCAGACCGCCGCGCAGGAGAGCTCAACGTCGCCCTCCGGCGTCCGCGACAGGAAGCGCATGCACAGCAGCACGACCGCGCCCTGCTCTATGAGGTGCACGAGCGAGGGCTTCCATATTCGCCCGCAGGCGGTAAAATAGCCGGAAAGCACGCTTGAGAGCGCGATGCAGGGCAGCCCCCAGGATAGTATCCTCAGCGAGCTCACCGTCCGCGCGTCTCCTATCCAGAGGAAGCCGGCGGGCTCGGCAAAATACGTGAGCATAAGCATGGCCGCGCTGCCGAACATGAGCGCGTAGGCCGCCGCGCGGCTCATGGCGCCCGATACTCCCCGGCCGCGGCCGAGGCCCAGCTCCTCGCTGACGATCCGGGTCACGGCGAAGCGTATGCCGCTTATGGCAAAGGTCGCGGCCAGGAGCTCAACGCTCATCACCAGCTGGTAAAGGCCCAGCCCCGCCGCGCCTATGCGCCCGGAGAGCCAGCCCTGAAAGCCCATGGCAATGCAGCGCATCAAAAGGCTCGCGCCCGTCATAAGCGCCGTATTGAACAAAAGCCGTCTGCCCATGGCCCACCTCCTGTGAAAGGATATGCCACGGGTTGTCTCAGAAGAACCTGCCAAAACGCCGCCGGGGCATTTTGCCCGGCGGCGTTTGTCAGCTCAGCCTGTCTCCGGTAACGGCCAGCAGCTGCTCGGCTGCGGCGCGGACGCGGCGGTTTTCCGGCTTTTGCAGGCCGGGGTCTGCGGCAAGCAGCTCTTCCGCGGCGCTCTGGGCCGTTTTGAGCACGTCCATATCCGCGCCCAGGTCGGCTATGTGCAGCTCCGGAAGGCCGTGCTGCCTCGCCCCGAAAAAGTCCCCCGGGCCGCGCAGCCTGAGGTCCTCCTCGGCTATCTCAAAGCCGTTATATACGCGCGTCATCACGTTGAGCCGGGCGAGAGTCTCCTCGTTCCGGGCGTCGGACACAAGCACGCAGTAGCTCTTATGGCTGCCGCGTCCTACCCTGCCGCGCAGCTGGTGCAGCTGGCTCAGGCCGAAGCGCTCGGCGTTTTCAACTATCATCAGCGCCGCGTTCGGCACGTCCACGCCGACCTCGATGACCGTCGTTGAGACCAGCACGTCTATCTCCCCGGCGGCGAAGCGCGACATCACCGCGTCGCGCGCGCGGGCCTTCATCCGGCCGTGGATGCACTCTATCCTGAGCCCAGGCAGGGCGCGCCGGAGCTCGCCGGTGTGCTCCTCGGCGGAGACAAGCTCGCGCGGGGCCTCCGGGTCCGCCTCGATAGCCGGGCAGACTACAAACACCTGCCTCCCCTCACCTACCAGCCTGTCTATAAAAAGGTTCAGCCGCCGTCGGTATGAGCCGGTGACCCGGAATGTGTCCACCCTCTGCCGCCCCGGCGGGAGCTCGTCTATGAGCGAGACGTCGAGGTCGCCGTAGATTATCAGCGCGAGGGTGCGCGGGATAGGCGTCGCGGACATGACCAGCACATGCGTGCGCTCGCCCTTTCCGGCGAGGGCGGTGCGCTGGGCCACGCCGAAGCGGTGCTGCTCGTCCGTTACGACAAGGCCGAGCCGCGCGAAGTCCACCCCCTCGCTTATCAGCGCGTGCGTCCCGACGGCGAGCCCGGCCTCGCCAGAGGCGAGCGCCGCGAGGCTCTCGCGCCGCTCTGCGGCCCGCATGGAACCCGTGAGCTTGACCACGCGGATGCCGAAGGGCTGCAAAAAGCCAGTCAGCGTGGCGTAATGCTGCTCGGCCAGCAGCTCTGTCGGCGCCATGAAGGCGCTCTGGCAGCCGTTTTGCGCAGCGTACCATATGAGCGCCGCGGCGACAAGCGTCTTGCCGGAACCGACGTCGCCCTGCACAAGGCGGTTCATCGCCCGGCCCGAGGACATGTCTGCGGCGCACTCCGAAATCGCGCGCAGCTGCGCCCTTGTGGGCGCGAAGGGCAGCGTGGCCGTAAAGGCGGAAAAGTCCGCCGGCGCGAACCTCAGCCCCGTCCTGGCCTCCCCCTCGCCGCGCACAAGCGAGAGCGCGCAGACAAGGGTAAAGAGCTCCGCGAACACCAGCCTCTGCCTTGCGAGCGAAAGGGCGCGCATGTCCTCCGGGAAGTGGATGTTCTCATAGGCGTAGCGCGTCGTGCAGAGGGAATATCTGCGCTCGACGGCCGGCGGCACGCCGTCGCGCACCTCCATTGAGCACTCGCCGAGCGCCTGGCGCATAGCGTTCGTGACGTCGCGCTGCGCTATCCCGCTTGTCAGGCGGTACACGGGCATTATCCGCCCCGTGACGCGCCCGGCCTCCTCCTCCGGCTCGAAGGCCGGGTTGTTCATGGCAAAGCTGCGGCCGAAGAGCTGCACCCGGCCGAAAAAAATATACGTCCCGCCGCGGCGCAGCCTCTGCTTCAGCCAGCCCTGGTTGAAGTAGGTTATGAGCAGGCTGCCCGTCGCGTCCGAGGCGCGGAAGCGCAGAAGCTCCATGCCGCGGCGCACGCGGCTGAGCTCCGGCTCGCTCGTAACCGTGCAGCGGACGCAGGCGCTCTCCCCCTCCTCCAACTGGGCCACGCTGAGTATCCTGCTCCTGTCCTCATACGCGCGGGGGAAAAAGCTCAAAAGCTCCCCGAGCGTGCGCACGCCGAGGCGGGCGAGAGCCTTTGCCCTGGCCTCGCCTATGCCCCTGAGGTACTGCACGCTTGTGGAGAGCTTCAGCAATTCAAACTCCTTTCAAACCTCGCTGCGGACATATTCGACCCTGCGCTCGGTCTCAAGCGTAAAATCGTCGCGCAGCCCGTCGGAGACGACCACCCGGCCGTCGTCGGTCACAAGCACCATCTCAAAGCCGCCGTAAGTCCTGTAGTAGTTCACCGCGCCGCTCTCGCCCAGCACGTACAGCGCGGTGCTCAGCGCGTCGGCCATGGTCCCGTCCTCGCAGATTATCGTGACGCTCAGCAGGTCCCCGCCCGAGGGGTAGCCTGTAGACGGGTCTATTATATGCTGGTAGACGCGGCCGTCGCTGCCCGTGAAAAAGCGCTGGTAGCCGCCTGAGGTCACTACGGCGGCCTCGCCGACGGAGACTATTCCGGCGTAGGCGCCGGAATTTTCCGGGTCCTGTATGCCGACGTTCCAGTCGCTGCCGTCCGGCCTCGTGCCGAGGGTCTGGACGTTCCCGCCGAGGGTTACGATGCCGCTCTCCACGCCGGCCTCGCGCATCGCCTGCACCGCGTACTTGGCCGCGCAGCCCTTGGCCACGCTGGCGAAGGAAAGCTCCATGCCCGCCGGCATGGTCACAAGCGCGGTGTCCGTCCCGCCCGTATAGCTCAGGCTCACGCGGTCATAGCCCACGTTCTCCATAAGGCTCTTGATCTCGCTCTCGCTGGGCACCCGGTACTGGCTGTCTATAAAGCCCCAGGCCTTGACGATAGGGTAGATCGTCGGGTCGAGCGCGCCGCCGGAGCGCTCATATACCGTGCGCGACGTCTCAAGCAGCTCCACCGTCTGGCCCGTGGCGACAGCGCCGCTGCCGCCGGCTGAAGCGTTTATGTTGTACACCGCGGAGCCCTCGCGCTCAGGGTCGAGCATGGCGTCGAGCGCGTTTATAACGCGCTGGGCCGCGAGCAGCCCCGCGTCCCCCTCGCTTCCGTAGGCCGTGAGGGACATATACGTATCCATGGAAAAAATCTGCGCGTCGTGCCTCTCCTCCTCGCCGCAGCCGGCGAGCGAGAGCGCAGCGGCCAGCGCAAAAAGCAGAGCCGCCGCCCGTTTCAGCTTTATATTCATGGCCTTACCTCGGTAAAATCGGATAATATCCCGTTATTTTCGTAATTATACCACAACGCGCGCCCCACGGCAACAGCGGCATTGAAAACGGCGTCCCGATAAGCGGGACGCCGCCGGCGGATTTAATAGAAGGTCGCGACGTCCTGCTCCGGCCTGGGGCAGGGCTCGGCGGCAACGGCGGTGAGGACGGGGCCCTTGCGGCCATAGCTCCGGTGGAATTTGTACTCCATCTTAGCCGTCACCACGTACCAGCCGTCGTCGGCCGCGCCGGGTATGCCGCGGAAATCGCAGATAAAGGCGTGGAAGGCTATGTCGGCCTCGCAGCAGGTCATAACGTGCCGCCCCATCACGCGCCAGCCCTCGGGAATGCCCCGCCGCTTGACGCAGCGGGCCTTGACGCGCACGGTCTTGCCCGAGTATTTTTTCGGCTCCTCGGCCACGTCGCGGTACCAGAGCGCGTAGTCCCGGTCCTCTATCACGACCACGGGCGCCTCTATGTCGAAGGGCAGGGGGTCCTCTATGTCGTCATAGACCACGCTGCCGTCGGCGCTCTCGTAGGCGATGTCGGCCCGGCGGGAGACGGCGCGGACTATCTTATGGAAGTCCATCTTGTCCATCTCCGGCTTGAAGCGGTTGAAAACCACAAGCTCCGCGCTTTTGAGCTTGTCATAGGTCAGCTGGCGCATGTTGGCGTTATAGCTCAAAAACGTCCCCGCGTCGGCGAACATGAACTCCTGCGCCACAAGCCAGCCCTCGGGCAGGGCGTTATAGAGGCTGTCGAGCATCCACATGCCGTTATACTCGACCATCACCCGCTCCGCCTCCGCCTTCGCAAGCCAGCGCGTGAGGGTCTCCGGGTCCAGGTCAGACTCGTTTTCCACCGTCCGGAGCGTCACCCTGTGCCCGGAAAAGGCCTCTGGCTCATACTCCTCGACTCCCTCCTCGCAGACAAGAAGCAGAGTCGGCTCGCCGCGGTTGAAGCGCCTGTCCTCAAGCGTCTCCTGTATGAATTTCGTCTTGCCCCCCTCAAGGAATCCGGTAAAGAGGTAGACGGGTATCTGGTTATCCAATATGGAACAGCTCCTTCAGGCCTTCCGTGTCGAGCTGCGCGCCTATGACGCAGACGCGGCCCGTCACGGCGGCGCCTCCGCGGCGTATGCTCCGCTCGCCGGGGACATAGTCAAAGTAGATCCAGCCGTCCCGGGCCGGCACGTAGCCCTTGGCGCGCACCGCCTGGCCGTAGCCGAGGCTGTCAAGCGCGCTGAGCGCGTCCGCTATCTCCTCCTCGGTATACTCCCTCGCCGTCTCCGCGCCCCAGCTCGCGAACACCTCGTCCGCGTCATGGCCGTGGTGATGGTGGTGCTCATGCCCGCAGGAGCACTCCTGCCCGTGTTCGTGCTCGTGGTGATGCTCATGCTCGTGCCCGCAGCAGTGCCCGTCGTGCGCTTCAGCCGCCTCGGCGGCGAGGCGCTCGAGCTCGGCGCGCAGGCTGTCCTCATGCTCCATTGCCTCGCGCAGCTGCCTGCCGTCCAGCTCGTCCCAGGGCGTGGTGACAATCACGGCGCTCGGGTTGTGCTCGCGCAGCATGGCGACGCACTCGGCAAGCTTTGCCTCCTTCATGCCCTTCGTGCGCGAGAGGACGATGGCCCCGGCGTTTTCCACCTGGTTGCACCAGAATTCGCCGAAGTTGCGCATGTACATCCTGGCCCTTGTGGCGTCTACGACCGTTGTAAAGCTGCCGGGAACAAGCTCGCTGTCCCCTACGTCCTGTATGGCGCGTATGACGTCGCTGATCTTGCCCACGCCGCTGGGCTCTATAAGTATGCGGTCGGGACGGAACTGCTCCTTGACCTGCTCGAGCGCCTTTGCAAAGTCGCCGACCAGCGAGCAGCAGATGCAGCCGGAGCTCATCTCGGTTATTTCAACGCCCGCGCCGGCCAGAAAGCCGCCGTCAACGGATATCTCGCCGAATTCGTTTTCTATGAGCACGAGCTTTTCGCCCTGATAGGCCTCCGCTATGAGCTTTTTTATGAGCGTGGTCTTGCCCGCGCCGAGGAAGCCGGAGAATATATCGATTTTTGCCATGTTTACTCTTCCTTTGTATTGTGTTACAATGTCCCGCGGGACTTCCCGCAACTTTTTATTTTATCACCACATTTTGAAAGGGTCAATATTTTATGAAGAAATCCGCCATAGCGGCGCTGCTTGCGCTCGCGCTGATGCTCTCCGCCTGTGGCTCGCCCGCCCCGGAGCCTACCAGGGCCCCAGAGGCCGCCTCCACCTCCACGCCGGAGCCCACTCCGGAGCCGACGCCGGAGCCCACGCCCTCGCGCGCCGAGACCATCCTCTCCGGCATGACGCTGACGGA
>CALWYQ010000109.1 GCA_944385815.1 uncultured Oscillospiraceae bacterium | reverse complement strand
GCTTGACTGTTCCTTGAAGTAGTCGATAGTATCGCTGTCAATATTTATCGTTATCTGCCTCTTCAGCTTCTTCGTATACGGATTTCTGACCGCATTGCTGAAGTCGTACTCGTCTCTCATGCTGTTCACTCCCATCCTTGATATTGCGCGGACTCGTTTCTGGTCGCCTTTCGCGCCGAAATGATACGGACGACTGTCTCCGACGCCCTATAACAATGGCAGACTACAAGTAGCTTCGCCTGCCGGCTCATGCCGAGGATTATAAACCGCTTCTTTTGAATTTCTCGAAGCGAGTTGAACCAAAGTTGAGCTTTCAGCCGTCAGCCAAAAATCAAAACGCCCGAAAAGTAAGAAGAACCGCCTGTTTCCAAAGAAATAAACGGTTTTTATGGCACGAGTGTTCTTGAGTATTTGAGCGAATAACCGCTCGCAAAACACAAAATTGAAGCCCAACGAAGTGGGTTCAATTTTGGAAGGAGTCGCGGATGCAGCGAAGTGGATGGCGTTCTTTTTTGCCGCAGGCAAAAAAGATCGTCGGAGCAAAGCGGACTTTGCTCCGACGCTGGTTGCGGGGAGGGGATTTGAACCCACTGACCTTCGGGTTATGAGAAAGCGTAGAGTCTTTTCGTAGCTTTTTAAGGCTCACTGCAAATTATCTATATATAGTGTATTTCACATCAATATATCTGAATTAAACGCTATATATTGTGTTATATCTCGCCGCGCCTTGTTGTAGCATGTGGTATTTTCTTGCTGAAATAGTCCCGCTAAAGTCACGCCGAGAGCGCACAGTCACGCTTTTGTTACGCCGTATCCCTGCGGCTCCGTGCTATCAGAAAGAACATCCGTGGGGGATAATCGGGAGTCACACACCCCCTGCTAATGTGTGCAAATACCCGCGAAAGGAGAAAAGGGGTTTAGAGGCTTTGAAATGTGTAAACACTATATATTGTGTGCAAACATGACGTAAAACACAAAATATTGCTTGACATTGATGAGCAGATATGATAAGATACAAATAAAGGGTGTACACCTTAAAACTCAATAACAAGACCGACAGAGCCAAAAGCGTTTAGTTAAGAGCCTTCCGCAACGAGGCGCTGTCTGTATGCGCCCGTACATAGGTACGGGAAGAGAGAGCCAGAGGGCTACAGTAGTGCATTATTGCGCCGCTGTAGCCCTTATTTTTTACCGAAAGGAGTTTTTCCCTTGAACAAACGCATTTATCAGGGCGCTGTATATCAAGGCTTTCCTGAAACACAGAAGATTACTGGTTTATCGCGCAGAGCGTTACAAAAAGGCCTTGACTCAGGGATATACCCGTATATTAAAAGTGGCACAAGGACGCTCTTTAATATCCCTGCCCTGCTCGACATTCTTGACGCTCAATCAAGAAACAGCGAGGCGATGCAGTGACCGATGCGCTTAGTTATCTTCTTCAAAGCGGGGAGAGCCTCGAATCGATAGAGCAGAGGGAGCGGAGCGGAATACCTATAGAAGAGCAGGCGAGGGCTGTGGAGCAGATAAACAGCAGGCTTGGTATTATCTGCGCCGCCGATGTCCCTTATGAGCCGCCCCGCTGGCTGATAGCTCCATATTTTCAAATCGGCCGCGGCACACTTTTGCAGGGCGACAACGGTACGGGCAAGACGGCGTTTATGTGCGCCGTGGCCGCTCACGTTTCTAACGGCAAACCCATTTTAGGCTCAGCAATAGAGCAGCCAGGCAATGTGCTTCTGCTTTCTGTAGAGGACGACCTTCCCGTCCTGCGAGGACGAATTGAAGCGGACGGCGGAGATTTAACGCGCTGTCATTTCATGCAAAGCACAGCGGGCTTGACGTTTACAAGCCCGGAGGTAGAGGCGGCGATCAGGCAGGTTAAAGCCAGACTCGTTATTTTCGACCCGTTTCAAGCGTTCCTCGGAGCAGGAATTGATATGTTCCGCTCAAATGAAACTCGCCCGGCGCTCGCTCAGCTTTTCGAGATGTGCGCGCGCAACGACTGCGCCTGTGCCATCATTGCGCACATGAGCAAATCGGCAAGCGAAAAATCACCGGTAAACCGCTCGCTTGGCTCGGTGGATATTCCCGCGGCCATGCGCTCCATCATTCAGGTTGTGCGTAATCCAGACGTTGATGACGAGTGCATAGCCGTCCACGTTAAATGCAGCAATGCCCCGCGGGGACGCAGTATAGCCTACTCAATCGGCAACCTTGGCGGGGTGACTTGGAAGGGCTACAGCGATGTAACGGCCGACGACCTTTCCGGCCTTTTGAAGCGAGCAGAGCGCGGCATACCATACGAACGCGAGCCCCTCGTACAAGTACTAAACCACCTCGCAGAGGAACGGCCGGGCGGCGGCTTTTGGAGCTATGAGGACGTCAGACAGACAGGCGCTAAGCTGCTGGGCTTTCCGCCGTTCTATTCAACAAACGACTTGCGGCAAAAGCTGTCCGGCCAGCTTGTCCGCGATTTACAGGAGCGTGACGGCCTGATTGTCTCCTGCGGCCATAAATCAAACGGAAGCCGCGGCATCCGCATTGAACGGTATAAAAACCCAGATGGCTATCAGACGAAGCTGAAATAAAGGGACAGCGCCTTCATACAAAAAAATACGTCTCTATTGTCCCTTAACGTCCCTGTACGGCACTAACGACACTGTACGCCTGCTGAAGCAGGGACGTTTAGGGACGCAAGCGACGCCTTTTTGTGTGCGGGGTATGCGTCCCTGAATTATGAAAGTAGGTGATATATATTGACCAACCACGGTAAAAATACCCCCGCGCAGGACATGGGAGAAATGATTGAGTCAGGCCGACAACAACGGCAAACTTCAAAACTTTATAAGGCTCAGTCTGCCGAATTTTCAGAAATGCGGATTTCTGAGCTCGTTTCCCGGACGGCGGCAGAACTGAGCGAGGCCGCTACAAAGGAGCCTGTGAGTCTTGCAAGCACTGACGAGGTTAAGAGGCGAACGGTGCTGTACCTGAAAGCCTGCGAGACCGCGGCCTGCTTCCCGTCTGTTTCCGGCCTCGCGCGTTCAATGGGCTTGAGCCGTCAGGCGCTTTATGACTGCATTTGGCGGCATAGCCCGGCGTCAACGGCACAATGGCTGGTGCTTTGTCAGGACGCTTTTTCCGACATTCTCGCCGACGCCGCGCTGAAAAATGACTGTAACGGCATCGTGAGCATCTTCCTGCAAAAAGCCGTTTACGGCCTGCGTGAGAGCGTGGAGATTATAGCCAGAACAGAGGAGCCGCTTGGCGAAGAGATTGATATGACGGCGCTGGAGGCTCGAATAACCGGCAGTATCGTAGATGACGAATAAGGAGAATTTAATGAACAGTAAAGTTGATTTCACAAAAACGCAAGATCCGGCGCTTGTGCTGCAAATACTTGGAGAACTGGAGGATGCGCCGCCGCTGAGCAAAGCGCAAAGCAACATAGCGCGTGATGTTCTCGCGTCGTATGCGCTTAACAACATCAGCAACATGAGCGGCCTTGACGCTGTCAGGCTTGGTGTCCTGCTTGCCGGGAGGGAAAAGCTGTGAAGGGTGCAAAGCAGATTATCGGTGAAATTCGAGGCGCATTTATACGCCATCAGGCGGCAATGAATGCCACTCTCTCAGGCTATCAGCGTGACGTCGAGAATGCAAAGCGTGAGTCGGCAAAGTTTAAGGACGAGGCCGCAATACTTGCGGAAAGCAAAACAAAGCTGCTCACTTCCGCTCGGACGAAAACACTTGAGGCTGACAAAGAACTCCATGACGAAATAACGCTCCGGCTCCTTCCGCGCCTGAAGGCTGCGCTAAGTGAGTATATAACCGCCAGACCAAGTCGTGACTACATGGACAGCCTGCGTGATATTAAAGACTTTAACTTGACACTGAGCCGCTCCGAGCTTCAGGGCTATATCACAGCTGCTGAGGGTAACTTTACAGCTTTGCGCGCCCTTCAGAGCGTTGCCAAAGGCTGCGGATATATGCTGACCATCCCGGGCGTAGAGTCATTCCAGATGGACATAGACGCCATAGAGAAGGCTGTCAGGACGCCTGTGATGTATGCGGCTGACTACCTGCACGAAGGCCTTGAAGTTATGCCAGACCGGCCTGTTTTTCGTCCTGACGGCAGCGTTGGAGGCTATGGCGGCCGCCCTGACAGCGCCTACTTGATAGTGCGCCGGCAGGAGTTCAAAAGCCTGCTTGGAAAATTGGATGAAATGAGCAAACGATGGGAGGCAGATTTTGTCCCGAGCCTCGGTGAGTTTGCCGAGCTTGAAAGCGACGACGGCGAGATTATAAGCCCCGAAGTACAGAGGGCGGAAAAACTTAAGGCGGCGTCTGAGCGCGTACAGATTGAAGATATACGCGCGGTGGAAAATGCGGCGCAGACAGGCAGACAGCAGGCAGAAGCCGACAGAAAAGCCGCCGAAGGTCTCGCGCACTATTTCTGAGCGCGGCTACTCCAAAGCTGAGCTTTTTGAGCTTTGGACATATTTCAGAGGGCAGCCAAACGCTGTGCATATCATGCAGGATTTTGCACTGTGCAGCAAGGCGGAGGCGCGGGCATTGATGGACGAATTTGAACGCCTCCGCCGAAGGAACCCGAACGAGGAACAAATATGAACTACATAGCAGAATTTGACCGCATTAAGACGGCTCTCATGGAAGGCGAGGCGCGGCGTAAGAAAATACTTGAAACGCACACGCCGCCCGGCATCCGTCACGCCGACGCTACGGAGATAATTGCAGAAATCGTGAACAAAACACAAATTGACTTTAAGGAGATAGACGAATGATTATAGCAGGCAAAAAATACGAGACCCCGCGCTTCAGCTTTTCCGATATGTGTGCGCTTGAGACATGGGGGCTGCCCGTTGGCAGCCTTTCCACCCGCCCGCTTGCCTTTCTGTCCGGCTTTGCCGCTCTCGCTGTGGGCGGAACTCTCGAGGACGGACAGAAGGCCATAGACGAGCACCTGAGCGGCGGCGGAACTCTGGACGAGCTAATAGCAGAGCTGAACAAGGCCGTCGAGGAAAGCGGTTTTTTCAAACACGCGGCGGCGGAGACCAAGAGCGACTGAGGGAATGGCTGACAGCCGCGGCCAGCGTCGGAGTGGCTTACTCAGAATTTCTGACAATGACTCCGGCGGAGCTTCAGGCCATATCCGCCGGGTATTATCGGAAGCTAAACCGTGAGGCATGGATGTTCGGCCACTACACTCTTGAAGCGATTACAGCCGTTTTGTCAGCCGCTATGCACGGGAAGGGACGCGCATCGTATCAATACCCAACAGAGCCGCGCATGGAGCTTCAGCCCCTTACGCGGCAGGAGCAGGCTCAATATGCTGAAAATGAACGCCTGCGGGTTATAGCATATTGTAATCAGCTCGTCGAGCGCGGCAAGAGCTGGGTAAAGGCGGAAACGGCAGACACGTCTAAAGTACAACTATAAGGTGGTGATACATTGGAAGTTGATAAACTTGAAATCAAAGTAACCGCCGAGTCTGAAAGTGCGGCAGCATCTCTTGACCGCCTTAGCGCATCCCTCCAGCGTCTGCAATCTGCTGCGAAACAGCCGGGACTTGAAAAAACAAGCCAACAGCTAAAAGCCGTCGCTAAAGCGCCAAGCATGACCAGATTGGAGCGGGAACTGAAGCGCGTGGAGTCTCAGGCCATCAAGGACGGCGATGCGCTTGTAAAGCTGCAAACGCGCCTTGAAAACCTGCAACAATTCCGAGGGATAGGAAATCCGCTCACTAACGAAGCCGTAGAAAAGGAAGTCAGGGCGACAGAGGCGGCTATAAAGCGCCTTTCAAGCGCCGTCGACGAGGCTGACGCCAAAATCCGCACAATGCGCGGAAGTATGGCGGACGCCGCGGACAAGACGGCAGCGCCGGTAAAGAAAGCCGCTCAGCAAATAAGGGCTGCTGAACCCGCACTTGAAAAGGTCTCCGCGTCTGCCAAGTCCGTAAATTCCAACTTGAAGGCTGCGTCCAAGAGCGCGGAGCAGCTCGGCAAGAGCGTGAAGAAGGCGGGAAACACGGGCGCAGGCGGTATGTCTTACCTCGCCAAGTCTATACGCGGCATGGTAACGAGCTTTGCGCTGTTTGGCGCAATCTATTCAATTACAGGAGCAATATCAGACAGTCTCGGCGAAATGGCAAAAGAAAACGACGGAGTTAATCAAACCCTGTCTGAAATAAAGTCGAGCCTTCAATACGTCAGCGACGCGCTCGCCGCGGTGATTTATCCCATTATCAAGGCCATAGCGCCGATAGTTGTAACCATCCTTGACGCCGTGGCGGGTATTCTAAATCTGCTTGCCCGCGTGATAGGCTTCTTTACCGGGCAGGACAGCGTAATTCAAGCGACGAAGGCGCAGACAGACTTTGCGGGCTCGCTGGACGGTACGGCAAACAGTATGGACGGCGTGACAGGCGCGGCAAAAAGGATGCAGCGCGCCCTTTTGCCGATTGACGAGCTGAACATACTGGACGACAGCTCGGGAGGCGGTGGGATCAGCGGTACTCTTGGCGGTGTCAGATTTGAAGAGACGTCTGTCGACTCTGTCAAGTTGCCTGACATTATCAAATCCCCCATGTGGAGCCCTGACCCGGTACCCGCGCCAGAGTTTGCGCCTCTGCTTCTGCCGGAGTGGGCAACAGTGCCTATTCCCGTGCCTGAATGGGTGCCTGAATTTATACCTGCTCCGATATTTGCAGCCTTGACCCTGCCTGCGTGGGCGCTTTCACCCCTGCCGGTACCTGTGTGGGCTGAAAATCCCATAATCGCCCCCGAGCTCGCAACGGAGCCGACAGAATCCGGGCTTGTTGCCCTGCGTGAGAGCTTCTCGTCTGCGTGGGAGAATATCAAAGTAACCGTTTCAGGTGCGATTACAGCTGTGCAGGAATATCTGACCAACGGACTCGAACGTATTAAAACATGGGGAACAAATGTGAAGGCCAACGTGACGACCGCATTTACCTATGTCAAGACGGCGATAGAAAGTGGCCTTGCGACAGCCAAAGAGCGTATAAGCACATTCATAAGCAACACGGCCGCGTCAATAGCCGAATGGGGCGGAAACGTAATGACGAACATCCGCACAACTGTCAGCTATATAGCCGAGTCCATCGGCTCCGGCCTGACGAGCGCGGCGGAGGCGGTGGCGTCTTGGATAGGCTCTGTCAGCTCCAACTTCGCCTCGTGGGGCAGCAATCTTATTAAGACCGCCGCCAGCGCCGTGAGCGGCTTCGTGAAAAATTTTATATCCGGCCTTTCGGCGGCGTGGGACAGCTTTGTCGGCTTCATGAAGGGTATAGGCGAGAAAATTTCTAACTGGTGGAGCGGAAATAAAAGCTGGGCTGCGCCTGTGCTGGGCGGTATCGCCCTCGCAGGTATTACAGTTGCAGCGATAACCTTAACCGGCGGCTCCGCTCTGGCAGCTGTTCCCGCTCTGGCCGCTCTTGCAAACGGCGGCGTCCTGACCGAGCCCACGGCTATACTCGCAGGCGAATACCCCGGCGCAAGGGCAAACCCCGAAATTGTGACCCCGCAAAAGCTCCTGCGCGAGACTTTCCGCGAGGAACAGAATAACGGAGAGGTTATAAATGTACTTCTGTCCTGCACCCAGCAGGTAATAACGGCAATACGCGAAAACGGCGGAGACGTTTATCTTGACGGCGCAAAGGTGAGCCAGCGTATAACCAAAGCCCAGAACAGGCAAAACCGAATGTATGGCAAAACCCTGCAAATGGTGTAAAAACGAGGCCGGGATATAGCGTCCCGGCCTTATCTAAAACTCCTTATTTGTGTCCCGCGTAATAATCCTGACGTCTGCGTCAAGGCTCTCGCAGATGCTGACCACCTCGTCAAAAGTAAAGCTGTCACGGTACAGCTTATTGCTCACCGACTGCGGCGCACACTGGACAAGCTGACCCAGGAGCGCCCGGAGGATTGCCGGATTGACAGAGTGAGCCACGACGGAGCCGCAGTCGATTTTACAATCCCCCAAAATTGGATTAAGATTCGACCGCCCCGCATTGCAAGCGAGGCGCAGAAAGCGACCAGCAGAGCGGCGGCAGAAAAGGCCAAACTTGACTGCGCAAACACCCGGCACAGGGATGATTAAGACCACGGCGGGGCAAGAGAGGATAACTACCACCACGACATAAAAGGGGCCGGGGAACCCAAGCCTCGGCCTTTCTGCCCTTTATTCTCTTTTCCAATGTATCGGATTGCCCAGCTTATTAGGTGGTATAGCCCCCCGGAAGCCAAAGGATCGGCATTTGAATAGGGAGAAAGAATGGTCAAATGTTTCCTCAAGATTTGCTTCATCTTTCTTTGCCACCTTGACAGGGAAAATATACATTTCCGGAAGCGTCAACGACTTAAATTTTACTGCATCGTCTATCTTTTCTGCCAAATATACATATCCATCGGCAGAGGGGAGAAGTCCATTAGTCCATATTGAAAGCACATTTTCTGGATTTGTTGCATGGTACAGCGTCCTCATTCTTTACTCCCCTCGGCCTTAAAAAACTTTATGTGTGTCCCGTGTGATGATTTGAACATCTGCGTTCAAAATATCTGCTATTTTTATAATCTCCGCATAGGTAAATGTGTCGCGGTACAACTTGTTTCTCATGCTTTGCGGTTCAATACCCAGCATTTCAGCTAAAGATTTTAGCGTCATTTTTCGCTCTATCAGCAGTTGTTTAATTGCCTTTGCTCCAGCCACACCAGCACCTGCTTTCTATGGGTATTGTACTTAACGTTCTTTAGTGTGTCAAGTATAGCGATATGTTTATAATCAAATAAGAGTATGTTTCTATTGACAGCATACCTATATTTGAGTACAATATAAATAGGCACAGAAAGCCACAAAAAGAAAGCCCCTTGCACCCATGCCGACCAAAGCGAGATGCAAGAGGCGCACAACACCACTGGAGGGCGCTGATAATAAAATTATATCGGCATCCTCCGAGAAAATCAAGGAGGAAATAGAATGAGTATCAGCAAAAATGAAATGCGCATGGCCGTCAGATTTCCGCTGACCGTAGATGAATTTCTCGCGTATCCAAAGCGGCCTGCCGACTGTGAGCCAGACGAATCTTGTAGACAAGCCGCCGAAATACTTGTAGGCATCGTTAACGACTACTATGACAAAGGGCTGAAGGGCGCGCGGTATAGATCAGTGTATGAGGTTGTCGAACGCGCACAGGTCAATCACGAAGAATTAAAAGGAATTGTAGAGGAAATGCCGGCCTTTTTTCAACTTGCAGACCTTTGGTGTGAGCGGGCTTATGAAGCAGGTCGTGAGACGACAGAACAGGAGCAGCATAAATGAGGAGCATAATGGATATTAAAGGTAAAGTCCGTTTTCCAATGCCCCCGGAGACATTTATAGAAATTCAGGAGTATTTGCGGGGGCAAGGGCTTGACGGTCATGAAAAACAGATATTGTCCATGGCGACAGAGCTGATGAATCTTGACTACGAAAATGGACTTGAGGACTGCCAGCCGCTCCCTGCCAGAGATATTCTCAAGCAGTCACTGGCTGAAATAGGGCAGAGCGAGAGATATAATGACCCTGCTTTCAATTCGATATACAGCGTAATCGCAACGTGGTGTAAAATAGCTTTCCAATACGGGCGCATTGTTGGTGGTTACTATGGCTGACCTCTCCGCATATATTCAAACCCGCCAAGCAGACAGGCAGGCCAACCTTGCCGCGCTGCGGCAAATTCGTGATAACCCTGACAGCACTCCCTCGCAGAGGCTGGAGGCCGTGAGGCTGCTGCTTGAGCTGGAGGCGAAAGAATATGGCAAACGTATCTGAGCGCCGCGACAAGAACGGAAATGTCATAAGCTATCAAATCCGCGTGTTCCGCGGGCGCGATGCTTCCGGCAAGCGTCTTAAAGATTATATGCTGACGTGGAAGCCCTCGCCTGGCATGACCAAGCGTCAAGTTCAGAAGGAGCTTGAACGGCAGACGACGCTATTTGAAGAGTCTTGCAGGAAAGGTCAAGTTTCTATTGAGAAGCCCACGTTTGAAAAATACGCCGCCTATGTACTCGATATGAAGGAGCGTAACGGCGCAAAGGTCAAGACCCTCTCCCGCTATCGGGATATGCTCAAACGCATAAACCCCGAGCTGGGCTGTATTAAGCTGCAAGACATGAGAGCCGAACACCTAAACCGCTTTTATGCCAAGCTCGCAGAGCCCGGCCAGAGGCTCGACTCTGAGCGCGCTATCGCCAGCGTTAATATATCTGCGTGGCTCAAACGCAAGGGCTTGACGCAGGCGGGCTTTGCGGCTCAGGCGCACGTTTCCCCGGCCTCTGTTTCTTCGGCCGCCAGAGGACAGGCAATGAGCCTACAGACGGCAGAACGCATAGCAAAGGCCATGGGCGGCACAATGAAAGAGTATTTCAAGATTGTAAAGTCAAACGATACTCTTTCACCCAAGACCATTATTGAGCACCACAGGCTTATCAGCACCATACTTGCGCAGGCAGTAAAAGAGGGTCTCGTACAGTTCAACGTCGCTGAGCGAGCTACGCCGCCCAAAGCGCCCAGACACGAAATGAACACTTTGGAAGTGTCGGACGTTGAAGATATTTTCAGGGCGCTTCAGACCGAGCCGCTTAAATGGCAGGTGTGCGTTCAGCTCCTGATTGCGACGGGCGCGCGCCGAGGTGAAGTAATGGGCTTACGCTGGAATCGAGTGGACTGGAAGAACAGCCGCCTATACCTCGCTGAAAACCGCGTCTATACCGCCGAGAGCGGAGCAATAAGCACGACGCTGAAAACCGATGAAAGCCGCTATGTCACAGTGCCATCCTCTGTAATGGATCTGCTGAGAAGATGGAGAGTTGAGCAGCTGCGCCATTTCTCCGATTTGCGGATAATGCCCTCGGGCTACATACTCACAGCCGAGGACGGCACACCCATGCACCCGGATTCACCAACTGACTGGCTCGCCAAGTTCTCCAAGCGTCATGGCTTGCCCCCGCTGCATCCACATCTTCTGAGGCACACACAGGCAAGTCTGCTGATAGCTCAGGGCGTAGATATACTCACCGTCTCTAAACGTCTCGGCCATGCCAAGGTCAGCACAACGCTTGATATATATTCCCATGTGCTCGCCAAGAGCGACGCAGCAGCAAGCGATAAAATAGACGAGCTTCTCTATAGAAAAGAAGCATAAGCAAACAGCCCGGATAATCTCCGGGCTTTGTTATGCGCACGAGTCAAGGTATATACCTTTACACAAAAAGTTTTTGGCACAGCTGCAATCGGTATTGAATGCAGTAAAAGTCACGCTATAGTCCCGCTCTAAGGGCAAATGGAAATAAATGAAACCCAGTGCAATCGGCTGAAATGCCTGAAAACACTGGGTTTTATGGTTGCGGGGAGGGGATTTGAACCCACTGACCTTCGGGTTATGAGCCCGACGAGCTACCGGACTGCTCCACCCCGCGATATGGCGCCCTTAATGAGCCTTATTATAATACCACACGGCCGGGCGTGTGTCAAGGGGTTATTTTGCTCAGCTGATAATTTTTATGGCGGCGCGGCGGTTTGTTACGGTGAGCTCGGAAAAAGCGCCGCCGGGCTCGCCGTCGCGCGTGAAGCTTACCGGGCGCTCAAAGGTGAATTTTACGCTCTTTGAGTGCAGGATCTTGAGCGCGGGGCCGTTGAGGTTCCGGCTCACGGCCTGGCTCATAAGCTGATTGAGCCCCGCGAGCGTCTCCGGAAAGCGGACGAGGCTCACCTCAAAGAGCCCGTCGTCGAGGCTCACAAGCTCCCGGTCGAGCTTTACAAGCCCGGCCACGGAGAGGGAATTGCTAACGCCGCCGAAGATAAAGTCGCCCTCCTCCACTACGCCGCCGTCGAGCTCGACGCGGCATTTGGCGTGCGGCAGGCGCGTCAGGCGGTTGACGCCCTCGAGCACATAGGCGAGGTGGCCGAGCGCCTGCTTGTTCTGCTGCGGCGTCTCATAGCTGACGTCAGTAAAGGCGCCGAAGGCCGCGATATAGGTAAAATACCGCCCGCCGCCCATGTCGCCGACGTCCCAGGCGCGAGCCTCGCCGCCGGCTATGATTCTGGCGCAGGCCGGGCTGTCGCCCTTGGGCAGGCCGAGGGTGCTTGCAACGTCGTTCGCCGTGCCGAGCGGGAAGTAGCCCACCGGCGGGCGGGCGGCCTCGTCGAGACGCATGAGCCCCTCGACGACGTCGGAGAGCGTGCCGTCCCCTCCCATGCAGCAGAGAAGGTCGTACCCGGCGCTCTGGGCGGCCAGGTCCACGGCCTCGCCCGCGCGGGTCGTAAAGCGCACCGTCGGGGCGTAGCCGGCGGAGTGCAGGGTGTGCAGCGCCTCGCCGAGGCCGTTCTTGTACGTGCCGCGGCCGGCGACGGGGTTTATTATAAGCAGCAGGCTTTTCATTTACTTACCTCCAAATCACCAGACGGAAAGATAGCGCTCGCCCGTGTCCGGCAGCAGGCAGACGACGTTTTTGCCCGCGAAGCCCTCGCGCCGCGCTATCTCGCGCGCCGCCCAGGCCGCCGCGCCCGAGGATACGCCGCAGAGCAGGCCCTCGCTTTGAGCAAGCTCGCGCATCGCGGCGAGCGCGGCCTCGTCCGTGACCGTGACTATCTCATCATAGACCGAGCTGTCCAGCGCCGCGGGGACAAAATTCGCGCCTATGCCCTGTATGGCGTGCGCGCCCGCGCGGCCCTCGCTCAGGAGCGGGCTCGAGGCCGGCTCCACGGCCACAATGAGCGCGCCGGGGTTGCGCTCCTTTATGCAGCGCCCGGCCCCGCTTATCGTGCCGCCCGTGCCCACGCCGGCGACAAATACGTCCACCCGCCCGGCGTCGGAGCATATCTCGGGGCCGGTCGTCTCATAGTGCGCGCGGGCGTTGGCCGGGTTTTCAAACTGGCCGGCGATGATGCTGCCGGGGTTTTTGCGCCGGAGCTCCTCCGCCTTTTCCACGGCGGCGGACATGCCGCCGGCCCCCGGCGTGAGCACCACCTCGGCGCCGTAGGCCGCGATGAGCTTCACGCGCTCGGGGCTCATGGAGTCCGGCATGACTATAACGGCCCTGTAGCCCAGCGCGGCGGCGAGGGCGGCAAGGCCGATGCCGGTGTTGCCGCTTGTGGGCTCGATTATAAGCCCGCCGGGCGCAAGCTCGCCGCGGGCCTCGGCGTCGCGTATCATATAGAGCGCCGCGCGGTCCTTGGCGCTGCCGGCCGGGTTCGCGCGCTCCAACTTGGCGAGGACGTTGAGCCCCGGGGCGAAGCGGCCGAGGTGCATGAGCGGCGTTGAGCCTATGAGTTCGGTTATGCTTTCGTAAATTCGAGCCATACTTTGCCTCCACGGACATAAAACCGTTGAAATATTCCTGCTTACATATTATAATACTAAGACACGGCGCGTGTAAATACACGATGCGCCGTATGTAAAGAGAATTTAAAGCCGGCGCCGTCCGGCCTCCGGGAGGAATTTTAACATGAAACGCGAGCGGATTTCCGCCATTTACGCCGACGCGGCCAGCTTCACCGGCCGTGAGATTACAGTCTGCGGCTGGGCCCGCACGATACGCGACATGAAGAATTTCGGCTTCATAGCCCTCAACGACGGCTCCGCGCACGGGAACCTTCAGGTGGTGCTCGAGCGCGCGGCGCTCGCCAACTACGACGAGATAGCCCGCCAGAACGTCGGCGCGGCCTTCATCGTCCGCGGCGAGCTGGTGCTCACGCCGGAGGCCAAGCAGCCCTTTGAGCTCAAGGCGCACTCCGTAGAGGTCGAGGGCGCGTCCACGCCCGACTATCCCCTGCAGAAAAAGCGCCACAGCGTTGAGTTCCTGCGCACCATACAGCACCTGCGCCCGCGCACGAACCTCTTTTCCGCGGTTTTCCGCGTGAGGAGCGTTGCCGCCGCGGCGATCCACGAGTTTTTCCAGCAGCGCGGCTTTGTCTACGTCCACACCCCGCTCATAACCGCCAGCGACTGCGAGGGCGCGGGCGAGATGTTCGAGGTCACCACCCTCGACCTCGCCAACCCGCCGAGGAACGAGGACGGCAGCATTGACTACAGCCAGGACTTCTTTGGCAAGAGGGCGAACCTCACCGTCTCCGGCCAGCTCAACGCGGAGAACTTCGCCATGGCCTTCGGCGACGTCTATACCTTCGGCCCCACCTTCCGCGCCGAGAAGTCCAACACCCAGCGCCACGCCGCCGAGTTCTGGATGATAGAGCCCGAGATGGCCTTCGCCGACCTCACCGACTACATGGATAACGCCGAGGCCATGATAAAGTACGTCATACGCCGCGTCATGGAGCGCTGCCCGCAGGAGATGGAGTTCTTCAACAGCTTTGTTGACAAGGGGCTCAAAGAGCGCCTCGAGCACGTTGCCTCGAGCGACTTCGGCCGCGTGAGCTACACCGAGGCCGTGGAGCTCCTCAGCGAGCGCAACGACAAATTTGACTACAAGGTCTACTGGGGCTGCGACCTCCAGACCGAGCACGAGCGCTGCCTCACCGAGGAGATTTTCAAAAAGCCCATTTTCGTCACCGATTACCCCAAGGAGATAAAGGCCTTCTACATGCGCATGAACCCGGACGGCAGGACCGTCGCGGCGGCGGACTGCCTTGTGCCCGCGATAGGCGAGCTTATAGGCGGCAGCCAGCGCGAGGAGCGCCTCGACGTGCTTGAAGCGAGGATGAACGAGCTGGGCCTCAATCCCGAGGACTACTGGTGGTACCTCGACCTCAGGCGCTACGGCTCCTGCCGCCACGCCGGCTACGGCCTCGGCTTCGAGCGCCTTATCATGTACCTCACCGGCGTGGCCAACATCCGCGACGTTCTGCCGCACCCGCGCACCTTCGGCAGCGCGGACTTCTGATAAGCGGAGGGCGCGCCATGAAGATAAATCCCGGCGAGCTCAGGCTTTACGCGGTGACGGACCGCGCCTGGGCCCGCGATACGGACCACCTGCTCGACCAGATAGAGGCCGCCGTCCGCGGCGGGGCCACCTTCGTGCAGCTGCGCGAAAAGGAGCTCGACGCGCGCAGCTTCCTCTCCGAGGCGCGCTGGGTGGTGGACCTGTGCCACAAAATGGGTGTGCGCTGCGTCATAAACGACAACGTTGACATAGCGCTGCTCTCCGGCGCGGACGGGGTCCACGTCGGCCAGGAGGATATGGCCTGCGAAAAGGCCCGCGCCATCCTCGGCGCGGGGCGGATAATCGGCGTCTCGGCGCACAGCGTTGAGGAGGCCGCCGCCGCCGAGGCCGCGGGCGCGGACTATCTCGGCTCCGGCGCGGCATTCCCCACCGGCACCAAGGACGTGCACGGCCACTACGTGAGCCGCGAGGGCTTCGCCGCCATAACCGGCGCGGTGAAGATCCCCGTCGTCGCCATCGGCGGCATCACGCGCGAAAATCTCCCGGGCCTTGCCGGCGTAGGCCTTGCCGGCGCGGCGGTGGTCTCCGCGCTCTTCGCGCAGGACGACGTCGAGGCCGCCGCGCGGGAGCTCCTGCCGCTCTGCAGGGCGCTGTAAATCACAATTAACGCCTGCTCTGAAGGCCGCCCCGGAAAACCGGGGCGGCCTTTGCAAATTTCACAAAACGCCGTGGACGCCCCGGCTGTTTTGCGATATAATATCATAAAACGCAAAACTGCGGCCGGGAAAGGCGGTGGAAGGTATGGGCCGGTGCGCACGGATTCGGGATTTTGCGGCCGAAAAAAGACGGTTTATCGTGGGAGCGGCCATTGCGCTGCTCGTAGCCTTCGGCTGCCTTACATACGTCAACCTGACGCAGACGCCCATAGCCGGGACGGAGCTGGGCCCGGCGGCGGAGCCCTCGGCATGGAGCTTCGCGCTCGAGGACGGCACGCCGCTGCACCCCGGCGGGGACGGCGGCCTTGAGCTGCCGGAGGGCGGCGCGGCAATAACCTGCACGCGCCCGCTCGAGGGCTTCCCAGACGGGGCGGTGATCGAGGTTTCCGGCCTGGGCGAGGGCGTCTCCGTCAGCGCGGGAGGCCTTACGCTCAGCGGCGCCGGCGGCGTATTCACCCTCGGCCGGGCGGAGGAGATAAGGATAACCGCGCGCCTCGCAGCGGACGGGGCCTCGCTCGGCGCGCTGCCGAGGCTCACGCTGTACGCGAGCCATGCGGAGTACGCAAGCCGGAGCGCGGCCGAGGCCGCGGCCTCGGCGCTGCCGGCGGGCGTGTTCTTTGTAACGGCGGCCTTCCTTGCCGGGTTTTTCCTCTTCGGGCTGTACCACGGCAGGACGGGCTGGGACCTGCTGCTTTTAACGCTGCTGGCCATCAGCTCGGGCCTGCAGGCGACGACAGGCTACGGCATTTACGCGCTCTGGGCCCTCGAGGTGCCCGTGCTGGCCTGGGGCCTGCGGGCGCTGCCCGTGCTTGTAATCATGTGGTTGCTGTGGATACACTCGGACGGTCCCGCGCGGCGCTGGGGCTGGCTTATACCCGCGGCGCTCTGCCTGTCGGCGGCGGCCGCGGCGGCCTGGCGGCTCATTGACAGCGCCGGGGGCGCGGCCTGGATGCAGCTCTTCCTCGGCAGGCTCCTGCCGGCGACCCTGCTCATATCCCTCGCCGGGGGCGCGTGGCTGGCCCTGCGCGGCAACGCATGGTACAGGCGCTTTTTCATGTGGGGCGCCGCGCTCAGCCTGTGCATGGCGGTGGGGCTTTCGGTCTCCGCGCTGCGCGGCGGGGCCTGGTGGCAGGATACGGCCTCGGACTTTTCGGCCGCAATGGAGACGGGGAGCTTTTATATCTGGCCCGTCAAGGGGCTTGAGCACATGCTCATGCTGGTGTTCTTCCTGCTGGCCATGCGGGACTTTGTCGCGTCCGTCGCCCAGTGGGAGAGCCAGCTGCAGGCCCTGACCATGCAGAACCGCTACACCGTGGAGCACGCCGGATACCTGCGGCGCAGACTGGACGAGACGCGCGCGATACGCCACGAGCTGCGGCACCATGTCCTCGCCCTCCAGGCGCTCTGCCTCGAGGGGAACCTGCGGCGCGTCCGCGGCTATCTCGACAGGCTGGGCGAGGAGTTTGACGAGCTGCCCGTGGTCTACACGCACAACCCGCTGGTGAACGCCCTTGTAAACTCCTGCGCCGAGCGGGCGAGGGAGCTGGGCACGGAGTTCGAGGCGGTCATTATGATTCCCGAGCAGCTCGACATGGAGGACAGCGACCTCGCCGTGCTGCTATCAAACATGCTGGATAACGCCATAGAGGGCGTCTCCTCCGTCCCCGAGGGGCAGCCGCGGAGCATACAGTTAGAGATGCGCATCCTGCACCGCGAGAGCCTTTTCGTGAGCTGCTCGAACACCTTTTCCGGCGCGCTGAACCGGGACGGGCACGGCGGCCTGCTCACGCGGAAAAAGGAGGACGGCCACGGCTACGGCCTGCGCGCCATGCGCCGTGCGGCGGAAAAATACGGCAGCGCCCTCCTGATAAAGCCGGAGGGGAACGTGTTCTATGTTGAAGCCCGGCTGTTCTTCCCGCGGGAGCGGGGCCGGGAGACTGAAAGGGAGGCAGGATTATGAGATGCTATCACGTTGACGCCTTTGCGGAGAGGCTCTTTGAGGGCAACCCCGCGGCGGTCTGCGTTATGGATTCCTGGCCGGACGGCGCGCTCATGCAGGCCATAGCCGTGGAGAACAACCTCTCCGAGACGGCCTTCACCGTCCGCGAGGGGGAGAAATGGCGCCTGCGCTGGTTCACGCCGGGCGGCGAAATCGACCTCTGCGGCCACGCTACGCTGGCCACGGCCTTTGTGCTCGCCAACTTCACCCAGCCGGGCGCGGAGCGCTTTGTGTTCGACACGATGGGCGGCGAGCTCAGGGTGGAGGCGCGCGGCGGGGTGTACGAGCTCGACTTCCCGGCCTATGCGCCGGAGCGGGTCCCGGTCACGCCGGAGATGGAGCGGGCCATAGGCCGGCCGGTCAGGGCCGCGTGGATGGCGCGCGACCTTGTGTGCGAGCTCGCCGACGAGCAGGCCGTGCGCTCGGCCGCCGTGGACCTCGAGCGCGTGCGCGCCCTCGACGGGCTGCTGCTGCACATAACCGCCCCGGGCGCAGAATACGACTGCGTCACGCGCTCCTTCGCGCCCAAGCTCTCCGTGCCGGAGGACCCCGTCTGCGGCAGCGGGCACTGCCATGTGGCGCCCATCTGGGCCGACCGGCTCGGCCGGGCCCGGCTGCGCGCGCGGCAGGCCTCGAAGCGCGGCGGGACGCTGCTCTGCACCGTGGAAAACGGCAGGGTGAAGCTGGCCGGCGGCGCCGTGCTCTACTCCTCCGCCGAGCTGAATATCCGATAGCGCGCAAAGCCCCCGCCGTTTCCGGCGGGGGCTTCGTGATATCCGGGGGTTATGCCGCCTGGGTCTCGGCGGCGTCGAAGGTTACTTCAATCTCGAGATACTCGCCGGAGCGGTAGACGGTCAGGACGGCCGTCTCGCCGGCCACGTGATAGGCGAGCTCATTTACAAGGTCGTTGCGGCTGCTTATGTCGTAGCCGTCCATGGCTGTGATGATGTCGCCGACGAGGAGGCCGGCGCGGCTGGCGGCGCCGCCGTCGTTGACCACGGTGACGTAGGCGCCGGCGGGCATGCCGTAGTAGTTGATGGCGTTGTCGTCAACGCTCAGGGCCTGAATGCCCAGATAGGCCGGCTCGGCGTTGGGATCGTTCTGCGGGCCGTTTATCTCGCGGTCGGCGATGCGCACGGCGTCGTCTATCGGGACGGCGAAGCCGATGCCCTCGGCGCTGGAGTTGTTGGGCCGCGCGGTGACTATGCCGACGACCTGGCCGTAGGCGTTGTACACCGGGCCGCCGGAGTTGCCCTCATTGACGGCGGCGGTCAGCTGGAACATGTTGGTCGTGCCCTCGCTGGTGGTGATGATGCGGTCGGTGGCGGAGACCATGCCGTCGCTCATGGAGTAGTTGAGCTCGCCGAGCGGGTTGCCAACGGCGTAGACCGTGTCGCCCACGCGCAGGTCGTCGCTGCTGCCGAGCGTCGCGGCGGAGAGGCCGTCCGCGTCGATCTTGATGACGGCGACGTCGTTTTCCTGCTCGCCGCCGACTATCTCGGCGCTGTACTCAAGGGTGTCGTAGCCGCTCTCGGAGGAGAACTTGACGGTTATCGGGTAGCCGCCCTCATAGGCGTCCTCGATGACGTGGTAGTTCGTGAGGATGTAGCCGTCCTCGCTTATAACAAAGCCGCTGCCCTCAACGCTGCCCTGCACCGGCATGCCCCAGACGTTGGCGCCGGTGATGGTGGTGGAGATGCCGACGACCTGCTTGACGGCGAGGCTGTAGTAGATGTCGCTCGCGCTCATGGTCCCGTCGCCCTCGCTCGATACGGTGGAGCCGGAGGACGTGGGCGCGGGCTGCTGGGTCAGCGCCGTTGTCGGCGCGGGCTCGGCCTCGGCGCCGAAGCTCATGCCCACCACGCCGCCCACGCCGCCGCCGATGAGCGCGCAGACAAGGCAGATGGCGACGATCGCGCCGGCGGACATGCCGCGGCGGGCCTTTTTGGGCTTGCTCTCCTTGCGCTGGGTGGCGGGGGAGTAGAAGCTGGCCCCGGCGGAGCCGCTTTCGCTTGTGTAGTTGGCGTCGCGGTAGCAGGGGTCGCCGGCGGGTGTGCCGGTCCCGGCGCCGGGCTCGGGCTCCTGCCGGGCGTCAAAGCTCTTGCCGGCGTCCGGGCAGGTCATGCGGTAGGAGCCGTCGCTCCCGGCGGGGTTTTCTTCGACGTTTTCATTTTTCTCTTCGTCGTATGGATACATGGTTCATACCTCCATGTCTTTTGTTTACGCCCGCAATGATAAAATATACTTGTGAAGCTGTCGTGAACAAAGGCAAAACAGTATTTTAAAAAATTTAAATGCATAAGTTAACGCCTCAGCCCTGTATTGAGACCTCATAGGCGGTTTTTTCAACGCCCTCGCCGTCGATGAGCTTTATGTAGCGCCGGCTCTGTATGCGCCCGACGAGGCTGAGCCGGTCCCCGGTGGCGAGGCGGGAATACTCCCGCGCGCGCCGGCCCCAGCAGATGCAGGGCAGGTAGTCCGAGCGGCCGCAGCGCCGGTTGACGGCGAGCATGATGTCGCAGATGTCCCTGCCGAGCGGCGTGACGCGCAGCACCGGCGTTTTGCACAGCGTGCCGGAGAGCTCGACGCGGTTTATGTCCTCGCCGTCCTCCAGGGTGATGGAGCGGGCAAAGACGCTTATGACCAGCTTTGCGCCTACGCCGCTGCGGTTATTAAAGCTGCGCAGCTCCCCGGCGACGCGTATCCTCCCGGCCTCAAGCACCTCCGCCGAGTTAAGCAGGCTCTCGCGGGCTATGACGTTTATCGTGTCCGCCGTGCCGGAGAGGCGGCGGGTCTCGAGCGGAAAGACGTAAAAGCGCTCGCCGCGGCTGGTGTGCGAATAGGCGGGCGCGGCGGCGAGGACGCCGCGAAGCTCGGCGCGGTTGTTGAGGGCAGACTCGTCCATGAAAATTCCTCCGTATCCCCGTGTGATGCCAAAGCTTATTCGCCTCCGCGCTTGTATATTACCGGGCGGTGGTGTATAATGGCTCTACAATAAGGATAAGGAGCCTGCTTTATGGAGATTAACGAAATACTTTCCCGCTGCGACCACACCCTGCTTGCCGTCACCTCGACAAGCGAGGAGATAAGGGCCCTCTGCGACGAGGCTATAGAGTACGGCTGCGCCAGCGTCTGCATCCCGGCCTGCCACGTCCGCGGCGCCAGGGCCTACGTCGGCGAGCAGATGAAGGTCTGCACCGTCGTCGGCTTCCCCAACGGCTACTGCACCACCGAGGCCAAGGCCTTTGAGACCGCCGACGCCGTTAAAAACGGCGCGGACGAGATAGACATGGTGGCAGACATCGCCATGATTAAGGACGGCTACTGGGAGGGCGTCCTCGAGGACATACAGGCCGTGCGCCGCGCCTGCGAGGGCAGGGTGCTCAAGGTCATCATCGAGTGCTGCCTGCTCACCGAGGAGGAAAAAATAAAGATGTGCGAGCTTGTGACCGCCGCCGGCGCGGACTACATCAAGACCAGCACCGGCTTTTCCACCGGCGGGGCCACGCGCGAGGACGTCGCGCTGCTGCGCGCCCATGTCGGGCCCGAGGTCAGGGTCAAGGCCGCCGGCGGGATAAAGAGCCTTCAGGACGCGGAGGACTTCATCGCCCTCGGCGCCGACCGCCTCGGCACCAGCCGCCTTGTGAAGATAGCAAAGGCCATGGAAGAGGGAAAATGAACGATTTCAACGACTTCAACAATCACAACGGCTTCGGCCGCCGCCGGCGCGTGACCTACCGGCCCAGCCGGGCTCAGGCGGGCATCGGCCTCGCGGGAGGCGTGCTCTTCGTCATCCTCGGCGTCACGGTTGTGATACCCAACTTCGGCGTGTTCGGCATAATCTGGACGCTCTTCGCCCTGGGCATCACCGTCTACAACGGCTATATGGCCTTCGGCAGGAAGTACAT
>CALWYQ010000108.1 GCA_944385815.1 uncultured Oscillospiraceae bacterium | reverse complement strand
GAGGTAGCCGAGGTACTTGCAGATGCCGGCGCGGGTGGTGGCTGCGTTCTCGCCGACGCCGGCGGTGAAGATGATGGCGTCGACGCCGTTCATGGCGGCGGCGTAGCTGCCGACGACCTTGGCGACGCAGTAGTCGAACATGTCGAGAGCGAGCTGGGCGCGCTCATTGCCCTGCTCCGCGGCGGCCTCGAGGTCGCGGAAGTCGCTGCTGACGCCGGAGATGCCGAGGACGCCGGACTTCTTGTTGAGGATATTGAGCATTTCGTCTATGCTGTAGCCGTACTTGTTCATAACGTACTGCATCGCGCCCGGGTCGAGCTCGCCGACGCGGGTGCCCATGGGCAGGCCGACCAGCGGGGTGAAGCCCATGGAGGTATCGACGCTCTTGCCGCCGTTGATGGCGCAGATGCTCGAGCCGTTGCCCATGTGGCAGCTTATGAGCTTGAGCTCCTCGATGGGCTTGCCCATGAGCTCGGCGCAGCGGCCGGAGACATAGCGGTGGCTGGTGCCGTGGAAGCCGTAGCGGCGGACGCCGTCGTTCCTGTAGTACTCATAGGGCAGGGCGTACATATAGGCCTTGGCGGGCATGCTCTGGTGGAAGGCGGTGTCGAACACGCCGACCTGGGGCACATCCTTGCCCATGACCTCGACGCAGGCGTTGATGCCGGTGATGTTGGCGGGGTTGTGCAGCGGGGCAAAGGGGGTGCACTCCTCGAGGGCGGCCATCACCTCGTCGGTGATGAGCACGCTGCTCGCGAACTTCTCGCCGCCGTGGACGACGCGGTGGCCGACGGCGTCGATCTCGTGCATGGAGCCCACGACGCCGTACTCGGCGCTGGTGAGCTTGTCGATGACGGCGGCAATGGCCTCTGCGTGGCTGGGCAGGGGGATGTCCTCGTTGAACACGGGCTTATCGCCGGCCAGCGGGGTGTGCTTGAGGTGGCCGTCGATGCCGATGCGCTCGCACAGGCCCTTGGCGAGGAGCTTCTCGCCCTCCATATCAATGAGCTGATACTTGAGGGAGGAGCTGCCGGCGTTGATAACCAATACTTTCATTTTGATAACCTCTCTTTGCTATTGTCAAATTGAGCTGAGGATAGTAATATTAATCCAACCCCTATTCTATCCTGTGCCGGGGCAAAACGCAAGAGCTTTTATGGAGGTTTGGCATGAAAATCGCCGGAATTGTCGCCGAGTACAACCCCTTCCACAGCGGCCACGAGCAGCACATAGCCCGGACCCGCGCGCTCTTGGGCGCGGACTGCGGCGTTATCTGCTGCATGTCCGGGGATTTTGTCCAGCGCGGCGAGGCGGCGCAGTGGAACAAGTTAGCGCGCGCCGGGGCCGCCGTGCGCTGCGGGGCGGACCTTGTGTTCGAGCTGCCCGTGCAGTGGGCGCTCTCGAGCGCAGAGGGCTTCGCGCGCGGCGCCGTGGGGCTTTTGGACAGCCTCGGGGTGGTTGACTTTATCAGCTTCGGCAGCGAATGCCCGGACACTTCCGCGCTCGAGCGCGTGGCCGAAGCCCTGCTGGACCCCGCGGTGGACGCCGCCGTGCGCGACGAGCTCAGCGGCGGGGAGAGCTACGCCGCCGCGAGGCAGCGCGCCCTCGGCCGCTTTATCGGCGAGGAGGCCGGGCTCATCTCCTCGCCGAACAATATCCTCGCCGTTGAATATATAAAGGCCCTTTACGACCTCGGCTCTCGCATACGCCCGCTCGCCATAGAGCGCCGCGGCGCGCAGCACGACCGCCCTGCGGGCGGGCGCATACGCTCGGCCGGCGAGCTGCGCACCATGACCGCCGCGGGGAAGGACATATCGCCCTTTGTCCCGCGCGCGGCGCTGGAGCTCATAGAGCGCGAGCGGGAGCTCGGCCGCGGGCCCATACTCATGCGCGCGCTCGAGCCGGCCCTGCTCAGCCGGCTGCGGATGCTCTCGCGCGAGGACTTTGCCGCGCTGCCGGACGCCGCAGAGGGGCTTGAAAACCGCCTCATGGCCGCCATGGAGGAGCCGACGCTCGACGGCGTCCTCGCCGCGGCCAAGAGCAAGCGCTACGCCCTCGCGCGGCTCAGGCGCATGTGCATGTGCGCGGCGCTCGGCATACGCGCCGGCATGAACGAGGGCACGCCGCCCTATGCGCGGCTGCTTGCCGCGAGTGGGCGGGGGCGCGAGCTGCTCCGCCTCGCCGAGGGCAGGTCCCGCGTGCCCGTGATAACCAAGTCCGCCTCCGGGCGCAGGCTCCCGCGCGGCGCGAGGGAGTGCTTTGAGCTCAACGCGCGCGCCCGCGACCTCTTTGTTCTCGGCTCGCCGGCCGCGGAGGAGCGCCGCGGCGGCAGCGACTGGCGCCTTACGCCGGCAGTGCTGTAGGCAGCCATATTCAGCCCTTATGCAGTAAAAGAGCGCCCGGGAAGGCCCCTCCCGGGCGCTCTTTGTTGCTTCCGCACTGCAATTGGTCAAAAACTTAACTTGAATTTGTTCTTAAAAACTTAATAAACTGCTTGCAATCGCGGGGGAGTTGGAGTATAATATGGCGCAAGGCTGGTAAATACATATGTCCGCGCACAGTGGACACGCTGGCCGGACAATGTTTATGACAACAGGAGGAATGAAAATGAAGAAGTTTCTTGCACTGCTTCTTGCGCTCGTAATGGTATTTGCGCTCGCCGCCTGCGGCGATGAGCCCGCCCCCAGCGGCGAAAGCGAGGCCCCGAGCGGCGAAAACGTCATCAAGATAGGCGTGTTTGAGCCCCTGACCGGCGCTTCCGGCGCCGGCGGCAAGCAGGAGATGCTGGGCATGGAGTACGCCCACTCCCTGAAGCCGACCGTCATGATCGGCGATGTTGAGTACACCATCGAGCTCGTCCCCGCTGACAATGAGTCCACCGCCGACGCGGCCCCCAGCGCCGCCGCCGAGCTGGTGAGCCAGGAGGTCAGCGTGGTCCTCGGCACCTACGGCTCCTCCGCCGCCATTGCCGCCGCCCCGACCTTTGAGAGCGCGAAGATCCCCGCCATCGGCGTCACCTGCACCAACCCGCAGGTCACCGTCGGCAACGACTACTACTTCCGCACCTGCTTCATTGACCCCTTCCAGGGCAGCGTCCTTGCGGCCTACGCCTATGAGCAGCTCGGCGCCACCAAGGTCTACTGCCTCGGCGAGACCGGCAACGACTACGACGCCGGCGTTATCAACTACTTCAAGGAGGCCTTTGAGGCCATGGGCGGCACCGTTGTCGAGGCCAACTTCCCCGAGAACAACGCCGACTTCTCCAGCTACCTGAACACCGCCATCAGCGAGGGCGTGGACGCCATCCTGACCCCGGTCTCCATCCAGTACAGCACGGCCATCATGCAGCAGGCCAAGAGCATGAACTTTGAGATCCCCATCCTCGGCTCCGACACGCTGGACAACAACGCCGTTTTGGAGGCCGCCCAGGGCCTTAACGCCGAGTTCGTCGTCACCACCTTCTACAACGAGGGCGGCGACCCCGACTTCGACGCGGGCTTCAAGGAGTTCATCAATTCCGACAGCGTCAACCTTGAGAATAACGGCGGCAACGACATGATCGCGGCTGTCTCCGTCATGGGCTACGACGCCTACAACGTCGCCTACGACGCCATCGAGCGCGCCCAGAGCGCCGACCCGGCCGACGTATATGAGGCCCTCAAGACCGCCAACTGGGACGGCGTCACCGGCAACATCCAGTTCGACGAAGAGGGCGACGCGATACGTGACCTCGCCTACATAAAGGTCGCCGACACCGCCAACAACACCTGGATCAACGGCGGCACCCAGACTGTCGCTGCCTGATTCGGCCGCACACATTATAAAAACGTAAACCTTTAGCTTTGGCGGGGGCTCCGGCCCCCGCCAAACAGTGTCAGAGACTACAACGTGGGCTGTCTCGCAAAGGAACACGGCTGCTGCTCTTTTGCGAGGCAGTCCAGAGGGAAAGGAAGGAAGATACGTGCAATTAGCTGTTTCCACATTGCTTTCGGGCATTTCCGCGGGCGGCCAGTATGCGCTTATCGCCATAGGCTATACGCTGGTCTACGGCATACTGCGCCTTATAAACTTCGCCCACGGCGATGTCTTTATGGTGGCGGGCCTTGTCGTCATCTACATGTCGGCGAGCATGCCGCTCTATATAGCCCTGCCCGCTATGATAATCCTTATCATGGCGCTCGGCTTTGTGATAGAGCGCGTGGCCTACAAGCCGCTCAGGAGCGCGCCGCGCATGTCCGTTATGATAAGCGCCATAGGCGTGAGCTTCCTCATCCAGAACTTTGCCACCTACTACACCGGCGGCCTTGCGCGCTTCTATCCGGAGATTCCCTTCCTCTCCGACAGCGTGACCATCGCCGGGGCGACCACAAGGTGGGTCACCATAGTGACGCCCTTTCTGGTCATAGGGCTCGTGCTGCTTTTGCTGCTGCTTATAAACAAGACCAAGATAGGCCTCGCCATGCGCGCCGCGGCCAAGGACTTTGAAACCTGCCAGCTCATGGGCATCAAGATAAACAGCGTAATAAGCTTTACCTTCGTCATAGGCAGCGCCCTTGCGGCCATCGGCTCCATACTCTACTTCACGAACTATCCGTCCATCATGCCGGTCTCCGGCGCCCTGCCCGGCCTGCGCGCCTTTGTCGCGGCGGTGTTCGGCGGCATAGGCTCCATCCCCGGAGCGGTTGTCGGCGCTTTCATAATCGGTATCTGCGAGAACATCGTAAAGGTCAGCCCGACCTACTCGATATTCTCCGACGCCGTCACGTTCATTATCCTTATCATCGTTCTGGGCGTGAAGCCCACCGGCCTCTTCGGTGAGAAAATCACCGATAAGGTCTGAGGAGGTGCGCCATGCCTGCCGTTACGCTTGAAAAAAAGAGCAAGAAGGGCGCGTTTATCGCCCTTATCGGTGTGCTTGCGGTGTTCGCGCTCATTATAGTGCTTGAGAACACCCTTGACCCCAACAAGAACATCATCGTTTTTACCACCCTCAAGAAGGGCGCGGTCTACGCCCTTATCGCCGTCAGCATGAACCTCCTGAACGGCTTCACCGGTCTCTTCTCCCTCGGCCACGCCGGCTTCATGCTGTTAGGCGGCTATGCCTACGCAATTTTCACCATCCCCAGCACCGCGCGCGACAACGTCTATTACATGTTCGACGGCTCCGCCATCAATTTTGCCTTCCCCGAGTTCTTCCAGAACCTTTTCGGCGGCAGCGGCGTGGGCGGCGCGATAGGTATGACGCTCGGCGTGCTGATTGCGATAATCATAGCCGGGCTTGTGGCGGCCTTTGTCGCCTGGCTTATCGGCCTGCCCGTGCTCAAGCTCAAAAGCGACTATCTCGCCATCGCCACGCTGGGCTTTGCGGAGATAATCCGCGCCGTGTTCCAGTGGGACCCGATAGGCCGCGTCACCAACGGCGCGAACGCGCTCAAGAGCTTCCCGACCTTCAGCAATTTCAATATCGTAAACGCCGAGGGCGACATAGTCCTGCGGCTTTCCACCTTTGTGTGCTTCGCGATAGCGGCGCTGTGCATCTGGCTTGTCGTGCTGCTGATAAACTCCAGCTACGGCAGGGCCTTCAAGGCCATACGCGAGGACGAGGTCGCCGCGGAGGCCATGGGCATCAACCTCGCGCACCACAAGCGCCTGAGCTTTATCATAAGCTCCTTCTTCGCCGGCGTGGGCGGCGCGCTCTTTGCCATGTACGTCAACCAGGTGCAGGCGAGGACCTTCAACTCCGCCATGACCTATGAGCTGTTGCTCATAGTCGTGCTCGGCGGCATGGGCTCCGTCTCCGGCAGCACCATCGCGGCCTTCCTCTACGTTGCGTGCAGCGAATGGTGGCTCCGCTTCCTCGACAGCGAGGCGGCCTTCAAGAGCGCAGCGAACCGCTGGGT
>CALWYQ010000107.1 GCA_944385815.1 uncultured Oscillospiraceae bacterium | reverse complement strand
TCAACGCCCTCGAGTACGTAATGATCCCCGAGCTTGAGGAGAACATCCACTACATCTCCATGAAGCTCGCCGAAAATGAGAACTCGACCAAGGTGCGGCTGCTCAAGGTCAAGGACATGGTGCTGCAAAAGGCGCACAACTACAGCTACTGAGCCAAAACAGAAAACAGCCCGTAAACAGCGCGTTTACGGGCTGTGTTTTATTGACATCAATTCCAGTTAGCTGTAAAATATATTCAGGTTTGCGCAGGGGCCATGGCCCCGCCGTCATCTCCGGCGGAGATGACGAGACTGATTTAAGGAGGAAGGAAAATGAGGAAAAGCATAAGCGTCCTGCTCGCGCTCGCGCTGTGCCTTGGCCTGCTGACAACCGGCGCGCTGGCGGAGGGGCCGGCAGTTACGATTGTCAACGAAGGGCTTGAATACAGCAAGCTTGAAGTCACTCAGAGCGGCGAGCTTTACGAAATCGACGCGACCGTCCGCGGACTTGAGGCGAGCGCGGCAAACGGGGAAACCTGCCATTGGCTCGCCCTGCTCATAGCTCCGCCGGAGGGGGCGGAGACCATGAAGAACCAGGTGGGTTCGAGCTCAATGAACCTTACGCTCCCGGAGGGCGCCGAGGAGGAGAGCGTGGACGGGGGCTGGCAGATTTATCTCAATCTGGACGCCCAGGCCAATTGGCACAACTGGTATGGCGTGGTCCGCTGGTTTGACGAAAACGGCGAGAGCCTCGGCGACTACAAATTCAGGTTTGACACCAGCTATACCTACTCCGACAACCGCGCCCTGATTACCATGCTGGAGGTTGTAGGCGGCGCGGTCCCGTCCATAAGCTACGACGAGGAGGGCAACGGCACCATAACCCTCACCGGCGGCAAGCTGGCGTCGGATCAGAATTATACGCTCAGATACTATACAAACGTCAGAAATGTCAACGGGGAGGCCCCCTACTGGGCAACCGTAACCATCGGCGCCGACGGCGAGCCCACGGAAGCTACAAAGACAATAAAGGTAGAGGACATCCTGCCGGAGGGAACCGAAGGCCGCGCGGCAAGCACGACCTATACCATAATCGGCAATTTTGAAACGCTTGAGCACATCAACGCGATAGAGCCCGGCGAGACGGAGGTGAGCGTCGGTGAAAATATTGCCGAAGATAAGAAAGAAATGGCCGAAGCGTTCGCCGGGGGCATAGAAGCGGCCGATATTGGCGGCCTCATAAGGGAAACCGTGGGCACGGAGGTGAACGCCATCGAGGGGCTCGAGGAAGCGGCTGAAGAAGCCTTCCCCGGTGCCGGCGACGTGCAGATAAAAATCGAGCCGTACCTCACGGTGGAGGCGACCGGCTACAAAGAGGAGGGCGAGAGCAAAACCCTGAGCCTTGAAATCTCCGCCAAGTACAGGACCTATGCGGTCAGCGGGGACGGTCAAAATGAGATTACCCTCGGCGGCGCGTCCGGCAGCATCGGCATGGACGAGCCAATCGAGCTCACAGTCAGCATTCCCGAGGGATTTGAGGTTGCCAATAACACCCCGGTATACATCAAGCACATAAAGGACGGCAGCACATATTACTACGTCGGCTATGCTTATGAAAACTCCGTCCGCTTCACCTCCCACAACGGCCTGAGCCCCTTTGAGATCCAGATAGGCGGGGAGGACCCGCGCGCGGCCACGATAGACGGCGTGGGATACGCGAGCCTTCAGGAGGCTGTTGACGAGGTGGGAGACGGGCAGGTAATAAGCGTGCTAAAGGACTGCTCCGCCGTCGTGGACAGGGAAATCAGCTTTATCATAGCGCAGGGAGTGGCCGGTGAAGTGGATATAGACATCACCGCCGCGGAGGGCTATACGCTGAGCAAATCCGGCTCCACCTACACCGTCACAAAGGCCGCCGCTGCGCCGGACGAACCGGCCGCGCCGCCGCCTGTCCTGCCGGAAATCTACGGCATCAGCGTGCAGCAGCCGGAGGGCGGCAGCGTCAAGGCGAAGCTCTCCAACGCGAGCGCCGGAAGCGTCGTCAGGGTCGAGGCCGTGCCGGAGGAGGGCTATGAGCTGCTCTGCCTCATTGTAAACGGTGAGCGCGTCTACGGCGACAGCTTTGTCATGCCAGAGGGCGAGGTCACGCTCAGCGCCCTGTTCGTCAGGGCCGGGGCGGAGTTCTCGGACGTCGCCGAGGGCGACTGGTACTACGACGCCGTGAGCAGGGCCGTAGCGGGCGGACTGATGGATGGAGTCGGCGGCGGGAGCTTTGACCCGAACGGCGCGATGACCCGCGCAATGGTCTGGGCCGTGCTCGCCCGGCTCGACGGCCGCGAGCTGAGCGGCGAGGGCTGGCAGGAGGCCGCGCTGAGCTGGGCGCTTGACTCCGGCGTGTCCGACGGCACGAACGCCTCCGGGAGCGTCACGCGTCAGGAGCTTGTGACCATGCTCTACCGCTTTGCGCTCTCGCCCGAGACGGGCGGCGGCCTTGACGGCTGGCCGGACGGCTCCGCCGTGGCCGCCTGGGCGGGCGGCGCCTTCAGCTGGGCCGTGAGCGAGGGGATAATAAACGGCGTGGACGGCCTGCTGGCGCCGGCGTCCGGCGCCACGCGGGCGCAGTGCGCGGCGATACTGACCCGCTTCGCCGGCCTGAGCGAGTAAAATACAAACAGCCCGCGGCTTGAACCGCGGGCTGTTACTTTTTAAGCCTGTGCATCCTCAGGGCGCACACCGCGCAGGGCACGGCGAAAATCGCGGCGAAGGCCCAGAAGGCGAGGCTTTGCAGCGGCGTACATAATCCGAGAGCGATGGAGAGCGCGCCGGGCGCGGCAAAGGCGAGCGATACGCAAAGGCAGCGGCGGCGCATACCGCGCAGGGCCTCAAGCTCCTCTTCAACCGTGCAGAGCCGGAACTCGCCCGGTTCGGCACGGCGCTCGACTATCAGCAGCTCGCGGTCAAGCGTCGTGTACTCGGAGACAAGCCTCGCGCCGGGCTCGCCGGCGGGGTTCCATCGGAGCTTGCCGCGCGACCATTGGAGATTGACATTTTTGAACCAGGTCCTATAGCCGTGCTCTGCGAGACGGCGTGCGTACTCCTCGCCGTGGGCGCGGGAGAGATTGCCGACAAAGGCCACGGCGTACTGGTATTTGCCCGGCTCGCAGGGAACGAAGGTATAGTCCAGCTTGCCCGTGCCGGCCAGCCGCCAGCCCTGTGCGGACATTTTGTTCAGCCACTTAGCCTGAGCCCTCAGCATGGGGCCGAAATAGCGCCGCTTTACCATTGCCGCCGCCTCCGATTACATATCCTGTATTTACTATACCACCGTACGCGGCAATGTCAAGAGCGGAAAAGCTGCGCGGCGGATGCGGACTTGTACATCATACACGGACAAACGTATTATTTTGCGCGCGGACTTGTACTAAGTGTTGACTTGAGGCCCTGGACAGTATAATATTTACTCAGGAATACGTCCGCGCATGGCGGACATTGGGAGGTTTTGGTATGGACCTTACACTGCGGGATTTTGAGCTTGCGAAAAAGCGCCTGGAGGGCATTACCCACAAGACGGAGCTTGTGCGCAGCGCCACGTTTTCCGGCATGGCCGGCGGCGAGGTCTGGCTCAAGTGCGAAAACAGGCAAAAGACCGGCTCATTCAAGATACGCGGCGCGGCAAACAAGATAGGCGCGCTGGTCGAGCGCGGCGAGGTCAAGTCCGTCGTGGCCTCGAGCGCCGGCAACCACGCCCAGGGCGTGGCCTTTGCCGCGCACAGCCACGGCATCCCCGCCACCATCGTCATGCCCAAGGCCGCGCCAATCGCCAAGGTGCAGGCCACCGAGGGCTACGGCGCCCGGGTCGTCCTCCACGGCGACTGCTATGACGAGGCCTACGCCAGGGCGCTCGAGATCTGCGAGGCCGAGGGCGCGACCTTCCTGCACCCCTTCGACGATTACGAGGTCATGGCCGGGCAGGGCACCGTCGCGCTGGAGATACTCAGCGAGCTGCCCACGGTGGACACGGTTGTGGTCCCGGTCGGCGGCGGCGGGCTTTTGAGCGGCGTCGCGGCCTGCATCAAGCACGTGAACCCGCGCGTGAAGGTCATCGGCGTGCAGGCCGAGGGCGCGAGCGCGGTCTATCAGAGCTTCAAGGCCAAAAAGCGCACGACCACGGCCCGCGTCTCCACGATTGCCGACGGCATAGCGGTAGGCAGCCCCGGCGAGCACACGGTGGAGATGATACTCAAATACGCGGACGACATGGTCACCGTAACGGATAACGAAATCTCCGCCGCCATACTGCTGCTCATGGAGCGCACCAAGCAGATTGTCGAGCCCTCCGGCGCGAGCAGCCTCGCCGCCGTGCTCTCCGGCAAGGTGGACGCGCACGACAAGCGCACGGTCTGCCTGCTCTCAGGCGGCAACATCGACGTGAGCTTCATCCACCGCGTCATCGACCAGGGCCTTGTCACGCGCCACCGCCGCATGCGCTTCACCACCCGTATGCCCGACGCGCCCGGCAGGCTTATCGAGGTGCTTCAGGTGCTTGCGGATTCCGGCGCGAACGTGCTTGAGATAAACCACGACCGCTTTTCCCGCATCTTGGGGCCCAACGAGATACTTGTCCACGTGGCCTGCGAGGTGGGCGGCGAGGAACACGGCAAAAACGTCATGGAAGCCCTGAAAAAGGCGGGCTATAACGCAAAAATCGACGCTGAATAAGTGGAAATAATCGAGATTTACGGCGAAGAAAAGCGGCGGTACATGCCTTTGCTGCTCCTTGCCGACGAGTCGGAGGAGATGCTCGGCCGCTATCTCGGCCGCGGGCGCATGTTCGTGCTTCTCTCCGGCGGCGGGGCGGCGGCCGAGTGCGTCGTTACGGACGAGGGCGGCGGGGTGCTGGAAATAAAGAACCTCGCCGTTGCGCCGGAGGCCCAGGGGCGCGGCTATGGCCGGGCGATGCTTGAGTTTGTATCGCGCCGCTTTGCCGGGCGCTTCCACACCCTCCTTGCCGGCACGGGCGAGAGCCCGCTGACCGTGCCCTTTTACGAAAAATGCGGCTTTGTCTACTCGCACCGCGTCAGGGATTTTTTTACGGAGAACTACCACGAGCCCATCGTCGAGGCCGGCGTCACGCTGCGCGACATGGTGTATTTCAAAAGGGTGATTTCGGATGAAAAAGCTGAAGCTGGCCATTGACCTGCTCTGCGCGCTGAGCGTAGCTGCCGCCCTCGCCGCCATTGCCTTCCTGCCGGACGAGGTGCCGGCGCACTACGGCCTCGGCGGCGAGGTGGACAGATACGGCAGCAAGTACGAAATGCTTATTTTCCCGGCCCTGAATCTGGCGGCGCGCCTTGCCATGGCCGGCCTGACGCGGCTGGCCGCGACGGTTGAGAAGGACGATATGACGGGCCCCGTCATGCGCTTTGTGACGGCGCTGATGCTCATGTTTTTCCTGCTTATGCAGCTCTATTTCTTCTATGCCGCTGCGGTGGACGCGCAGAATCTTAACGATTTGCCCCTCGGCGTCTGGCAGCTGCAAATGGGCGCGATGGGCGCGTTTTTCATCCCGCTCGGGCTCGCCATGCCTAAGGCGGGCAGGAACAGCGCCGTGGGCTTCCGCTGCAAGTGGTCCATGATGAACGACGAGGTCTGGGCGCTCAGCCAGCGCTTCGCCGGGCGGGCCATGGCCGCCTCGGGCGCGCTTACGATAGTATGCGCCGCCGTCCTGCCCGGCGCGTGGAGCGCCGCGGCCGCGGCCGTGATACTTGCCGTGATGGCCATAGCGGACAACGCCTACGCTAAGCGGACCTACTTCAAATTGCGCGGGTTTTAAAAGCGGCCCGGAGGCGCCATGCGCCTCCGGGCCGCTTTTTGCGGTTCGGCGCAAAAGCAGAAAATGTCGGTTTTGGATTGACTAATCGGGACAGGGAAGGTATAATGTTAGCGCAAACTAATTAGCTTAAACCTACTGCGGAGGCGGCTTATGTATTTGAAGGATGCGCGCATTGGCGACACCTGCGTTGTGAAGAGCATGGACCTGCCCTTTGAGCTCGAGCGGAGGCTCGAGGCGCTGGGCATGACCACCGGCACGCCGGTCAGCGTGCTGGAGCGCAAGGGCAGGGGCATAATGATAGTAAAGCTGCGCGGCACGCGCTTTGCGCTCGGATACAATATAACGCGCAGCATTGCCGTGGAAGGGGGCGAGGGCATTGGCAAATGAGATGACGATAGGCTTTACCGGCAACCCCAACTGCGGCAAGACCACGCTTTTCAACGCCTATACCGGCGCGAACCTCAAGGTTGCGAACTGGCCGGGCGTCACGGTGGAAAAGGTAGAGGGCCAGATAAAGGCCCAGGGCATGGACATACACCTTGTGGACCTGCCGGGCACGTATTCGCTCACCAGCTACACGATGGAGGAGACGGTCTCGCGCAACTTTATCCTCTCGGACGAGGTGGACGTCATTGTGAACGTCGTGGACGCGGGCGCGCTCGAGCGGAGCCTCTACCTCACGCTGCAGCTCTTGGAGCTCGGCAAGCCGGTGGTCATGGCGCTGAACATGATGGACATAGTGGAAAAGCGCGGCATGGAGATAGACCTGCACCGCTTCCCGGAGATGCTGGGCATACCGGTCGTGCCGGTCTCGGCGCGCAAGCGGCGCGGCCTTGACGCGCTTATGCACGCGGCCGTGCACCACATGGGCCAGACGGGGCCGGACACGCTTATCCATGAGCACCCCGAGCACACGGCGCACGCGCACGACCACCATCACGAGTTCGCCATGGTGTATTCCGACGCGATTGAGGACAGGATAGACCTGATAATCCCCGAGCTGCGGCGGCGCTACCCGGGGCTCGGGAATTACCGCTGGTACGCGCTCAAGCTGCTCGAGGCCGACAGGGAGATATGCGCAAAATACCCCGTAAACCTGCCGGAGGTCCTCGACAGGAGCTATGAGTCCGACATAATCAATGAGAAGTACGACTTCATCGGCGAGATCATATCCGAGGTGCTGCTGCACAAGGAGCGGCAGGACAAGCTCACCGAGAGCGCGGACAGGCTCCTGACGAGCAAGATCTGGGGCATACCGGTGTTCCTCGGCATCATGGCCCTCACCTTTTTCCTCACCTTCACGGTGGGCGACTGGCTCAAGGGCTGGCTCGAGCTCGGCATCGACGCGCTGAGCGGGGCGGTTTCCGGCCTGCTCGAGGCCGTGAACGCGAGCGCCATGCTGACGAGCCTGATAGTTGACGGCATCATCGCCGGCGTGGGGACGATAGTGACCTTCCTGCCCAACATACTCATACTCTTCCTCTGCCTTGCGCTTTTGGAGGACAGCGGATATATGGCCCGCGTGGCCTATGTCATGGAGGGGATCATGAGCCGCCTCGGCCTCTCCGGCAAGGCCTTCATACCCATGCTGCTCGGCTTCGGCTGCACCGTGCCGGCCATAATGGCCTCCCGCGCGCTCGAAAACAGGCGCGACAGGTACAAGGTGATGCTTGTCACGCCCTTTATGAGCTGCAACGCGAGATTGACGATATACATACTTTTCGCGGAGATGTTTTTCGGCAGCCGCGCGATGATAGCCGCGTATTCCATGTACATCGTGGGCATACTTGTGGCGATAGCGGTTTCCGGTGTGATCCACCTCATCGACCGAAAAAAGAGCGTGAACTACCTTATGATAGAGCTGCCCGAGTACAAGCTGCCGGATTCCCGCACCGTGGCGATTTACGTCTGGGAGAAGGTCAAGGACTATCTCGGCAAGGCCGGCACGACGATTTTCCTCGCGACTCTGGTCATATGGCTGCTGCTGAATTTCGGCGCGGGCGGCTATGTTACGGACATGAGCGAGAGCTTCGGCGCGCTCATCGGGCACTGGATAGCGCCGGTCTTTGCGCCGGTCGGGCTCGGCTTCTGGCAGATAGCCGTGGCGCTGATTGCCGGCATTTCGGCCAAGGAGGTCGTCGTATCGAGCTGCGCGGTGCTCTTCGGCGTTGTGAACGCGTCCTCGCCTGAGGGCATGAGCGCCTTTTCGGCCGCGCTCGGCTCGATTGGCTTCGGCAGCCTGAACGCGCTGTGCCTTATGGTTTTCTGCCTGCTCTACATCCCCTGCGCCGCGACGCTCGCGACGGTAAAGCGCGAGTCGAGCACACGGTATATGCTTTTCACGGCGGCCTTCCAGCTGATAGTCGCCTGGCTTGTGACCTTTGCGGTGTACCAGATAGGAGTGCTGATAGTTTGATTTGGCTTGAAATACTGTTTGTCCTCGCGATAATCGCATGGACGGTCTACGCCCTGCGGAATATAAAGGAGCGCCGCCGCCGCGGCTGCCCAAGAGACTGCACCCAATGCGGCGCCTGCCGCATGAACAACCAGCGCAGCGGTAAAAGCAAATAACAAAACCTGCCCCGGATGCAAACAGCTCCGGGGCAGGTTTTTGATTATAAACGACGGGAAGCATCCTCGCCGAAGCGATTTGCGCTATTAGACGCTTGCTTCAACGATTATTTCAATTTCAACCGGGAGGTTCAGAGGCAGGGAGCTGACGCCGACAGCGCTTCTTGAGTGCTTTCCTGCCTCGCCAAAGACTTCTACGAACAAGTCAGACGCTCCGTTTATGACATACGGCTGCTCATAAAAGCCATCGCTGCTTGCAACAAAGCCCAAAAGCTTGACGATGCGGGTTACCTTGTCGAGGTCACCGATCTCTTTCTTCATGTTGGCGATGAGGGTAACGGCGGCGGATCTTGCCGCCTGATATCCTTCGCTTTTAGAGACTTCCGCGCCAAGCTTGCCCTGATACAGAGGGCTGCCGCCGGCGTCAAAAGCGCCGGCGCCGGAAAAGAACACGAGGTTCCCGGAGCGCTGTGACGTGACATAGTTCGCAATTGGGCTGCTCGCCTCCGGAAGCGTGATGCCCAGCTCGGCTATCCTATTATCGATCCTTCCCATGAGATGCTCCTTTCTGCCAAATATGGCTGCTCAGTCTGCGATTATCACGTTTACGCCGGCACGGGCAATTTTCGCAAGCTCCTCCTCGTCGGCATTGCCGTCTGTTATCAGGGTGTCTATCATCTCTATGCCTGCGCTGATGAAGCTGAAGGAATGACCGATTTTGGAGGAGTCGGCTATAAGGCTTTTTTCCCCGCTGCATCTGTTGAGCATCATGGAGTTTATGGCAGTTTCCATATAAAATGCCGACGATATCCCGTAATCAAGGGAGATGCCGTTGGCGCTCAGAATGCACTTGCTTGCCTTCATTTTAGACAGGGCGTATAAGGCGATGTCTCCTACCAAAGACTGAGTTTGAGGGTAGCGCTCCCCGCCGGTAATAATAAGGTTGATGTTTTCGCTGCCTTCAGCGGTTGCCATGCAGGGGTTATTGGTAACGATTTTGATGTCGGGGATGGTGATATATCTGGGCAAAAAAAGCACCGTGGTACCGGAGTTGACAAAAACAACATCCCCGCTTTCAAGCCTTGAAGCGGCCTTCTTTGCAATTTTTTCTTTTTCAGCCAGGCATTTGACTCTTTT
>CALWYQ010000106.1 GCA_944385815.1 uncultured Oscillospiraceae bacterium | reverse complement strand
GTCCGCCAGTGGCGGACAATTCGACGCTTCGCTCCGCGAGAAGTATTTTCGGCGACGTACACGCCGCCGCCGAAAATGATTGCAGCTTATTTCGCGGCTGCGGCCGCGAAACTCTGCGAGGCTTTTTTGTGAGACTCAAAGGACGCCTGAAGGCGTCCTTTTTGCGTTTTAAGCTTTATTTGCCCACGGCGGCGCGGAGGGCGGCGGCCCTGTCCGTGCGTTCCCAGGCGGGGTTCAGATCCTCGCGGCCGATGTGGCCGTAGGCGGCGAGGGGACGGTACTGCGGCTTTTTGAGCTCGAGATCGCGGATTATCGCGGTCGGGCGCAGGTCAAAGACCTGGCCGATGGCCGCCTCGAGCGCGCTGTCGGGCACGGCGCCGGTGCCGAAGGTGGTCACGTTGACGCTGACGGGCGTGGCGACGCCGATCGCATAGGCTATCTGCACCTGGCAGCGGTGGGCGAGGCCCGCGGCTACGATGTTCTTGGCCACCCAGCGCGCGGCATAGGTGGCGCTGCGGTCGACCTTCGTCGGGTCCTTGCCGGAGAAGCAGCCGCCGCCGTGCGGGGCCGCGCCGCCATAGGTGTCTACGATTATCTTGCGCCCGGTCAGGCCGGAGTCCGCCGCGGGGCCGCCCTTGACAAAGCGCCCGGTCGGGTTTACATAATACTTGATATCGCCCTTGTCGAGCTCGGCGGGGATGATGGGCCTGATGACCTCATTTATCATGTCGGCGCGTATCTGAGAGAGCTCCGCGCCCTCGTCGTGCTGGGTGGAGACCACAACGGTGTCCACACGGACGGGGCGGTTATTCTCGTCGTACTCGACCGTCACCTGGGTCTTGCCGTCGGGGCGCAGGTAGGGCAGCGCGCCGCTCTTGCGCACCTCGGTGAGGCGGCGGGCCAGCTTGTGCGCGAGGGAGATTGGCAGAGGCATGAGCTCCGGCGTCTCGTCGCAGGCGTAGCCGAACATCATGCCCTGGTCGCCGGCGCCGTTGGTGAGGTCGTCGCCGCTCCCGCCGGCCTTGAGCTCCAGGCTCTCGTTGACGCCCATGGCGATGTCGCCGCTCTGCTCGTCGATTGCGGTGAGCACGGCGCAGGTGTTGCAGTCAAAGCCGTAGGCGGCGTTGTCGTAGCCGATGTCCTTCAGGACGCCGCGGGCGATGTGCGGGATGTCAACGTAGCAGTTCGTGGATATCTCGCCCATGATAAAGACCATGCCGGTGGTGGCGGTGCACTCGCAGGCGACGTGGCCGTTGGGGTCCTGCTCGAGGATGGCGTCGAGCACGGCGTCGGAAATCTGGTCGCAGACCTTGTCGGGATGCCCTTCGGTGACGGATTCGGAGGTGAAGAGGTAGTGTGCCATGTTTTTGTATATCTCCTTTGTAAATAATTAACTCTTTATAGTACTCAGAGCGTGCGAAGGCACTGCCCCGCCCAGCTCAGGAGCGCCGCGCTGCGCTCGTCCAGGCCGCCGGGCAGGCGGCGGAGGGCTATGCCGCGCTCCGTGCCGGAAAGCCGCCCGGCGAGCGCGGCGCGGGTCCTCAGGCTCTCGCCCGTCCTCAGCGCGTGGACGGCGCGAAGCGCGAAGAAGGCGGACTTCATCAGCCCGTCGAATACGGCCTCGCTGCGCTCATGCAGCAGGTTATGCACGCAGCCGTGGTATACCGCGCCGGCGCAGGAAAGCGCGCTTTCGCGGATGTCGCGCTCCGTGAGGCGCGCGGCGATGGGCTCGAGCGAGCCGAAAAGCGGCTCGGTGTCCAGGCAGAACTGCCACAGCTCCCCGCCCGGCCAGCGCGCGAGCTCATCCCAGCCGGAGACGAAGCCGCAGAGCCTTTCCCGCTCCTGGAGCCCGGCGAGCGCGGCGCGGCAGGCGAGCGCGTCCGCGGGGGAGAGGGTGTCGAGCACGAGCACGGCGTCAACGTCGCTTTCCTCCCGGGCCTCGCCGCGGGCGAAGCTGCCCTGTATGCCGAGGAAGCGCACCCGGCTGCCGAAGGCGGCCGTAACCGCCGCCCGCCAGGCCGCGAGATAGTCGTCAGGCTTGAACATGCTCCGCTCCTTTGCAAAAAAATCCCCCGCCGGCCGGCGGGGGAGGGGTATACAGATAAGCTCCTCATCTTTCGATAAACCGCCGGATTTGGCACCTTGCGCACGCAGGTTGCCGGGCTTCACAGGGCCGTTCCCTCCACCACTCTCGATAAGGTTTAAATTGTAGCACAATTATACACGCAAAGCGTGATTTGTCAAGCCCCAAAACGCGGTTATTATCCCATTTTGGCGATGCTGCGCCTGACCAGCGCAGTGAAGCGCGGCGCGGCCTCGTTGGCGGCCTCCTGCACCTCCTCGTGCGTCAGCGGGACGGGGGAGAGGCCGGCCGCCTTGTTGGAGACGCAGCTCACGCCGCAGACGCGCAGGCCGCAGTGGTTGGCGGCGACGGCCTCAACGGCGGTGGACATGCCCACGGCGTCCACGCCCAGCGCGCCGAGCGCGCGTATCTCGGCCGGGCTCTCAAAGCTCGGGCCGGTGAGCTGGCAGTAGACGCCCTCGCGCAGGGCGACGCCGTTTTCCCGCGCCGTCTCTCGGATGAGCGCGCAGAGCGCCGGGTCGTAGATGTGCGACATGTCCGGGAAGCGGGGGCCGAGCTCGTCTATATTCGGGCCTATCAGCGGGTTCTGCGGGAAGAACATGAGCAGGTGGTCGGTGATAAGCATGAGGTCCCCGGCGCTGAAGTCCCTGTTCACGCCGCCGGAGGCGTTGGTGAGGAAGAGTATCTCCGCGCCTAAGAGCTTCATAAGCCGCGCGGGGAGCACGACGTCGTCGATAGCGTAGCCCTCGTAAAAGTGGACGCGGCCCTGCATGCACACGACGGGCACGCCCTCCAACAGGCCGAAGATGAATTTGCCCGCGTGGCCGGGCACGGTGGAGACGGGGAAGCCGGGGATGTCCGCATAGGGGATCTCGCAGGCGACCTCAAGCTCCGAGGCAAAGCCGCCGAGCCCGCTCCCGAGCACAAGCGCGACCCTGGGCACAAAATCGGTGCGGCCGCGGACGTAATCGCGGCAGGCAAGGAGCTTTTCGTAACGTTTGTCCATGTTTAACCCTCCATAACGTGCAGATTTCTGATAGTTTCGTCCTGAATATGCGCCATTATCGAATAGGCGTGAGGCTCCATGTAATCGCCCTCCGCCTCGGTAAGCCCCTGCAGCCTGAGCTCGTTTATTGCCACGGCGCAGGCGGCCTCTATGTCGCGCCCGATGCGCGCATCGTCCCGGAGCGTGCTCGACGCGGCGATGTCCCTGAGGTAGGGCAGGGCCTTGCCCATGGCCACAAGCCCGCCGGCGGCGGCAAACTGCCACTTGTAAAAGGGCTCATAGCGGAAATTGAGCAGGTAGAGCATGGAGAGCGAGGCGTTCAAAAATTCGCCCAGAGCCAGCCTCGCGCCGAAAACATCCCCGCGCCGGAGCATACGGAAGTAGTTGTACTGCCCGGACTGCGCCATGGTCGCGGCGCGGGCGGCCAGCTTTTTGAGCCGGACGTCCTCGGGGTAGCAGGGCAGCAGCGCGTTCCTGATGGCCGAAAACTCGCCCAGCGCGTCCTCAAACACCTCGCCGGAGGTGCAGGTGGCGAGGAAATGCTCCTGTATGCGCAGCCATTTCATCAGGCTCTCCGGCACGGTGCAGCCTATGTAGTAGGCGTAAAAATCGCTTGTGCGCATTATCCCCACGCGCTGCGAGCCCGTGCCCGTCGGCTTGCGGGAAAAGCCCATGAATTCGCGCGGCAGGGCGTCGTAGGCGCGCTGCATCTCCGCGCCGTATTTTTCAAAGTCCGCGTCCGTCAGCCACACAAGGAAGCCGGGGCCGAAATCGTGGTCGCGGGAGTATTCGTCGTCGAGGCCGAGACAGTCGCTGCCCTGCCCGGACAGCCCGGCCGCGGCGCGGGACATGGCCTCGGGGAAGGCCGCCTTCAGCGCCGGCGCGCCGACCTCGAAATAATATTTTGAGCAGAGCTCAAGTCCTTTCATGCTTTCACCTCTTGCTTATGTTCACGCCTATATTCTGAGGCATGAGCGCCGAAATTGCAAGCCCTTAAATTTATGAGTCGCGGGGCAAAAAAGAAAGCCGCCCGGTCAGGGCGGCCTTCTTTTATGGAATGAGGACAAAATGAAAAAGATGAAACTGTCTCTTGCGAGTATTATGATACCCGTAAGATGTTACATGAAAAACAGGACAAATATTACACAAATGTTAAGCGGGAAAAATATTTGCCTCTAAGTCCGGAAATTGCCGCATTTGGCGGCCTTTGCC
>CALWYQ010000105.1 GCA_944385815.1 uncultured Oscillospiraceae bacterium | reverse complement strand
AAATACCAGGCCTTTTCTTTGATTGCGGAAAGGTTCCTGCCGGATATAGGGGATTCTTTTAACAAAATGGCGTGAGATATTCTCAAGCGCCGCGGGCTATATTTGGAGGTGTGCATTATGAAAAGCTGGCATTCGCTGTTGAAAAAGGACTCCATGATACGCTGGCTTGAATCGCTTGACCCGGACGGCATTTCCGAGAGCGTACTCCGCGAGGCCATGCGCGACGAGCGCGACGCGCTGCTTGAGCGCGCCCGCGCCCTTGAGGAGCACATGAGCTGGGTGCCGCTCATGGACAGCGTCTCGAGCTGCTTTATCAATTCTTTTATGCGCATAGACGGCTCCTCCCTGCGCTACGCGAACGTATATGAAGGCCTTCTGCTGCCGCGCAGCCTCAAATCGTACAAGTCCATTTTGAAAAAGGGCATGAATTACCCCATGTCCATACAGTTCAAGGACGGAGGAAAAATTGCCGCGGAGATCGGCCCGGTCAGCGGCCTGAACCGCCGCGCTTTATGGAACTGCGGCCCGGACAGCCTTGCCGATGACTATTACGTCCACCCTGCCATTCCCAATCTCAACGCCTATGTCTCGATAAAAATGCTCAGCGAGGAGACGGACCCGATGCGCCTCGCCGAGCTGAGGGACGAGGCGCTTTTGATAGTCGAGGCCCAGCTCGGCATAAGCCTGGTCCCGGCCGACGTGGTCTCCGAGCCCAGGAACGATTATATATGGGCCGGCGCGAACGTCCTTTGCAGAGTTTTAGGCACGCTCGACCCCATTGCCGTGGAGGAGCTCATAAGCGCATATTACTCGCGCAGCCCGGTGCTCGGCTGCGCCGCCTGCATACGCGCGATCGAGCGCTTTGTGCCCGACGCCGCCGATACCGCGCGCCTCACGGAGGCCCTGTACCTGCGCGCGGACCCGCAGGCCCTGTGCGAGATGCTAAAGGAGGCCGGCTTCAGCTGCGCCGGTGAAAACGGCGGCATCTTTGCCGAGCTCGCCGGCATTGCTGCGAGGGTGAAGGCCGGCTGCTCCTGCCGTTTCGGCGAGATGCCCTCCATGAGCCCGGCTGAGGCCGCCGGCCTGCTCCCCGCGCTCAGGCTTACCGCCTACAGCCTCATCACAGGCAGGCGGCCCATAATGGTCTATCCGGACCAGAGACGCTGGTATCAGGGCTGATTGCGGGAACATAAGCCGTCCATCAGCGTCTAATGCCTATACAGCATGAGCAAGGGAGGCTCGCAGCATGAAAAGGCTTATTTTTGTTCTATCCGCGCTTATCGCGGCGCTCTCTCTAAGCGGCTACGCCCTGGCCGACGGCGAAGCCGGCGACATGGCCTCGCTTATGGAGGCCATCGACGCCGCCGCGCCCGGGGACTGCATAACCCTCGCCGGGGGCGTATACGCCCCGGAGGGCGGCACGCTCACGCTCACAAAGCCGGTCAGCCTCGCCGCCGAGGGCGAGGTCGAGTTCAGGGGCGCCGTCCTCTATGACCTTGCGGGGACAAGCGCCGCCTCCTCGGTCTCCCTGACGGGCATAAGCTTCACGGCGGTCGAGGGCGTGGACTGCGGCGCGGCCCTTGTCTCCGGCCGCGGCCGCGTGCTGAACATCACGGACTGCAGCTTTTCCGGCTGGCTCTACGGCGCGGCCGTTTACCCCGAATGCCGCAGCAGCAAGCTGAACATATCCGGCAGCAGCTTTGACGTTTTCTGCGCCGCGTCCGTCGCCGAGGTCAACGGTAACGGCGTGCTCGGCTTTGATCTCAGCGGCGGCCTTTATCAGTACCATAAATACGGCGGGGCGGGCAGCGGCTTTTACAAAAGCTATGATGAAAGCGGCCCTGCCGCGGCCGACTACGTCCCCTCCGGCGAGGTCGAGGCCTGCTGGCCGGCCTCTGCGCGCATAGGCGACAGGTTTTACGAAAGCCTCGCCGGGGCCCTCGGCGAGGCGAGGCGCGGGGACACGGTGTACGCCGTGCTCGGCCTTAAGAGCGCCGCCGGAAGCAGCGTGACCGTACCGGAGGGCGTGACCCTCGACGTGCAGGAGGATGTCCGCGTCTTTGAGCAGGTCGTAAATAACGGTGCGCTCATAAACCGCGGCTATATAAGCGGCGGCGTCTCCGGCAGGGGCGAGAGCCTCACGCTTGTGGACTGCGCGCTCCCGGGCAGCGACGTCGGCGTGCGCGTTACGGACAGGGCCGGGCGCGAATTTGAGGGCGAAAACGGCATATATCTCCTGCCTCCGGGGAGCAACACCTTCAGCTTTTCCGGCGAGGCCGGGTACGGCGCCGAGGCCCCCGTAGAGGTCGGCGCGCAGCGCGCGCTGACCGTTGACCCAAGTCTCGAGCCGAAGCTGAGCTTTTCCGATGTGGACAGCGGCGACTGGTTCTATGAGGAGGTCTTTGCCGCCTGCTCGGCGGGCCTTATGGACGGCGTGAGCGCTACGGCCTTTGACCCCGACGGCGCAGTGACCCGCGGCATGGCCGTGACCGTTATCTACCGCATGGCGGGAGAGCCGGTCATGCCCGAGGCTGCCTGGGGCTATCCCTATAAGGACGTGGACGCGGACGCCTGGTACGCCGTGCCGGTCTACTGGGCGCGGCTGAACGGCGTAGTCTCCGGGCTTGACGAAAGCAGCTTTGCGCCGGGCGGGCAGATAAGCCGCGAGCAGCTGGCCGTGATGCTCTTCCGCTACGCCGGCTTCGCCGGGCTGGACACTTCACCCGGCTCGCTCGAGGGCTTTGCCGACGCGGGCTCTGTCAGCGCCTGGGCCGCGGACGCCATGGCCTGGGCCGTCGGGCATGGCATCATCTCCGGCGACGGCAGCGGCGCGCTTGACCCGCAGGGCGGCGTAAGCCGCGCGCAGCTGGCGGCAATGCTCGTACGCATGGAAAGCATATAAGCCGAAATCGGCGGCCGGCAAACCGGCCGCCGATTTTCACAGCTCTTATACAGCCGGCCCTGCGCAGCGGCCGCCTCGTGGCCGAAATTTTCCGCGCCCCTTGCGGGGGCACGCCGGGCATGGTATACTTAGCTGACTTAGCATTTACAGGGGGGCTGTACGATGGCGCTTGAACCCGGGCTGCTCGAGCGGCTGCCATATTGGGATACACTCAGCGGCGGCGAGCGCGAGCTGCTGCTCCGCTCGGCTCTTGTGCGCGGCTATGAGCCCGGAGAGCTTATCCACGGCGGCGGTGCCGAGTGCCTCGGCATGGTGTTCGTGCTCGGCGGGCTTGTGCGCAGCTATGTGCTCAGCGAGGAGGGGCGCGAGGTGACGCTTTTCCGGCTCGGCGAGGGCGAGGGCTGCGTGCTCTCCGCCGGCTGCGTTATAAGCGAGATAGACTTTGAGACCTTCCTCTCCGCCGAGGAAAAAACGCGGCTGCTGATTGTGCCGAGCGGCGTCTTTGCCCGGCTTACGGAGGGGAACCTGCGCGTCAGGCTCTACATGTACGAGCAGGCGGCCTCGCGCTTTTCCGCCGTCATGTGGGCGATGCAGAACCTGCTCTTCCGCCGCTTTGACCGCCGCCTCGCGGACTTCCTCTTAGAGGAATATGAGCGCACCGGCTCGAGGGAGATACGGCTCACGCATGAGCGCATAGCCCAGAACACCTCCTCCGCCCGCGAGGTGGTGGCGCGTATGCTCAAGCGCTTCGCAGCGGACGGCCTTGTCGAGCTGCGCCGCGGCTCCATCCGGCTTGTAGACACGGACGCGCTGAGGGAATTATAAATTCTTTTTAGAAGTGTGACTTCGTCACGTTTTTTTCCGCGCCGATGAGCTATTATATGCACACAAGGAAAAACTCAAGGCTGAAAGGAGAAGCAAACATGGCTGAACTCACTCTCACCAAAGCTAATTTCAACGAGGTTGTCGGCAGGGACGGCACCGTGCTTGTGGATTTCTGGGCCCCCTGGTGCGGGCCGTGCAGGATGCTCGCCCCCGCGATTTCAAAGCTTGCCGAGGAATACGCCGGGCGCGTGACCGTCGGCAAGGTCAATGTGGACGAGGAGCCCGAGCTTGCAAACCGCTTCGGCGTCTCCGGCATACCCACGGTCATGGTGTTCAAAAACGGCAGGCTTGCCAACACCTCCGTCGGCTTCCGCCCCAAGGCGATGCTGGCGAAAATGCTCGACGTGTAATTTCTCTAATTCCCTTCTCTCTTCTCAACATCCAGCCGGACGGGGCGGCAGAGCCGCCCCGTCTGCGGCGCAAGGGGGCGCTTTATGCAGTACCTTATCTCTTTTCTTGAGGGAATAATAACCTTTATATCCCCCTGCCTGCTGCCTATGCTGCCGGTGTACGTCTCGTACTTCGCCGGCGGAGCGGAAAGCGGCACGGCGAGGACGCTAAGGAACGCGCTCGGCTTTGTGCTGGGCTTTTCTGCGGTTTTTGCGGCAATGGGCGCGCTTGCCGGGACGCTCGGCGGCTTTTTGCAGTCGCACCAGACGGCGGTGAACATCGCTGCCGGCGGCATCGTGGTCGTTTTCGGCCTGAGCTATCTCGGCGTCATACCGCTCAATTTCCTGCGCGGGAGGAGCTTTTCCGGCGCCGGCGGCTCTCTCGGCTTCGGCGCGGCGGTGCTCTTCGGCGTGGTGTTCTCCGTCGGCTGGACGCCCTGCGTGGGCGCGTTTCTGGGCTCCGCGCTCATGCTCGCCTCGCAGCGCGGGCATGTGTTAGAGGGCGTCGCGATGCTCCTTGCCTACTCGGCGGGGCTCGGGCTGCCGTTTTTGCTCAGCGCCGTGCTTATAGACAGGCTCAAGGGCGCGTTCGGCTGGATAAAGGGCCATTACAGGATAATCAACGCGGTATGCGGCTCGCTGCTTATCGTCATCGGACTGCTGATGGCGACGGGGCTTATGGGCCGCCTGCTCACAATTCTAAGCTGAGGAGGCAAATCATGAAGGGTGGAAAGCTTTTAGCCCTCGCATTATTTATCGTGCTCCTGCTCGCCGGGGCGTACTTCCTCTACGACTACCTCGCCGCGGAAAACGCCGCGCCGCAGCTCTCCGTGGACGGCAGCGAGGTTGAGGCCGGGGACATGGATGAAAACGCCGAAGCCGAAGAGCTCTTCGCGCCGGACTTCACCGTATACGACGCGGAGGGGCGGGCCGTGCGCCTCTCGGACTTCCGCGGCAAGCCGGCCGTGCTGAACATGTGGGCGAGCTGGTGCGGCCCCTGCCGCTCCGAAATGCCGCATTTTGACTCCGTCTGGGCCGAGTACGGCGAGGAATTCAACTTCCTTATGGTCAACATGACCCTGAGCAGCCGCGAAAGCCTTGAAAACGCGAAGGAGTATATCTCCGAGGGCGGCTACGGCTTCCCCGTCTATTACGACACCGAGGGCGAGGCCATGACGGCCTACGGCGCGTACAGCATACCCATGACCTTCTTCATAGACGCGGAGGGCCGCCTCATAACCTATGCCCGAGGCAGCATTTCCGAGGAAATACTCCTGTACGGCATGTCGCTCTGCAAATGAAAAATCCCCCTCTCAAGGGGGATTTTTCAGCTTATGAAGCCCTTGCGACGCAGGAATTCTTCCGTCATTTCCGCGGCCCTTTCAAGGTCTGCGCCCTTGAAAAGGTGGCCGGCGCCTGGGAAAACGCGCAGCTCACAGTCGGCAAAAAGCGCCCTGGCGCGCTTTGAATAGCCCAGCGGGATGAGCTTATCCTCGGCCCCGTGCATGATAAGCACCGGCCCGGGATAGGCGACCGCCTCGCCGTACGGGTCGTAGTCGAGCATCTCCGTTATGTAGCGTCGGCCTATCCAGAACATGTCGTCGTACTTGCACTTTTCGGGTATGTGCGTGACGGAGGCGCTGTAGCGGCGCATCTCGTCCGGTATCCCGTAGGCCGGGTACAGCAGCGTGAGCACGCTTACCCGCTCCGGGTGCCGGCCGGCGTAGATAGCCGAGACAAAGCCGCCCTGGCTGGCCCCGATAAGCGCCGGCCGCGAGCCGTCGGCAAAGTCCCAGCCGAGCGCGGCGTCAAACACCGTCTCAAGGTCCTCCACCTCGCCGAGCACGGTCATATCCTCCGTTCGGCCGTCGCTTTTGCAGTGATCCCCGCCGCCGCGGAAATCCGGCGCAAAAACCGCGAGCCCCAGCGGCGCGAGCCGCTCGGCAAAGACCCTCGCCCTGGCGTGGGTGCAGGCTATCTCGTGCGCGTAAATCAGGAGCCGCGGCCGTTCCACGCCGAGCGGCAGATACAGCTTGCCGTAAATGCGCCGCCCCGGCTCGCCGAGCCACAGCTCCCTTATCTCATAGTCCATTGTCATCTCTCCATTCACGCTGTATATGTTAAGCCCCAACGTGCCCGCTGTCAAGCGCGTTAAAACGAAAACATGCGTGACAAGAGCCGCTCCGCTTGGTATACTATAAACAGAAATTGTTTTTTAAGGAGGGTCAGCCATGCTGTTTGACAGGATATTGAGCGGCTACCCCGGCGCGGACGAGGTGTTCGACTCCATCCGCATCGGAGACAACGTCGTCTGGCAGGTTTCCGACCTCGCCGGGTACAAGCTTTTCGCCCTGCCCTTTGCCGAGCAGGCCATCGCCGACGGGCGCAACACGGTGTACATCCACTTCACGCGGCATGAGCAGCTGCTCTCCGCAAGGCCGGGGCTTAAAATCTATGAGTTTGACCCTGACATGGGCTTCGAGCCCTTTACCGTCGCCATATATGATCGGATAACGAAGGAGGGGCCCGGGGCCTTTTATGTATTCGACTGCCTTAGCGAGCTGCAGTCGGCCTGGTACACCGACCAGATGATGGGGAACTTTTTCCGCGTCACCTGCCCCTACCTCTACGAGCTCGAGACCGTGGCCTACTTCCCCATCCTCCGCGGACGGCACAGCTTTGAGGCCATAGCGCGCATACGCGAGACCACCCAGCTGCTCATAGACGTCTACACCGCCGACAGCTCGGTGTACATACACACGCTCAAGGCCCAGAACCGCGACGCGATAAACCTCTATGCCCCGCACGTCAGCGTGTCCGGCGGACCCTTCAAGCCGCTCGACGGCGGCGTGGCGCTCAGCCGCTACTACCAGCTGTTAGACAACATCTCCTCGCACAGCCAGGACCAGAATTTTGACAGCCACGACCGCTTTTTTGCCCAGGCCAAGCTCGAGTTCGGCCTCGGCCGCTTCCAGGACGACACCGAGCGCAAGATACTTGAGAGCATGATGAGCCGGGACCCGCTCATCCAGCGCCTCGTGCGCCAGATGTTCGAGCCCAAGGACTACTTTGCCGTGCGCGACCGCATGATAGGCGCCGGAGCCATAGGCGGCAAGGCCTGCGGCATGCTGCTTGCGCGCAAGATCGCCGACGTCAGCCTGCCCGAATTCCGCACGCACGCCGAGCCGCACGACTCGTTTTTTATAGGCTCGGACGTGTTTTACACCTATATCGTCAACAACAACTGCTGGAAGCTCCGCGTTGAGCAGCGGACGCCCGAGGGCTATTTTTCAAAGGCGGGCGAGCTGCGCGAGGCCCTGCTGCACGGCAAGTTCAACGAAAGCGTGCGCGAGCAGTTCAAGAGCATGCTGACCTATTACGGCCAGAGCCCCATCATCGTGCGCTCCTCCAGCTTCCTCGAGGACGGCTTCGGCAACGCCTTCGCCGGAAAGTATGAGAGCGTGTTCTGCGTAAATTCCGGCCCATTGGAGGAGCGGCTTGTCGAATTTGAGCAGGCTGTCAGGACGGTCTACGCCTCGACCATGGACATATCCGCGCTCGAGTACAGGCTCCAGCGCGGGCTTGAAAAGCTCGACGAGCAGATGAGCATACTTGTCCAGCGCGTCTCCGGCTCCTGGGCCGGGCCATACTACCTCCCCGGCGCCGCGGGCGTCGGCTTCTCCCGCAGCCTCTATCGCGCAAGCCCGGACGCCGACCCGGAGGCGGGCATGCTCCGCCTTGTCGTCGGCCTCGGCACCAAGGCCGTGGACCGCACGGAGGACGATTACCCGCGCCTTGTCAGCCTTGACCGGCCCACGGCCCGCTCCCACCCGAGCAGCGCCGAGCGGCACAAGTTCTCACAGCACAGCGTGGACGTCATAGACCGCAGCACCAGATCCTTCCGCTGCGTAGATGCCGAGACGCTGCGCCAGTGCCTTCCCCGCTGGTTCTGGTCGCTCATGTACGAGCACGATTCCGAGGCCGAGGCCGCCCTGCGCGACGCCGGATGCCGCGAGGATGTCTGGTACATAAGCTGCCAGGGCCTTCTTGAGCGCACCCCCTTCCCGCATATCATGCGCGGGCTTTTAAAATCGCTTGAGAACGTCTACGGCACGCCGGTGGACATCGAGTACGCCGTGAACACGGACGAAAGCGGCGATTTCGTTATAAACCTGCTCCAGTGCAGGCCTCTGTATATCGGCCAGCCCGGCGGGCGCGTCGCCATGCCGGAGCTCCCGGAGGAGGACGTGTTTTTCCGCCTGCACGACTCGTCCATGGGCCTCGCCACCAGCACGCCCATAGACGTGGTCATAGAAATAGACGCCAAGGCCTACTATGAGTACCCCTACAGCAAAAAGCCCCTGGCCGCCAAGGCCGTCGGGCTCATCAACCGGTCCCTCAAGGGCAGCGGCAAAAAAATACTGCTCATGGCCCCCGGCCGCCTCGGCACAAGCTCGCCCGAGTTAGGCGTGCCCTGCGCCTTTGCGGACATAAGCGGCTTTGCCGGGGTCTGCGAGGTCAGCGACGACCGCGCCGGATACATGCCGGAGCTGAGCTATGGCAGCCATATGTTCCAGGACCTTGTCGAGGCCGGCATCTTCTACTGCGCCGTGTGGAACGACAAGCGCACCCTGCTCTATAATCCCTCGCTTTTTGACGGGCTCGAGAATAAATTTGCCGAATACTGCCCCGGTATGCCGGAGCTTGCGCACATGTTCCGCGTTGTGGAGCCAGAGGGCCTGCGCTTCTGGCTCGACCCGGTAAAGAACCAGGCCGAGTGCGGCATTAAGCGCGATTGAGCATATTGATGGCGCCTCAAGCAGCCTTGATGCGCCGTATTCTGGCATTAACGGAAGGACAGATGAGATGAAACGCCTTGTAACAGGCATACTCGCCCACGTCGATTCGGGCAAGACCACGCTCAGCGAGGCCATGCTCTACCGCAGCGGGGCGCTCAGGAAGCTTGGCCGCGTAGACCATCGCGACGCCTTTCTGGACACGGACTCGATCGAGCGCTCGCGTGGGATAACCATATTTTCAAAGCAGGCCCTGCTGAGCCTGCCTGGCGCGGAGCTCACGCTTTTGGATACCCCGGGGCATGTGGACTTCTCCGCCGAGGCCGAGCGCGCGCTGCAGGTCATGGACTACGCCATCCTTGTGATAAGCGGCACGGACGGGATACAGAGCCATACGCAAACGCTCTGGCGGCTTTTGGAGCGCTATGCCGTCCCGGTTTTTATCTTTGTCAACAAGCTTGACCTCGCCGGGGCCGACAGGCGCCAGCGCATGGACGAGCTGCGGCGGTACTTCGGCAGCGGCTGCGTGGACCTGTCCGACCCGGCCTCCGCCGAGGACCTGGCCCTGTGCAGCGAGGAGCTGCTCGAGGCCGTTAC
>CALWYQ010000104.1 GCA_944385815.1 uncultured Oscillospiraceae bacterium | reverse complement strand
AGTACGAATCAGGTACGCGCTCGCCGAAGTCAGAGCTGACGAAGGCGCTCGCCAGTGTGCTCGACGTCTCCCCCGCGGCGTTGACTGTGCCTGACATCGACTCTTACGTCGGCCTGATGCACACGCTGTTCACGCTCGAGGACTTGTACGGCCTGCGAATAAGCAACGACGCAGGCGACATCACGCTGCGTGTAGACCCGCGCGCCGGGAAAGATGCCGACCGGCTGCACGAGATGCTCTGCGCATGGGCTGAGCAGGCCGAAAAGCTCAAGGACGGTGAGATAACGCAGGAGGCCTACGACGCATGGCGCGACCACTATCCGCAGCAGGACACGACGCAGAAATGGGCGGGCGTCATGTCACAGGGGCTGAGCGATATGCTGGTCTCTGCGCTTAAAAACAATAAAGAAAGTGAGGAAGTTGAAAAATGAACTTTGATTGGAAAAAAGCATTAAAAGCCACTGCTATACTTGCTACCATAGGAACTATCAGCGTCATTTTGTCCAAGAATAATGATGATGAATTTCAGGATTGGCTTCAAAGTGCATCAGACGATGAACTGTCAGATGGTTACGAACAAAGACGGCAGCAATGGGTCAAAGACGGCTATGGTGGTGACGGAGAAAAAACACCAGAAATGAAACAGATTGATTGTGAAATGAGCAGGAGAGCAGCAGAAAAATGGGAAAACGATCCTCGTCGAAATAGAGACCCTAATTTCCGATGGACAGATGCAAGCCGCTGGGATAGAGATTGATTCAATCTTGTGATACAAATCTGAAAAGCGTAACAAAAAGAGCTACCTGACTTTCGCAAATCAGGTAGCTCTTTATCTTTGGAATAATGAAAACTGTTGCCAAATCGTTGCCACGGAGGGCATCAAATCTTGAAAAACCCAGTAATCACGGGCTTTTCCGGGCCCCTGAAATCATTCCCACTCAATCGTTGCTGGGGGTTTGCTGGTGATGTCGTAGACTACGCGGTTTATGCCGGGGACTTCGTTTACTATCCTTGTCGAGACGCGGTCGAGGAGCTCATAGGGCAGGCGGGACCAGGCGGCGGTCATAAAGTCGCCGGTCTGGACGGCGCGGAGGGCAAGGGTGTAGTCATAAGTGCGGCCGTCGCCCATCACGCCGACGCTGCGGGTGTTGGTCAGCACGGCAAAATACTGGTCGGGCATGGTCTCGAGCCCAGCCGTGGCGAGCTCCGCGCGGAATATGGCGTCCGCCTCGCGCAGGGAGTGCAGCTTGTCCTCGGTGACGTCGCCTATCACGCGTATCGCAAGCCCCGGCCCCGGGAAGGGCTGCCGGTTCACAAGGCTCTCCGGCAGGCCGAGCTCACGCCCGAGCGCGCGCACCTCGTCCTTGAAAAGCATGCGCAGCGGCTCGATTATCTCGCGGAAGTCCACGTAATCGGGCAGGCCGCCGACGTTGTGGTGGCTCTTTATGACCGCCGCGTCGCCCGCGCCGGACTCTATCACGTCCGGGTATATCGTCCCCTGTGCGAGGAAGTCCACGGCGCCGGTTTTCTTCGCCTCGGCCTCGAACACGCGGATGAATTCCTCGCCGATTATGCGGCGCTTGCGCTCCGGCTCGCTGACGCCGGCCAGCTTTATGAGGAAGCGCTCGCGCGCGTCCACGCGGACAAAGTTGAGCTCCCGGCCGGAAAAAACGCGCTCGACCTCCTCGGACTCGCCCTTGCGCAGCAGGCCGTGGTCAACGAACACGGCCGTGAGCCGCCCGCCGACGGCCTCGCTCAAAAGCGCGGCGGCCACGGAGGAGTCCACCCCGCCGGAGAGCGCCAGCAGCACGCGGCCGTCCCCGACGGTGCGGCGGATGTCCGCTATTGCCTGCTCCTTATAGCTGCCCATGGACCAGCTGCCGGAGGCGCGGCAGGCGCGGTAAAGGAAGCTGCGTATGATTTCCGTCCCGTGCTCGGTGTGGTTGACCTCGGGGTGGAACTGCACGCCGAAAAAGCCCCGGCTCTCGTCGGCGATGGCGGCGTTGGGGCAGGCGGCGGTGCGCGCGGCGTTTTTGAAGCCCTCGGGCACGCGCTCCATATAGTCCCCGTGGCTCATCCAGCTGACGCCCGTTTCGGGCAGACCGGCGAAAAGGGAGCAGGAGCAGTCGTATTCCGTCACCGTGCGGCCGTACTCCCTCGCCGTGTCGTCCTGGGCGGGGACCACGCTGCCGCCGAGGTACTGCGCCATGAGCTGGCAGCCGTAGCATATGCCGAGCACCGGCACCCCAAGCGAAAATATCCCCGGGTCGGCGCCGGGCGCGCCGGGCGCGTACACGCTGTGCGGCCCGCCGGTGAGTATGAGGCCTATGGGCCGGATGGCGCGCAGCTCCTCCAGGGGGATATTGTGCGGCTTTACCTCGCAGTAGACGCCGCATTCGCGGACGCGGCGGGCTATGAGCTGGTTGTACTGGCCGCCGAAGTCAAGCACTATGACGGTTTCCTGTTGCATGGCGCGGATTTCCTCTCTTCTCCTCAAATTTCTCGTGATAGGCGATGACCTCCTCGGCCACCTGCCGCTTTTTTACGCAGCGGTCCATCGCCGAGCGGACGATGAAGCGGTGGGCCTCGGCCTCGGTCATGCCGCGCATCTTTATAAGTATGAGCTTGGCGCGGTTCGTAAGGCGGATCTCCTCAATGAGCCTTTTGATATCCTCGTAAGTATACATGCGCTCAGCCTCCAATGCGCAAAACGATATACAATTATATATTTATGCCTCCGCGGTGTCAAGCACCATGGGCACGTGGGGGATGCCGTCCTCGTCGAATTCCTCCCCGCAGACGGCGAAGCCCGCCCGCTCGTAAAAGCCGACGGCATGGCTCTGCGCCTCTAAGCGTATCCGCCCCGCGCCGAAGCGCCCGCGCGCCGCGGCTATCCCGGCGCGCAGCACGGCCATGCCGAGGCCCTCGCCGCGCCGCTTTGCTACAACGCGGCCTATGCCCGCCGCGTCCGGGAACATGGTCCCCGGCGGCAGCACGCGCAGGTAGGCGCATATCCCGCCGCCGTCGGTGCAGCAGACGTGCAGCGCGTCATAGTCGCGCCCGTCGAGCTCGGGATAGGCGCAGCGCTGCTCGCAGACGAATACGTCCACGCGCAGGCGCAGTATTTCGTACAGCTCCGCGGCCGTGAGGGAGGGGAAGTCCTTTACGCTCAGTTCCATAAAATCACCGGCCACATTGTACCGCAAAAACGCCGAATGCGCAAGATATGTACTGCAAAAGCGGGAAAATCACCTGTTCCGCGGACGGCTCCGCCTGTAAAGCATGGTATGACGAAACTTCATCCTTTTTTTATTTTGGCAACATAGTATACTGGCATCATCAGGATTTGTTACGTAAGTATTAACCAAAGAAAGGGGAGACCGGAGTTGAGAAAAAACAAAAACTCCTGGGCAAACAAAATTCCCGGATGGGTATGGGTAATCATATCCTTCCTCGCGGCAATGGTTGTCTGGTACATACTGAGCATCCTGCCAAAGACCGACCGTGCGTTCCCGTTCGCGCCCACCACCATTGAGGGCCTGCTGGCCATGGTGGACCGCGGCGTGTTCTGGACCGACCTCTCGAGCAGCCTTATCTCGGTCGTCTCGGGCTTTGCGCTCGGCTTTGTGATAGCGCTGCCGGTGGCCATACTGATGGCCTGGTACCTGCCTGTCCGCAACGTCATCAACCCCTGGATCCAGTTCATCCGCAACATTCCCCCTCTGGCCTACGTCCCGCTGATAGTTATCTGCGCCGGCGTCGGCCGCCCGGCCCAGGTTACGACGATCACCATCGCCTGCTTCCTGACCATGTGCGTTACCATCTATCAGGGCGTTATCAACGTCGACGAGACCCTGATAAAGGCCGCGCGCGTCCTCGGCGCCAAGGACAGCGACATTTTTGTCCGCGTCATCGCCCCCGCCACGCTCCCCTTTATTATGACGGCCATCCGCCTCGGCGCCTCCGTCGCCCTCACCACCCTGATCGCCGCTGAGAGCACCGGCGCCATCGCCGGCCTCGGCATGCGCATCCGCGCGCTGAACAACACCTTCGATTCCGCCCCGATGCTCGCCTACGTCATCATCATCGGCATCATAGGCATACTGATTGAAAAGATTATCCGCTTCCTTGAAAAGAAGCTGACCGGATGGCAGGAGACGATTAACTGATGGAAACTAATCTCACTAACTATATCGAAGGCGCGCCCGTAAAGGTGCACGTGGACAACGTCGTCCGCGTATTCAACGGCCGCAACGGCGAAATGGTCGCCCTCAACGGCGTCACGCTGGACATACACGACAATGAGTTCATCTGCGTTGTCGGCCCCTCCGGCTGCGGCAAGAGCACCCTGCTCAACATAATCGCCGGCCTGCTCGAGCCCTCGAGCGGCAAGGTCCACTGCGACGGCAAGGAGGTCGTAGGCACCGGCACCGACCGCGGCGTCGTGTTCCAGCAGTACGCGCTCTTCCCCTGGCTGACCGTCAAGAAGAACGTCAAGTTCGCCCTCGAAATGAAGGGCATCAAGGGCGCGGAGGCCGATGAGCTCGCGATGAAGTACCTCGCGAAGGTCGATCTCACCAAGTTTGCCGACAGCTACCCCAAGGAGCTCTCCGGCGGCATGAAGCAGCGCGTGGCCATCGCCAGGGCCTACGCCGCGGACCCGCAGGTCCTGCTCATGGACGAGCCCTTCGGCGCGCTCGACGCCCAGACCCGCACCCAGCTCCAGACCGAGCTGCTGCAGACCTGGGAGCGCGACCGCAAGACCTGCTTCTTTATCACCCACGACGTCGACGAGGCCATCATCCTTGCGCAGAAGGTCATCGTCATGTCCGCCCGCCCCGGCCGCGTAAAGGCCATCATCGACATCGACATCCCCTATCCCCGCGACCAGGAGACCAAGATGAGCCCGCGCTTCTTAGAGCTGAAGAACGAGATCTGGGGCCTTGTCTATCAGGAGTATCTTGAGGTCAGGAAATAAAAGCAGATTAATGCAGACGCATAATCACTATAAAATTACATCAGGAGGAACAACAATGAAGAAGTTTTTAGCTCTCATGCTCGCCCTCGTCATGGTGTTCGCCCTCGCCGCCTGCGGCGAGGAGCCGGCCCCCGAGACTGAAGCCCCCTCTACCGAGGCCCCCAGCGAAGGCACTGAGACCCCCGAAGAGCCCGAAGTTGAGCCCGTAACCCTCAACATCGGCTACATGAACAACTACGGCTCCCTCTGGGGCCTGGCCGCCGCCCTCGAGCTCGGCTACTTTGAGGAAGAGGGCATCACCCTCGAGCTCACCAGCTTCGACGCCGGCCCCACCATCATCGCCGCCATGGAGAACGGCAGCGTTGACATCGGCTACATCGGCGACGGCGCCCACAAGCTCTGCGTGCAGGGCAACGCCAGCATCATCGCCCTGAGCCACATCTCCAACGGCGACGCCGTCATCGGCGGCCCCGACGTCAACTCCATCGCCGACCTCAAGGGCAAGACCGTTGCCTACAGCTCCGGCACCACCTCTGAGAACATCCTTGTCCAGGCCCTCGCCTCCGAAGGCATGACCATGAGCGACATCACCGCCATGGATATGGACGCCTCCGCCATCGTCACCGCCATGCTCTCCGAGCAGGTTGACGCCTGCGCCATCTGGAGCCCGAACAGCGCCGCCGTCCTCGACGGCATGGAAGGCGCCAAGGTCATCGCCGACAACGTCATGTTCGCCGACGAGAGCATCGCCCTCTCCAGCTGGATCGCCATGCCCGACAGCCTTGAGAGCAACCACGACGTCCTGGTCCGCTTCCTCCGCGCCCTGTTCAGGGGCATGGATTACGCCGCCAACGGCGACAACGAGGGCGGCTACATGGAGATAGCCACCTGGGTTGCCGTCATCCTCGGCACCGACCCCAACGAGACCTACAAGGAATACACCAGCGGCGACTGGATGACCGGTGAAGAGGTCTACAACGGCGTCCTCGACGGCACCGTGACCGGCTACTACGAGTTCCAGCAGGAGCTTATGCTCGCCAACCCCGACAACGGCATGACCGAGACCGTCCCCGTTGAGAACTATGTCGCCCTCGACCTTATGACCGAGGCCGGCGAGTCCCTCTACGCCTGAGACCGCAGATAAGCAAATAACCAATTAGCCCGAGGGGCGGCGGTAACCGCCGCCCCTCGCTTTACATCCGGCGAAAAACGCTGTAAAATAGGGGCATAACGCTGGAAAAGAGGCGGTAAAATGCTGTTGCTGCTCTGTGCCGGCCTTGTGCTCGGCTCCGTGGCCACCTTAATACTGCGCCGCAACCGCGAGAGCCTGCTGCTCGCCGCGCTGTGCCTTAGCCTGACGGTCTACCTTGCGGGGATCATGCTGCTCATAGCCAAGCAGGGCGGCGTGAGCGACAATGTTGAGAAGTTCCTGTTCTTCTCGCGCTCGATACGACGCTGGTTCCAGTTCCTGTACATAACCTTCGACGAGCTCGGCATGCTCATAAACTTAGGGCGGCACACCTTCCCGATGGTGACGCTGATGACGGGCATCTACTACACGATGGTGCCCTTTATCCGCAAGCGGCACGCCCGTATGCTCTGGATGAGCGCGCTGCTGCCCGCGCTGACGGCGCTTTTGTATCTGCCCGCCGTCTACCACGGCATGACGGAGCTCTACCCGGCCTGGCGGGCGGTCTGCTTCTACTTCTCCTATGGCTGGATAGTGGTCTACCTTATCCTCGCGATGTTCCTGCTCATATGGGAGCTCTTTTCCATCACCATGCCCTTCTTCAGGCGGCAGTTCCTGATGCTTGTGGTGTGCGTCGCGAGCCTCTCTGTGCTGTATTTTATCTACTGCGGCCAGGACCCCGGCCAGGTCTACAGCTTTTACAGCTATGACTATCTCGGCATACGCGGCGTGGGCTACCTGCTGCTGCAGCCGGGGCTCGGCACCTATGTGGTGCTTGTGGCGGTGAATGTGGCCGGCGGCTTCCTCGGCATAGCCATGCTCCTGCGCTACACGGAGGACACGCTCTCAACCGGCAGGGAGGACCCCGGGCTGGAGCGCAAGTTTGACGTAGCGCGCACGGGCGCGAGCGTGTTTGTCCACGGCATAAAGAACCAGCTGCTCGCAAACCGCGTGCTCTACAAGCGCATCAACGCCGAGCTCGACAAGCCCGAGCCGGATTTGCAGCGCCTGCGCGAGAACGTCGAGCGCCTGAGCGAGATAAACGACAACCTCGTCTCCCGGAGCGAGGAGCTCTACCGCACGGTCAAGAGCAAGAGCGTCATGCTTGTGCCCGTCCGGCTTGAGGAGGTCTGCTCCCTTGCGCGCGAGCGCTTTTTGAGGAAGTACCCGGAGGCCGTTTTCAGCTGCTCCGTGCCGGAGGGCGTCCTGGTCCTGGCCGACGCCAACTACCTCGCCGAGGCGCTTTATAACCTGCTCACCAACGCCTATGAGGCCAACGTCTCCGCCGGGCGCGAGAGGAGCCCCGTCGAGCTTGCCGCCTATGTCGTCCGGCTGTACACCGTCATCGAGGTGCGGGACAGCGGCTCCGGCATAGACGTAAAGGAGCTCAAGCACATCTTTGAGCCCTTCTACTCGAGCAAAAACACCAACTTCAACTGGGGCATGGGCCTGTACCATGTCCGCACGATAGTCCGCAGCCACCTCGGCTCGCTCAGAGTGGAGAACCGGAAGGAGGGCGGGGCGGTATTCTTCATATTGCTGCCGCGCTTTGACGGCAGGACGCGCCGGGAGGGGAGGCACAGCTGATGATAGACATACTGGTTGCCGAGGATTTTGACATCATCCGCGAGGACCTATGCGACATAATCTCCGCGCAGGAGGACATGCGCGTTGTCGGGCAGGCCTCCTCGGGGGCGGAGATCATCTCGCTCGCCGGTATGGTAGACTGCGACCTCATCCTGATGGACATAGAGATGGAGACCACCACCGCCGGCATAAAGGCTGCCGAGAAGATACTCGAAAAATACCCCGGCCTGATGATAATATTCCTCACCGCGCACGAGACGGAGAACATGATACTCACGAGCATGGGCGCCGGCGCGGTGGACTACATCGTAAAGGGCTGCCCGGATGAGGAGCTGCTGATGCACATAAGGAGCGCCGCAGCCGGCCGCCCGATGATAGACTCAAAAATACAGAATACGCTGCTCAAGGAGTATTCCCGCCTGCGCAGCTCGGAAAAGAGCCTGCTGTTCTTCATAAACTCCGTAAGCAAGCTCACCAGCGCGGAGCGCGAGCTTGTAAAGCTCCTGTTGGAGGACAAAAAGGTGCGTGAGATCGCCGAAATACGCTGCGTTGAGGTTGTGACGGTCAAGACGCAGATAAAAAGCCTGCTGCGCAAATTCGGCTGCGCCCGCTCAAAGGACGTCGTCGAGCTGATACGCGAGCTGGGCGTCGCGCACCTGTTCTAAAATCGCGAACACTTTTTTCACATACGAAAGGACGATAGAGATGGATTACTTCAAAATTCCCGCGGAGGACCTCGGCAAGGACGCCAAAATCCCCGTGTATCCCCTCGGCGACTCCGGCGAGGTCTTTTATGAGCTCGCGCTCGAAATGGTAAACACGATAAAGGCGCACAACGCCGCGGGCGAAAAGACCGTATTCATCTGCCCTGTCGGCCCCGTGGGGCAGTACCCCATCTTTGTGCGGCTTGTCAACCGCGAGCGCATAAGCCTCAAAAACTGCTGGTTCATCAACATGGACGAGTACCTCAACGACGACGGCAGCTACATAGACATCGAGAGCCCGCTCTCCTTCCGCGGCTTCATGCGCCGCAATGTCTACACCAAAATAGACCCCGAGCTGCTCATGCCCGAGAGCCAGCGCGTGTTCCCCGACCCGGCCGACCCCGGCAGGGTGGACAGGCTCATCGAGGAGCTCGGCGGAGTGGACATCGCCTTCGGCGGCATCGGCATCAACGGCCATCTCGCCTTCAACGAGGCTCAGCCGGAGCTCAGCCCCGAGGAGTTCGCCCGGCTCGGCACCCGCACGCTCTGGCTGACCCCCGAGACTAAGACCGCGAACGCCATAGGCGACCGCGGCGGCGCGATAATCGCCATGCCGAACAGGGCCGTCACCATAGGCATCAAGCAGATTCTCGGCGCGCGCAAGGTCCGCCTCGGCGTCTTCCGCGACTGG
>CALWYQ010000103.1 GCA_944385815.1 uncultured Oscillospiraceae bacterium | reverse complement strand
GTGAGGAAGCTCTCTATCTCATAGTTCTTGTAGGTGTTCTTCGTGGCCTTGCGGACATAGAAGAAGGTGATGACCGTGCCGATGCCGCAGGTGGCGATGAGCAGGTAGAGGTTGGTGTACACGTCCTGCATGTCGATGGCGATTATGCCGGCGCAGATCATGCAGTCGAACATCATGCCGCTGATGCGGTCCATGAGGTGGTCGTTGACGTAGTAGCGCTTTATGGCGCCCTGCCTCTTGAGGATGCTCATAACGAGCTTTATCACGTAGGCAAAGACCAGGGCCCAGAGGAAGTTGAGGCCCCAGGCGAGGTCGCCGAGCGCCTTTATGGGGATGAGGCTCAGCGCGTACATGAAGCCGTAGGCGATGGTGTAGGCCAGGGCGACAAAGCAGAGCTGGACGGTGAACTTGTCTATGCTCTCGCTGTTGGGGATTTCATTGGGGTCCTCGATAATAACGCGCTCCTTTTCGGCCGCCTTGGCGCGGCGCGGGGTGACGAGGCCCTGGCGCATGGCGATGTTGAGGTAGATGACGCCGATTACGCTGCCGACGATGAAGCCTGTGGCCGCGGTGGCGAGGCCGAAGGTGCTGCCGCCTGTGAAGCCGTAGTTCGCCTCATAGTTGCTGCCCCAGCTGAGCGCGCTGCCGGTGCTCTGGCCGAAGCCCATGGGGAGTATGAGGCCCGCAGCATAAAAATAGCCGCCGATAAAGAAAAAGCTTATCGAAATTATAAGCCCGACGATGGCCTGTATGAGGTAGCCGCCGGCCATTATCGCGCCGGACTCCACGACCTTGACCGGGCTGACCTTGCGCTCGCTCTTGGCGGTCTTGAGGGCCATGGCCGCAAAGCCGAAGCCGAGCGTGTGATAGGTGATTATCTCCATCGTGGCGTTGTCTACAAGCGCGCCCACGGCGGGTATCTGCTTGAGCGCGAGCACGAGGAAGCCGCCGACTATCGCCGAGGGTATGTACAGCTTGCGCAGGAAGGGCACCCAGGTGCGCAGGATATTGCCCACGAGGATTGCGATGAACATGATTGCCAGCTGGCCGAGAAAGGTCCAGACATAGGCGTCGGAAAAGACAACAGTCTCCATAAGGTTCCCCCTTGTTCCGCGGCGTCCACACATCGCCGCATAGGTGTCTCTAACCGCAAATTATAGCACTTTGTGCCGGACAAAACAAGCGCGTATGAGTAAAAATAGGTTCGGCATACAGCGGCCGTTTTTTACAATATGTAAATTTTTCTGCTATACATCGAACAGTTTACGTGCTATAGTAAAGTATATGCCTGCCGTAGGAGGTCGATGCGGCGTGAAAAAGCTCATAGCTCTTGCGCTGAGCCTGCTCGCTCTGGGCGGCTGCGGCGCTGCGGGCGCCGTATGGCCGGCGGCAGCCCTCGCGGCCGAAGCGGCAGGGGACGCCGCGCTCACGGCCCTCGAGCCCGGCAGCGCGGAATATGACGCCTGCGTCGGGGAGCTCTACGGCCTCGGCGGGTATGAAATCCTCGACGGCGCCATACTGGCTGCCGGCGGGGCCTCGGCTGAGGAGGTCGCCGTATTCCGCTTCGCAAGCGCCGGGGAGGCCGCGCAGGCCGCCGGGACGCTGGAGGCCTACCTGCTGCGCCGCGAGGCCGACTTTACCGGCTACATGCCGGACGAGGCCTCGCTCGCCGCGGCGGGCGAGGTGCGCGCCGAGGGCGTATACTGCGCGATGGCGATACTGCCGGACGCCGCGGAGGCCATGGAGCGCTTTGCCGAAGCGCTCGGCGGCGAGCCGCCGGAGGACAGCTCCGCCGCGCCCGAGCCCGGCGCCGCGGCGCCGGAGGAGAGCGCCGGCCCGGGCTGGGAGTACGACGAGGCGCGGATAGTGGAGGCATATAATTCCGGGGACAGCTCCGGGCTCTGCGCCGAGGAGCTCGCGATACTCGAGCGCGTGGAGTATGTGCTCGCCGAGCTCGCGCCTGACACGCTTTCGGACTATGAGCGGGAGCTCGCCATACACGACTATATAATCGGCTGCGCGAGCTACGACTCGAACACGCTCAGCCGGCTGCCGTTTTTCACCGAGGACCCGAATAACCGCAACCCATATGGCGCGCTGGTCTCCGGCAGGGCGGTGTGCGAGGGCTATTCCTCGACCTTCCGACTCTTTATGGAGCTCACAGGCATAGAGTGCATAACCGTCACCGGCGAGGCCAACGCCGGCCGCGAGCCCCACGCCTGGAACATGGTGAAGCTCGACGGCGAGTGGTACTGTGTGGACGTGACCTGGGACGACCCGACGACGCTCGGCCCGGTGTCCGAGAGCGTAAAGCACAGATATTTTAACGTAACAAGCGATTTCCTGCGGGCCAACAGCCACTTCTGGGACGAAAACGGCGTCCCGGAGGCTGAGGCGACGCGCTGGGCCTGGCAGGGCTGAGCAAAGGAGGACCCTCTATGAAAAAGCTTTTATCCGCCGTTTTAGCCGCCGCGCTGCTCATGCTGCCGGCCTTTGCGGAGTTTGAGGACGTGGACGCGGAGGCCTGGTACGCCTCAGCCGCCGAATGGGCAGATGAAAAGGGCCTTATGAGCGGCGTGAGCGAAACGGAGTTCGCGCCCGGCGGCGCGGTCACCCGGGGCATGGCCGTGACCATACTCTACCGCCTCGCCGGCTCGCCGGAGCTCCCGGAGAGCGACTGGGGCTACGCCTATGAGGACGTCGAGCCGGGGAGCTGGTACGCCCTGCCCGTGTACTGGGCGAGGTTAGAGGGCGTGGCCGGGGGAGTCAGCGATACGAGCTTTGACCCTGACGGCAGCGTCACGCGCGAGCAGCTTGTGACCATGCTCTGGCGCTACGCCGGCTCTCCCGATGGCGAATATGAGGCGGATTTTGCCGACGCCGGCGAGATAAGCTCCTGGGCGCTTGACGCCGCAGCATGGGCGGCGGGCGAGGGCCTTGTCTCCGGGCGCGAGGGCAACGTGTTCGACCCGCTCGGCGGGGCGAGCCGCGCCGAGTGCGCCGCGATAATAAAGCGCTACTGCGACAGCCACCCGGGCGGCGAGCCGGAGTATGAGCCGAACCTTGAGCTGCTTGAAAAGAACGGCTACGACCTCGGCGGCTTCACCGTCTCCGACGGACGCATATATTATGCCGGCGCCCGCACCGGAATAGACGTTTCCGCGCACCAGGGCGAGATAGACTGGCAGGCCGTCGCCGCCGACGGCATAGAGTTCGCCGTAATCCGCGTGGGCTACCGCGGCTACTCCGAGGGCGAGCTCTTTATGGACGAGTATTTTGAGGACAATATCACCGGCGCGCTTGAAAACGGGCTTGAGGTCGGCGTCTACTTCTTCTCGCAGGCGCTGACGGTGGAGGAGGCGCTCGAGGAGGCCGCCTTCACGCTCGAGGCGATAGCGCCCTATGAGATAAGCGGCCCCGTGGTTTTTGACTGGGAGCGCATTACATACGACGGCGGGCGCACCGCCGGGGCCGGGCCCATGGCCACGACCACCTGCGCGAGGGCCTTCTGCGAGGAGATGGAGTCCTGGGGCTACCGGCCCATGGCCTATGTAAGCCCCAACACGGCAAACAGGGACATATACCTCGACCTCCTGACCGACTACCCGCTCTGGCTCGCGCACTACACAAAGGAGCTCGAAGTAACCGACTTTGAGTTCCACTACGACATGTGGCAGTATACCTCGACCGGCACGGTGGACGGCATAGACGGAAATGTGGACATAAACATCGACATGACCGGCGCCGCCTGGCAGTAAAAAAGCGATTCCCCGGGGATCTGAGCGTCCCCGGGGAATTTTGCGCCCTGCGCCAAAAATCCCCCGGCGTGGAGCCGGGGGATTTGCCATGCGCCTGTGCGCGGGGCTCAATAGCC
>CALWYQ010000102.1 GCA_944385815.1 uncultured Oscillospiraceae bacterium | reverse complement strand
TTGCGGCAGTTCGGGGTCTCGGTGTCAAAAACAAGGAACTTCACGTGAGCCGCCCCCTGATCTCCCTCAGCTGCGCCTTCAGCTTCGGCGCTACCCTGTAGCTTTCGAGCGACTTTTGGATGGTCTTTCGCATCACCCAGGGGCTCAGCCTGCCGGACAGCAGCTCCGCGAGCGCCGCCTCAGGCCTTTTGGCCATCGCCGTCGCAAGATACCAGGCTATCATCATGTTTACATAATATTCTTCGCAGCAGCAGGAGGAGGCCAGCCTGAGCTGCCCCGGCTCAAAGCCCTCGTCGAGGTAAAAGTTCATAAGCACGCCGATGCCAAAGCGGACGGTGTAGGTCTGGCGGCTCGAGATCCAGCCAAGGACTTCATTTTTTAGGCCTTCGGGCCGTTTTTTGAAGCTTTTTGGCTTTATTAGGTCGCATGTTGCCCAATTGTTGACAAAGGGCAGGAACCTGTTCAGCGCGGAAACAGTCTCGCCGTAATCGCGAAGCGCATTGATAAGCAGGCCGTGGAGGCAGTCCTCGTCGTAATAGCGGTGAGGTAAGGTTGACATAAAATTGTCCGCCGCCGGCGTTCCGGCCAGCTCGCGCGCCAGGCGGCGCAGCTCCGGCATGCGCACGCCGAGGATGCGCTCCCCGGGCAGGTCCGGGATCAGTCCCGCTTGAAAATTGCGATATTTTTCGTCCGAAAGCTCCCGCAGCCGGGAGATTATTGCCATATTATCCACGTTTACCCGCCTTTTTGCTGCGGCGGCGCACCCGGCGCGCGGCGCGTATCTGCTTCATCCCCTGCCGCGTTATCACAACGCTCGGGTCGCGGCGCTCGGAGGTGTTCCAGTTGCCGAGCGCGAAGAAAACCACGCCCTCCGCGACCAGCGCGAAGAAGGCGTACAGCGCCCAGTTAGCGTCAAAGAAGTGCAGAAACAGGAAATCCGTGACCAGCACCCAGTATACAAGGCTCGTGAGGATGGTGAATATATAGTTGAAGAGCCCGACCAGGCTGAGCCGCTCGGGATATTTATTCATCGTATATCGGTTATATATAAGCGGCACAGGCAGGCGGATAATGCTGTTCCAGCCTATATACTCCGGCACCAGCGCCCTTGCCAGGCGCTTGCTTTTTATGGTGACGTAGGCGTGCAGCTTGTCGGCGCTTGTCCACCAGGCGTTCTGGCGGCAGAGCGAAAAGCCGCAGAGCCAGGGCGGCACGGTCACAAAAAGCGCCCATATAAGCGCCCCGCCGATTGCCATGCCGACGCCGCGCAGGAAAAGCATTAAGGCAGCCATAAGTTTACCTCCCTTATTGGATATAAGTCATTTTGTAAGCGCAAATAATCTCGCCTCGGAGAGCAGGTCCATCAGCTCGCCGTCAAGCTCCTCCGCCGAGCAGATGCAGATATGGTTCGTCCAGCGCCCGGGATACGGCTCGCTCGCGGCAAACACCCGCGGCGTATCGAGCCGCCGGCCGAGACCGAGGCTGAGGTTGATAAAGGGCCCGGCGCAGCCGCGCTTCATCCTGCGCGTGGAGACAAAGGCCCAGCCGTACCTCTCCCGGAAGCTTATCTGGGTTTTTGCAACGCGGATTTCCGTCTCGGGCCAGAGCTCAAGGACGCGGCGGCGAAGCTCCGCATATAGCGGCAGGGCGCCGGCGCTGCCCATGAAAAACTGCATTTCGGCGTCTGTCATCCGATCCACCCCGTTTCCTCATGCTTATACGCTATTTTGACGCAAAATCCCGGCCTTGTCAAGCTTGTCTGCGGCGCTTGAGCCGGGCAAGGCGCAGAATATAGAGGGCGGCCATCAGCACCCAGCAGTAGGCCTCGGCGTAGGCTATGTTCATGCTGCCGTAGACGCCGGTCATGGCGTAGGAGAGCGCGATGCGCAGCGCGAGCGCGGCGAGGCCGACGCCGCTCGAGACCAGCATGTCGCCAAGCCCCTCGATGTGCCCGCGTATGGACATGGCGAGGCCGTACACTACATAGAACGGCGCTATGCAGCGGAAGAAGCCGGCGCCTATGCCGGACACCTCCTCGCCGGCTCCGAAGAGCGATATCAGCCAGCCGCCCGTGGGGATAATTATCGCGGTGAGCAGCAGGCTGACCACGGTCATCAGCACGCAGCCCACGCCGAGTATGCGCGTGCCGCGGCGGTCGTCGCCCGCGCCGTGGCTCTGGGCCGTCAGGGTGGATATGGCGCTGCCGAGGTTGATAATCGGCAGGAGTATTACGGTGTCCACGCGGTAGGCCGAGGTTATGGCCGTGACCGTGGTGTCCCCGAAGCCGTTCATGTAGCTCTGAAGTATGACGCTGCCGAACGCGCCTATGCTCGACTGTATCATGGGCGGCAGCCCGAAGCGCAGGCTCTCCCCTATCGAGCCGGCGCGGAATATGCCGCGCTCCATGCGCCAGCGCAGTATCGGGTGCTTTTTTACGGCATAGGCCGCGATGAACACCGTCATCGCCGCCTGTGAGGCCACGGTGGCTATGGCCGCGCCGCGCACGCCCCAGGGTATCACCGCCACAAGCAGTATGTCCAGCGCCACGTTCACAGCGGCGCTCACCGCGACGGACAGAAATGGCGCGCGGCTGTCCCCTACGGCGCGCAGCGCGGCGGAGTAGACGTTGTACACGGCGAGGAAGGGCAGGCCGATGAAGATTATGGACATGTAGTCCGTAGAGAGGGCGAGCATGCTCCCCGGCGTATCGAGCAGGCTGAGCAGCGCCCCGGCCCCGAACCAGCCGGGCACGGCGGCGAGGGCGAACAGCACGCCGAGGATGAGGCTGAAGGCCCGGAGTATGCCGGGCAGGCGCCCGTCCTCGCCCGCGCCGTGCTTTTGCGCCATGAGGACGTTCAGCCCGAGCGTAAAGCCGGTGATGACGGTTATGAAGAGGTTCACGCAGGTAGTAGTGGCGCCGACCGCGCCCATGGCGAGCTCGCCCTCCACGTGGCCGACGATAAAGGCGTCTACCCAGTTATAAAGCTGCTGAAGCACGCCGCTGAGTATGAGCGGCAGAGAAAACGCGATAAGCTCGCGCGCTATGCCCCTTGTGTTCTGCACAACCACGCCCCCCGAAAAAACGCCGTATACCAGGTCCGGCCTGATATACGGCAGGTGCTAAAGCCTTGGGATTTACGGCGGATATCTTAACACGCCCGGGCGGAAATTGCAAGAGGCGCCGCCCGGGCGGATTTTAATATTCCCAGCTCAGCTCCGTATGGTCCTCGGCGCCCGAGGCGCGGATGCTCTCCAGGTACATCGGGATAAAAAAGCCGCTGCCGCTCCAGGCGTCCATCAGCTCCTCGTCCCAGCTTATCTTGTCGCAGCGTCCGGCGAAGTAGAGCGTGTTCACCCCGGCGTAGTATTCCGCAAGCTCGAGGGCGTTTTCGCGCGCGCCGGCCTCGGCGAGGCCCTGGGCGACGGCGGTGTCATAAAAAAAGCCGCGCGAGTATTCCGCAAAGTTGAGCAGCTCCTCGTCGCCGATGCCCTCGCGCTCCGCCCAGGCGGCGGCGTCCACGCTCTCGGTATGGTACGCGGCCCTGCCGGGGCCGAGCGTGAGGACGCCGTACTGGTTCGGGCTTACGGCGAGCGAGGAGCCCGCTATCTCGGGCGGGTTGCGCTCTGCGCGTATGTGCTGGAGGTGTATGTGCCCGCTCAGGTTCACAATGACGCCGTATTCGGCGTAGAGCGCCTCCAACTGCGCGGAGTTGCCGAGCATATAGCCGTTCATAAAGAGTGGGCTGTGCGCGTACAGGTTCTGGTGGCTGGCCGCGACCACGCGCTCGCCGGAGCTTTCGGCCTCGATAAGCTGCGCCTCCACCCACTCGAGCGTGCCCGCGGCGACCCAGCCGGGGTTTGAATAGGTGTTCGCATCGACCATGACGAGGCGCAGTCCCGGCGCGAGGCGCACGGAGTAGCTCAGCGAGGCGGCGTCGCGGCTCAGCGCCTCGTCAAAGCCGAATTCGGCGTAGATCCCGGCAAATTCCGAGGCCGTGACGCTCTCTGCAAGCTCTATCTCATCGCCGGAAAAGCGCGCGGCCATGCTGCTGTAGAGGTCGTGGTTGCCGGGCATGACATACACCGGCACTCCCGCCGCCTCTATCCCGGCTAAGATCGCGGCAAGGGCCTCATGGCTCTCCCTCGCGCCGTTGAAGCTCAAATCGCCGGTTATTATCACGGCGTCGGGCCGCTCTGCGGCGCATTGGGCCGCGAAGGCGCGGACAAGGGGGTCTATCTTGAGCATGACCTTCCCATCCGCGTCCGTAACCAGCTCCGTGAAGGCCTCCCCGTTATCGGTGAGCGAGGGCGCGATATAGTGCAGGTCCGTCGCGGCGAAGAGCGTTACGCTCTCCGCCGGCGCGGCCGGGGATTCGAGCCGCCCGGCGAGCGCAAAGGCGCCAATGAGCACGGCGGCGGAGAAAAGCAAAAACAGCAGACGCGATTTCATGCAAACACCTCAGGCATATTTTACAATACCGGAGCTCGCTTTGCAAACCAAAAGGCAGCCCGCAGGGGCTGCCTTTTCGTTTGTACCGGTATTTTATTTCGCGGCGTCGAGCCTTGCGCACTCGGCCTCGCGGGCCTCCCACTCCGCGTAGGGGGAGCGGAGGTCTGCCATGAGGTCGCCGCCCCTGCTCTTGATAAAGTACACGCGGATAATGAAGTACACCGCGGTTATGACGCAGGTGGCGATGATGATAACCCAGCTCGAGAGCGAGAGCTCGATGAACATCGCAATCGCGAGGTAGACGGAAACTACAAGCGCGAAAACGCTGAGCACGTAGACAAGCCCGAGGTTGAGCTTCAGGCCGCCGTGGTTGCAGGCGTGCGGGTAGCGCCTGCGGAGGAAGAAGGGTACGATGCAGGTCGGGACTGCGCAGGCCGTGTTGACAAAGGAGAATATGGTCATAAGCTCGCCGAAGTCGTTGCCGAGGGCGACAAGGACAACGGAGAATCCGACGACGAAGATGAGGATGACAGGGCTCACGCCGTGGCTGTTGCGCCTGCCGACGAATTTGGGAAACACCTCGTGGTCCGCGCTGACCTGGATGAGCGCGCAGCTGAGCATGATGACGGGGACGATGCTGGTCATTATGCCGCATATCGGGCCGCCGACGATGAAGAAGGTCAGCAGGCCGCTGCCGAGGAAGCGGCCGCCTACGTCGGCGAGGTTCGCGACGGTATTGCCCTCCATGCAGCCGAGGGTGACAAGGGCCATGAGCATGTAGATTATGCAGACGATGGTCGGCGCAAGGATAAGGGTCAGGGGTATGTCGCGGCGGGGGTTCCTGGTATCGTCGGCGATCTGGCTGACGGAGCCCGCGCCGGAGAGGGTGCTGGTGAAGAGGCCCACGGTGGCCGAGAAGCTCGTAAGCGTGAGGCCGCCGCCGAGGGTCTCGCCTACGCTGAGGCGGCTCAGGTCTATGTTCGGCACGCCCAAGAACACGTACACGGCTATGGCGACAAGCATAAGCTCGTCGAAGGGCATGGTCTCCGGGCCGCGGTATTCGTACTTGGGCTCGTCTATAACGCCGCCCTTGAGGAAGAACTTCTGCCCCTTGACGGGATAATAGCGCTCGCGCACGGTCTTGAGGACGTTGCCGTCGCGGTCAAGGTAGGGTATCTCAACGCCGCGCGCGTCTACCATCGTGGCCGCGTACCAGGTGTTGTGGTTGTTGCCGGTGCCGTAGGGCGGGAAGGAGCGGCCCGCGGCGGAGAACTCCGCCTTTACGGACTTTTCCATCATCGTGAACTCCACGCCCGCGCGCCAGCCCATGGCGTGGCCGCTGCCTATGCTCTGCATGGGGCGGAACTCGCAAAGGCCAGTGAGGTCCGGGTCGAAAAGCCAGACGCGCGCCGGGCGGGACATAGTGAGCAGCGTGGCCTTGGCCTTGAACACGATGAGGCGGCCGGTGTGGACGTTCATGCCTATCGCGCCGATGCCGCGCTTTTTGCCGCCGGCGGTCCTGGTCAGCAGGCTCGTGGCCTCGGTGCGGTCATATATTTTTACGCCGAGGCGCCTGAGCTCGTTGTAAAGCGCCGGCTTGAAGGTGGTGCCCCAGACGCGGAGGGTGAAGCGGTTCTCGTAGTCGTAGGCGAACATCAGCTTCGTCTCGTCGTCGCGGAAGTCCGCGCCCTTGAACTCGTCGTCCGTGTCGCGTATCTTGCCGCCGAAGCTCTCAAGGTCCAGAAGCCGGTCCCAGCCCTCGCGGCACTCTATGTAGTGCGAAATGCCGTTTGAATAGTGGTCCTGCTCGTCTACATAGGCGTAGGCTATCTCCTCCGGCGTCACCTTGGAGCAGGGGTTGGTGCAGGCGCTCTCCCAGTGGTCAAAGCCCGTGCCGCCGGCGCCGGAGCGCTTTGTGGAGCCCTTCTCCACCACCACGACCTTCTGGCCGCGCCTCGCCGCCGCGATGGCCGCAAAGCAGCCGGAAAGCCCGCCGCCGAGCACAAGCACGTCGCACTCTACTGTTTCAGTCTGGCCGAATTCGTTGGCATACGGCCAGGCATAGCTGTTATCAGGCATGTCTCTTTCTCCCTTCAGCGCCCTGCGGCGCGATGTAGCGAAACAGGTATACGCCGAAATTTTGTTTAAATCAATAAACAGCTATGCTGCTGAATCGCTAAATTTCGCCCAGGATTTGTTCGCAGTTTTGGCTATTGTTACAAAATTCGCAATTTGCCGCCCCGCATGCCGCTCAAAAACGGACGGATGCCGTCTTATGTCCGTTGCGGAAGGAGGTTGATTCGTATATAATATATTCTGCATTATTATGGGAGGAGTACGGCTATGAGATACGAAGCCGCCTCCATGAGAACCAGGCGCGCGCTTGCAGAGTCGCTGAAAAAGCTCATGAGGCAGAAACCCTTTTCCAAGATAACGGTTACGGAAATCGTAGCCGACTGCGGCGTCAACAGAAAGACGTTTTATTATCATTTTGAGGATATCTATGCCCTTTTGCGCTGGATTTTTGAGGAAGAGGCCGACAAGATAATGCACGAGTTCGATCTCCTCGAGCAGCCGGAGGAGGCCATGGGCTATGTGCTCGACTATGTCAGCGAAAACCGCGAGATGCTCTCGAGCGCCTGCGCCGCCTTCGGCAGCGTGGAGATAGAGAACTTTTTCCTCGCGGGCTTCACCGGCATGACGAACACGGTGGTGCTCCAGAGCGAGGAGAAGATGGGCCGCGTCCTGCCGGACAGGCTGCGCGACTATTTGTGCAAATTCCTCGCCGAGGCCGTCTGCGGCATGCTTATGAGCCTTATAAACGGCATGGAGCCGCTCGAGCGGCAGCGCATGATAGACTACAGCACGCTTATCATACGCACGGCCATACGCGGGCTGATATCAGACAGAGGCGTCCCGGCAGGCACTTGACAAAGGCGGCCCGCTGCGGGATAATCGGGGTATGAAAGAGCTTGTTATAAGGAAAAACGACGCCGGCCAGCGGCTTGACCGCTTTGTCGGCAAGGCCGTGCCGCTGCTCCCCGAGAGCCTGCTGCAAAAATACATACGCCTCAAGCGCATAAAGCTCAACGGCAGGGGCGCAAAGCGCGACACACGCCTGAGCGAGGGCGACGTGCTGAGCCTCTATATCAACGACGAGTTTTTTGAAAGGCCGCGGGAGGAGAACAGCTACCTGCGCGTTGGCACGCCCAGGCTGAGCATAGTATACGAGGACGAGAACCTGCTGCTGTGCGACAAGGCCCCGGGCGTGCTCTGCCACAGCGCCGGCCAGTGGGACTACAATACGCTCATCGCGCACATCCAGGCCTATGCCTGCCAGAAGGGCGAGTGGCGGCCGAGGGAGGAAAATTCCTTCGCCCCCGCGCTGTGCAACCGCATCGACCGCAACACCGGCGGCATAGTCATCGCCGCCAAGAACGCCGAGGCGCTGCGAATTATGAACGAGAAGATAGCCGCGCGCGAGGTTGAAAAATACTATCTCTGCGTCGTGGTCGGCCGGCCCAGGCCAGCCGAGGGGAAGCTCGAGGGCTTTATCTTCAAGGACGCGGCCAAAAACCGCGTGTACGTGCGCAGCAGGCCCGAACCGGGCGCGCGCACGGCGGTCACGTACTACAAAACCCTTGCGAGCGCGAACGGGCTCTCGCTTGTAGAGTGCCGGCTCGGCACGGGCAGGACGCACCAGATAAGGGCGCAGATGGCCGCGGCGGGCACCCCCCTGCTCGGCGACGGCAAATACGGCAGCGGCAGGCGCAACCGCGCCGAGGGCGAGGACGGCCAGCTGCTCTATTCCTACCGCGTGGAGTTTGACTTCAAAACCGACGCGGGGGCCTTGAATTACCTCCGCGGGCGGTCCTTCAGGGCCGTTAGGGTGGGCTTTGCAGATAAATATTTCCCGGGCATAATTTTTTGATTGACAAAGCCGCCCGCACAATGTATTATTCAGTTGTAATCTGTCAGAGAGCCTCCTCTCAGACGGCAGGGTTATTATGTGTTAGGAGCCGTAATCATCCGTGCCAGCTGAGAGGGGGCTCTCCCGGTATTTGATGTTTAAAAAGAACACTCAGGCGTCCGCTCCGAGGGCGGCAGCGGATGGATGAGCGGGCAGATTTTTCGTCAGGCAAAATGAAAAGCGCAGGGAATACTTTGTGTATTTCCGAGCATTTTCATGAAGCATGGCGGAAAATATGCCGCTCAGCCGCCCCGCCCTCGGAGCGGACGCCATAAACCAAAAGAGGGGGAGGATAATGTCCAAAGAGCTCATACGGCTTGTAAACTGCCGGATGGATTTTGACGGCGAGACCGTCCTCGATTCTATTAACATCTATTTTAACGACAGTGAATTCCTCACACTGCTGGGCCCTTCCGGCTGCGGCAAGACGACCACTTTGCGTATTATCGGCGGCTTCCTGCAGCCTACAAGCGGCGACGTGTTCTTCGACGGTGTGAGGATTAATGATGTCCCGCCGCACAAGCGCCGCGTCAACACGGTGTTCCAGAAGTACGCGCTCTTCCCGCATCTGAACGTGTATGAGAACATCGCCTTCGGCCTGCGCATAGCCAAGGTGCCGGCGAAGGAGATAGACGCGCGCGTCACGGAGATGCTCGACATAGTCTCCCTCAGGGGCTTTGAAAAGCGCAAGCCGGACCAGCTCTCCGGCGGCCAGCAGCAGCGCGTGGCGATTGCCCGCGCGCTCGTGAACCGGCCCAAGGTGCTGCTGCTCGACGAGCCGCTCGGCGCGCTCGACCTCCGCCTGCGCAAGGACATGCAGAACGAATTGAAGCGCATACAGCAGCAGCTGGGCATCACGTTTATATATGTAACGCACGACCAGGAGGAGGCGCTCGCCATGAGCGACACCGTGGTCGTCATGGACCGCGGGCGCATCCAGCAGATAGGCACGCCCGAGGGCATTTACAACGAGCCGAAAAACGCCTTTGTGGCGGACTTCATCGGCGAGAGCAACATACTCGACGGGATAATGCGCGCCGACTACGTGGTGGAGTTCTTCGGGCGCAAGTTCCGCTGCCTCGACAAGGGCTTTGCAAAGGACGAGCCGGTGGACGTCGTCATACGTCCCGAGGATGTGGACATTGTCCCGGCCGACAGCGGCCACCTCTGCGGCACGGTGACAAGCGTGACCTTCAAGGGCGTCCACTACGACACCATCGTAGACTTCAAGGGCTTCAAGTGGCTCATACAGACCACCGACCTGCACCAGCCCGGCGAATACATCGGCATAAAGCTCACGCCGGACGACATACACGTCATGCACAAGAGCGAGTATTCCGGCATGTTCGGCGACTACAGCTCCTACAGCGCCGAGTACGACGAGATAAACGACCCCGACGCGGTGATAGGAGGGGAGGAAACGTACGAGGAGGCTCTGAACAATGAAGAGTAAGTTCCTCGCCGGGCCTTATATCGCCTGGATGGCGATCTTCACCGTCGTGCCGCTGGCCATGGTGGCGTACTTCGCCTTTACGGACAATTCCGGCGCCTTCACGCTGGACAACTTTGTGAACGCCTCCGAGTACCTGCCCATTTTCCTGCGCTCGATATGGTACGCGCTGGCGGCCTGCGTTATCTGCCTTATCGTCGGCTATCCCGTGGCCTATGTCATAGCGCGCTCCACCGTGAACGTGCAGCGCGTGCTCTATCTTCTGGTCACGCTGCCGATGTGCATGAGCTTCCTGCTGCGCACGCTCGCGCTGGTGAGCCTGGTGCGCGACACGGGCATCATAAACAGCTTCCTCGGCATCTTCGGCATTGGCCCGCTGCCGCTCATAAGGAACTCCGGCAGCGTTATCATGGGCATGGTGTACAACTACCTGCCGTACATGATAATGCCGCTCTACACGGTTATCGTAAAGCTTGACCCGCGGCTCATAGAGGCCGCCCAGGACCTCGGCTGCGACAATGTGCAGACCTTCCGCCGCGTCGTCCTGCCGCTCTCCGTGCCGGGCATAGTCTCCGGCATAACGATGGTCTTTGTCCCCGCGGTCAGCACCTTCTACATCTCGCAGAAGCTCGGCGCGACGGACAATATCATGGTGGGCGACATTATCGAGCGCCAGTTCAAGGGCTCGCTCAACCGCAACCTCGGCGCGGCGATGAGCCTCATTCTCATGCTGCTCGTCTTTGTGTCCATAGGCCTTATGAACCGCTTTGCGGACGACGGCGAGGAGGTGGCCACGATATGAGACGTCTCGGCAAGGTCTGGACGGCCATAGTGCTGCTCTTCCTCTACGCGCCGATGATCGTGCTCTTCGTCGGCTCCTTCAACGACGGGCGCGATTTGAGCGAATTTGAGGGCTTCACCTTTGACAACTACCTCGACTTCTTCGCTGACAGCGATTCGCTGCGCCTGCTTGCAAATTCGCTCATCCTCGCCGTGAGCAGCGCCGCTATCGCGACGGCGCTCGGCACGCTCGCCACGCTTGGCATACACGCCATGCGCGGGAAAATGCGGCGAGCCGTCATGTCGCTCACCAACATCCCGCTGGTTAACCCGGAGATAGTCACCGGCATCAGCCTCTCGCTGCTCTTCGTGTTTATCGGGCGCAGCATACTCGGCACGGAGAATGTGCTCGGCTTCGGCACGCTGCTCATAGCCCACGTCACCTTCTGCCTGCCGTACGTCATCCTCTCCGTCATGCCGAAGCTCCGGCAGACGGACCCCTCGCTCATGGACGCGGCGCTCGACCTCGGCTGCACCCCGCTTCAGGGCTTTTTCAAGGTCATGCTCCCTCAGCTCATGCCCGGCATCATAGCCGGGGCGATAATGTCCTTCACCATGAGCCTGGACGACTTCGTCATAAGCTACTTCACCTACTCTTCCGACTTCTCGACCCTGCCCGTCGAGATATACGCCATAG
>CALWYQ010000101.1 GCA_944385815.1 uncultured Oscillospiraceae bacterium | reverse complement strand
TCCGCGAGAGGGCGGACTTCTCCGAGTTCGACGAGGGTGAGATCAACTTTACGTACTGCACCGAGTTCATCTGCTCGCGCGACAATGACCGCGACCCCGAGCGGATGCGCCAGTGGCTCCAGACCATCGGCGACTGCGTGGTGCTGGTGGACGACGACGAGATAATAAAGGTCCACGTCCACACCAACACCCCCGGCGACGTCCTCAGCGTCGCGCTGACCTACGGCCAGCTGCTCAAGGTGAAGATAGAGAACATGCGCGAGCAGCACAGCGAGATGGCCGGCGGCGAGGCCCCGGCGGCCGCGCCCGGGCAGGCCGCGGAGCCTGAATTCGCCCCCGCCGAAAAGCCCTACGGCGCCGTCGCCGTCTGCGCGGGCGAGGGCATGGCCGAGCTCTTCCGCGAGCTGGGCACGGACCGCATAGTCACCGGCGGGCAGACGATGAACCCCTCCACGGAGGACATCCTGCGCGAGGTCAACCGCACCCCGGCGGAGACGGTGTTTGTTTTCCCGAATAACAAGAACATCCAGATGGCCGCTGAGCAGAGCGCCGCGCTGACGGAAAAGAAGGTCGTGGTCATCCCGACCAAAACCGTCCCACAGGGCATCTCCGCCATGCTGATGCTCGACGAGAGCGCCTCGGTGGACGAGCTGCGCGAGAACATGTTAGAGGCCGCCGCGGGCGTGCACACCGCGCTTGTCACCTATGCCGCGCGCGACAGCGAGTATGACGGGCACGACATCCACGCCGGCGAGTTCCTCGGCCTCATGGACGGCGCGCTGCTGGGCAGCAGCCCCGACCTGCATGAGATTTTTGAGCGCCTGGCGGACAGCGTCGCGGGGCTTGACCCCGCGGTCATAAGCGTGTACTACGGCGAGGACGTCAGCGCCGAGGCCGCCGAGCGCGCCGCCGCGCTTATAACCGAGCGCTTCCCGGACGCCGAGCTGAGCGTAGTAAACGGCGGCCAGCCCGTATATTATTATATGGTATCGATTGAGTGAAGCATAAAAGGCTCCCATCAGGGAGCCTTTTTGCCGCAATAAAACGGCTCCCCTGCCGGGGAGCCGTTTTTCAGCCCAAAATCTTTTCCTTCCAGACCTCGCGGGGCTGTTCGCGGCTTGTCTCAATAAAGTCCGCGAGGGCCGAGGGGCTGGTGAATATTCTATACAGCGCGCGGCCGGAGGATGTCAGGAACTCCTCGTCCACGGCCCGCTGCATCATCGCCTCGAGCGCGTCGTAATAGCCGTTTGTGTTCAGCAGCGCCATGGGCTTTGCGTGGCGGCCGAGCTGCTTGAGCGTAAGCGCCTCAAAAAATTCCTCAAAGGTCCCGATCCCGCCCGGCAGCGTTACAAATGCGTCGGACATGTCCTCCATGGTTTTCTTGCGCTCGCTCATCGTCTCGGTAAAAATCATCTCGTCGCAGAGCTCATAGAGTATGCCCGGCTCGTCAAAAAAACGTGGCGCGACGCCAACCAGATACCCGCCGCGGCTCCTGGCCCCGCGCGCGGCGGCGCCCATAAGCCCGCTCGAGCCGCCGCCGAACACTATGGCGTGGCCCCTTGCGGCGAGCTCCGCGCCGAGGGCGTAGGCCTCGTCGTAGTAAACGCGGGCGAGGTCGCGGCTCGAAGCGCCAAAGACGCATATTTTCATATCAATTCCTCCGTTTTCAGCGCGGCCGCGGCCCCGCCGTCCACGGGGCTCAGCCGTCAAAATCCAGGACCCGGCTCATCCTTGCAAGCGTCAGTCGGTTCCTTATCGCGGCGGAGATGTCCAGCACCTCGCCGCGCAGGCTCTCGTCAATGCCTATGTCGGAAAGGCTGTACTTGCCGCCGAGGGCGTGGAGGGTCCAGGCTATGTCCGCGGCGCGGGGTATGCCGGCGATAATTTCGCGTATCTCGTCCCAGTGGTCCACTATGTTCTGCGGGTCAAAGGCTGCAAGGACGTCGTGCTCGTTTTCCTTCAGGATGCCGCCGGCGAGGGGCCCGAACTTCTCGCGTACCCAGGCCTCGTCAAGGGGCCGGAAGGGCCTTGCCTTCGGCGTTTTTTCGGCCATGCGGTGATAGGCCTCCGCGCACAGCACGGTGCCGACGCCGACGCACTCGCCGTGTATGCCGTGCGCGTTTTCAAAGCGCGGCGGCTTCATCTCGACAAGGTGGGCAATCAGGTGCTCCGCGCCCGAGGCCGCCCGGGAGTTGCCGAGCATCTGCATGGAGATGCCGGAAATCATCTGCGCCATTGTCATGGCCTCATAGTCCGGCTCGCCGCCCTTGAGCATCCTGTCCGCGCAGCCGGCCATGAGCTCGAGCGCCTCCTGCGCCGCGGCGGCGGTGCGCTCGCAGAAATACTCGCCGCTCACAAGATGCGCGATTTTCCAGTCCGCAAGGGAGATGTACTTGCTGAGTATGTCCGCTATGCCGCTGACGGTCAGGAACATCGGCGCGCCGGAGATTATGTTCAGGTCGGCGCAGACGAGGGCCGGCGCGTGCATGGGGATGCTCTTCTTCTGCCCGTCCACCACGACGGAGCAGATGTTGGCCGTAAAGCCGTCCGAGCTCGCGAGGGTCGGGATGGCGACGAAGGGGATGCCGAGCTTGTTCGCCGGGTAGCGCGCGAAGTCCATGAGCGTGCCGCTGCCCACGGTGACTATGACCTCGGGGTCGTCTAACTGAGGGATTATGGACTCGATCATCCCCTGCTCGGAGTGCAGGCCCTTCGCCTCTAAGACAAGCTCCTTGTCCGCGCGGACGTGGACCATGCCGGGCAGGTTATAGGTGTTCGTGTCGTAGATAACGGTGCGCCTGCCGGTGAGGCCGCATTCGGCCATGTACCTGTCAAAATCGTTAAGGCAGCCGTAGTCAACGACCACTAATTTTGTTTCAAGCGGATGCTCCCTGCCGCATTCGCAGGGCCCGGAAAACCGCCCGCAGTCGAGAATCATAGCTTATCCTCCATAATTCATGTATTTTAGCACAAGTTTGTGAAGATTTCAACGTTTTTCGGCGCAAAAAGGGCCGCCGCACCCGCGGCGGCCCTCATTGACATAAGGCTTACGGCTTTAGACGTTGAAGAAGTTGCTGATGAAGTTCGGGCCCCAGTAGGTGTCGTTGACGCCGAGAGTGGAAACCATGGACCAGACGATGATGAAGGTGTTGAGCATGGCGCCGCTCCAGACATTCTTCGTGAGGTTGTACATCTTCCTCGCGATGTAGGTGGTAATCGGGACCCACATGACGAACTGATAAGAGCAGATGAAGCTGCTGAACAGGGTGCCGTCATAGCTCGTGCGCATCATGATGTAGTTGACAAGGCAGCAGAGCCAGACGCCGAGGGAGTTGACAATGACGGTGATGAGCGTGTCCTTCCACTCGGGGATGTCGGTCCTGATGGTGTAGTTGACCGCGCCGCTGAGTATCAGGTAGAGCGGGAACAGCAGGATGACATAGTGCAGGCCGAGCGTCCACCACTCGTTCTTCATCGCGCCGAGGGAAATCATCCACAGGCGGAAGTCCTGACCGAAGAGGTATTCGCTGACGGACAGGCAGGTGTAAGCGGCGATTATCAGCACCACGGAGAAGCCAAGGCACTTGACGAAGGACATGACCGGAACCTTGTAGTTCAGGTTCACAAGGCCGGTGGAGCCGGTGGCCTTCTTGTTCAGGACTATGCTTATCGCGGTGATGATTATGGAGCCGACGGACAGCACAAGCAGGAAGTAGACGGTGAGGACCGCGGTCCTGCCGAGCGGGAGGAACGGGCTCTGGTCAAAGAAGAACAGGCCGTTCTTGTTTGCCAGATAGATTGCCACGAAGCCGAGGACGACCGTGACCGCGTTCATCACCCAATAGACGGGCTTGTTGATTGCCGGACGCGCCGCCTTAATGTCGCTGACGCAGACGGAGAAGGTCTTGCTCCTGAGTATCAGGGCGCCGAGGCTGAACATAACGCCGAACATGGCCAGCATGGCGATGAAGTTAAAGACGGCCCTGTACATCCAGATCTGCTGGTCGGCAGGCAGGGGATCGGTGTCGGCGCTGGTGAGGTCGCCCCTGTTGTAGTTAAGGGTCTGGGAGAAGTAGTTGACAATTGTCTCGGCAGTGCCCTTGGAGAAGAACTCCTTGGAGTGGGTCTCGGGGCCGGTGCAGAGAAGCGCGCGGGTAGTGCGGTTGTCAATGGCCTCCTTGAGGGCCTCGTTGCTGACTATGGACTCGGTGGCGAAGGAGCCGAGGCTCACGCTGTTGTTCTCAGCGGGGTTGATGGAATACCACTCGTCCTGATTGAAGCCGTCGGGGGCCTGCCAGCCGGCGCGGGCGTTCTCGTTATCGGTGAAGCCCCACAGGGAGTCGTATTCGCCGGTGACGAAAGCGAAGTTGGTCTGTACGCCGCGGGTGACCTCATGTCCGGCCACGGTGACGGTGCCGGTCATAGCGGCGTTGCCGCCGCCGATGCCGAGAGCGATCTCAGCCTTGACGCGGGTATTGTAGTGCTCCTCGACGCTCTCCTTTATAGTATAGTAGTGCGCAAGCTGATCTTCGTTGAGCTGAGCCTCAGCAATGGCGTCCGCATCGTCATTTATCTGGTCGGCAGAGATCTCAATCCCGAAGTCCTCATAGAGCGTGTTGAGCATCTGATCGTTGACGCTCAGATATCCTGCGTCCATGGCGGCCGCCGCGAAGGTACGCGTAGCGCCCATGGAGTGGCCGACAGAGCCAAGCCTGGTCGGGTCAACAAACTTTAAGGTCCTAAGATAATCGAGCGCATCATAGAGACCGTTGATTGCCTGCATCATATTGAAGCCGTCCACGCCTTGTCCGGCTTCGTCATATATCGGTTGATCACTGAGGCCGGTGCCATAGGCGCTCACGTTCAGTACGACAAAGCCGCGGCGTGCGAGCTCGGCGGCTATGCCCTTCGTGACGCCAAGCGTACAGCCGCCGCCGTGAGTAGTAACGACGGCAGGCAGGCTGTCCCTGTCGGAGGTGCCGACAGGATAGTAGAGCTCCGCGTTGATTATCGCGCCGCGAGAATCAAAGGAAACCTGCTCGACCTTGATCTTGCCAAAGTCGTTCTGGAAGGCCCTGGCTATCAGCGCGCTGAGCAGCAGCACTATAATACATATGGCCAGGATCCTTCTGCAGCCTTCGCCCGACTTCAATGTTAACTTCTTCATATTCCCCTCCTTCTTTAGGTTCAGGCCCATTTGATTGCTCAAATCAGGCCTGAAATCGCTGTGAATAACTATGCGGTATATTCAGCGAATATTACGTTATAAAAACTCATTCTTTCGTCCCGTT
>CALWYQ010000100.1 GCA_944385815.1 uncultured Oscillospiraceae bacterium | reverse complement strand
CCGGCTCTACGGCGAGGGCGCGGGCTATGCACAGGCGCTGCTGCTGGCCGCCGGAGAGGCCGAGCGCGCTTTTATTGAGCCTGTCCTTGACCTCGTCCCATATCGCCGCGTCGCGCAGGGAGCGCTCTACTATGTCGTCCAGCCTCGCCTTGCCGCGTATGCCGTGGGTGCGCGGGCCGTAGGCGATGTTGTCGTAGATGCTCATGGGGAAGGGGTTCGCCTTCTGGAACACCATGCCTATCTGCTTGCGCAGGCGGGTGACGTCCACGTCCCTGCCGTAGATGTTCTCGCCGTTATAGATGACCTCGCCGTCTATCCTGACGCTGTCTATGAGGTCGTTCATGCGGTTGAGAGTCTTTAAAAACGTGCTTTTGCCGCAGCCGGAGGGGCCTATGAGGGCGGTTATGCGGTTTGCGGGTATCTCTATGTTTATGTCCTTGAGCGCGTGGTTCTCGCCGTAGTACAGGTTCAGGCCCCTGGCCTCCACGATGGTCTGCTCCGCGGCCGAGCTGCCGGGCTTGTTGTTTATTATCTCACTCATACTTTCTATTCTCCTGCACTCAGTTTTTCTTGAGCTTCCTGCCGGCTAACTTGGCGGCAAGGTTTATCACAAAGGCGATGGCAAGCAGCACGACCGCGACGGCGAAGGCCTCGTCAAAGTCGGCGCGCTCCTTGGCGTAGACGTAGAGGGATACGGTAAGCGTGCTTCCGGCCGCGCCGAAGAAGTTGGAGAAGAACTCGCCTATCGTGTCGCCGCCGAAGTTCGCCATGCGCATACCCATGCCGGCGGTGAACATCAAAACCGCGCTCTCGCCGACGATGCGGCCTATGGCAAGGATGCAGCCGGTGACTATGCCGTCTATGCTGCTGGGGAGGACAACGGTGCGTATCATGTGCCACTTGCCGCTGCCGAGGGCGAGCGAGCCCTCGCGGTAGCTCTGCGGCACGGTCTTGAGGCTCTCCTGCGTGGTGCGGATAATGGTCGGGAGGGTCATCATAACAAGGCTGAGCGCGCCGGCCATGAGGCTGGTGCCGAGGCCGAGGGTCTGGCAGAACACCATCATGCCCACGAGGGCGAAAATGATGCTCGGCATGCCGGAGAGCGTCTCGGTGGCGAACTCAATGACGGAAACGAGCTTTTTGTTGGTCGCGTACTCGGTGAGGTATATGGCGCTGCCGACGCCGAGGGGCAGGATGAAGATGAGCGTCGCAACGATGACGTATATGGTGTTGACAATCGCGGGGAGTATGCCCTGGATGTCGTTTATGATGCTCTCCTCGCTCGAGAGGAACTGCCAGCTGAGGTTCGGCACGCCCCGGTAGAGAATGTAGCCTATGAGGAACACTAACAGCGCGCAGATTATGGCCGCGGCGGCGTAGAGCAGGAAGCGCATCGTGCCGTTCCAGGCCCTGCGGGCGGAGCTGAGCGGCGCGGTTATGGATTCGTGAGAGTTCATCGGCTGCCCTCCTTATCGCGCTTGAGGAACATGTTGAGCGCGGCGTTAATGAGCATTATGAAGAGGAAGAGCACGAGGCCGATGGAGAAGAGCGCCTGGCGGTGCAGGTCCCCGGCGTAGCCCATCTCGCCGGCTATGGCGGTGGTGAGGAATTTTACGGAGGTGAAAAGGCCCGGCATGTTGGCGACGTTGCCGGCGACCATGAGTATGGCCATGGCCTCGCCTATCGCGCGGCCCACGCCGAGGACGACGGCGGCGGCGATGCCGCTCCTGGCCGCCGGGGCGGAAACGCGGAAGTAGGTCTCAAGCTCCGTAGCGCCGAGGGCGAGGGAGGCCTCCTCATACTCGCGCGGCACGGCGTTGAGCGCAGTCTCGCTGACGGATATGATGCTCGGCAGTATCATAATGGCCAGCACTATGATGGCGGCGAAGAGCGTGTCGCCCGCCGGCAGGCCGAAGGTCTCGCGGATAAGCGGCAGCAGCACCATCATGCCCACAAGGCCGTATACGATGCTGGGGATGCCGGCCAGGAGGTCCACAACCTCGCGTATGACGGCGGCGGTCTTTTTGTTCGCCACCTTGCTGAGGTACACGGCCATGAGGAAGCCTATCGGCACGCCGATTATGATTGCGCCCGCGGTGCCGTAGACGCTCGTGAGTATCATGGGCAGGATGCCGAAGGCGGGATCGGTCTTGTTGGCGGGCTCCCAGTTCGTGCCGGCGAGGAAGTTCCAGAGCCCGACCTCGCGTATGGCGGGGATGCCGGAGATAATCAGGTATATGGATATGACGAGGACGAACGCAATGGCGACAAGGCCGCAGACTACAAAAACGCCCTTCATGACGCCCTCCATGGCGTCCTTTGCCCCGCGCCTGGAGTCTATGCTCTCAACGGGCTTCTCCGCGGCGAAAACGCTCCCCGCGCTCCCGCCGTCCGTCCTTCTGGTCCCGGGCGAGCTGTGCATACCGCCCTCTCCTTTCTTTATCGTTTCGTTCATGCTGCTTTTCCCTTTCCGGGGTGGATCTGACCGGCGCCCGGCGCCCGGCGCCCGGGCGTCCGTCAGATACACCCCTGCTCACAGGGCAACAGGCCCCCATGAGTGGGGGCCGTTGCCGTTAAGTTTTGTTTTCCGCTCAGGCGGCGAGGCTCGCGGGGACGGCGCCGGCGCGGGTGATGATGTCGGCGACCTCATCGCTCATGGCGTAGTCCAGGAAGGCCTGGGCGGCGGGGCTGAGCTCCTGGCCCTCGACGGTGACAATCACGAAGGGGCGCTGAATCGCGAAGCTGCCGTCCGCG
>CALWYQ010000099.1 GCA_944385815.1 uncultured Oscillospiraceae bacterium | reverse complement strand
TAGAGGCCCTCGTTCATCAGCTTGGTGACGACGTCGCGCTTTATCTTCAGGCTGCGCGCGGCGATGTCCATGAGCTTGTCGAGCCGGCGGGTGAAGTCCGCCTCGTCCTTCGCGAGGTAGGCCAGGCGCGGCATGTTGAGCGTGACGACGCCGATGGAGCCGGTGCTCTCGCCGGAGCCGAAGTAGCCGCCGGACTTGCGCCTGAGCTCGCGGAGGTCGAGCCTCAGGCGGCAGCACATGCTGCGCACGTCGCTCGGCTCCATGTCGGAGTTGATGTAGTTGGAGAAGTAGGGCGTGCCGTACTTGGCGGTCATCTCAAAGAGGAGCTTGTTGTTCTCCGTGGGCGACCAGTCGAAGTCCTTGGTTATCGAGTAGGTGGGTATGGGGTACTGGAAGCCGCGGCCGTTGGCGTCGCCCTCTATCATGATGTCGATGAAGGCCTTGTTGACCATGTCCATCTCGGCCTTGCAGTCGCCGTAGGTGAAGTCCTGCTCCTTCCCGCCGACAATCGCGGGCTGGTCCCTGAGGTCGTTGGGCACGGTCCAGTCGAGGGTGATGTTGGAGAAGGGCGCCTGCGTGCCCCAGCGCGAGGGAGTGTTCACGCCGTAGACGAAGGACTGGATGCACTGCTTGACCTCTTTGTAGTTGAGGTGGTCGACCTTGACGAAGGGCGCGAGGTAGGTGTCGAAGCTGGAGAAGGCCTGCGCGCCGGCCCACTCGTTCTGCATTATCCCGAGGAAGTTGACCATCTGGTTGCAGAGCGTGGAGAGGTGGCTTGCGGGAGAGGAGGTTATCTTGCCCGGGATGCCGCCGAGGCCCTCCTGGATGAGCTGCTTGAGGCTCCAGCCCGCGCAGTAGCCGGTGAGCATGGAAAGGTCGTGCAGGTGGAGGTCGCAGTTCTTGTGCGCGTTGGCTATCTCGTCGTCGTATATCTCGCTCAGCCAGTAGTTCGCGGTTATCGCGCCGGAGTTCGAGAGGATGAGGCCGCCGACGGAGTAGTTGACGGTGGAGTTTTCCTTTACGCGCCAGTCGCTGTTGCTCAGGTAGCTGTCCACCACGTTCTTGTAGTCGAGGTAGGTGCTGCGCATGTTGCGCAGCTTCTCACGCTGGCGGCGGTAGAGGATGTAGGCCTTGGCGACGTGCTCATAGCCGCCCCGGGAGAGCACGGCCTCGACGCTGTCCTGTATGTCCTCGACCGTTACGGAGCCGTCCGCTATCTTGCTCTGGAAGTCCGCGGTGGTCTTGAGCGCGAGGAAGTCTATAACGGAGTCGTTATACTCGGTGCCCGTGGCCTCAAAGGCCTTCCTGATGGCGGCGCTTATCTTGCTGATATTAAAATCGACGAGCTCGCCGTCTCTCTTTTTAACCCTGTACATACCTTGTCCTCCTGTATATTAAATGTTTATATCCCTCTGAGCTTTACGCCCGGCACGCTTGGCCGGACAATGTCCGCAAAGGCGCGCATCTCTTCCTCCGAAAAGGCGCCGAGCCCCTCGCCGCGGATAAGGTCGCCGGAGTCCTTGAAGGCCTGGATGTAATACTCCTTCGCCCCGGCTATCCAGGCGGCTATGCCCTCAAAGTCGGCCGCCGTGTGCAGGCCCTTCACCGCCGTGGTGCGGAACTCATAGTCGAGCCCGCAGCCCATCAGGTACTCCGCGCTCTCGCGCACGGGCGAGATGTCAAAGCCCTCCAAGCCGACAAGCCTTGCGTAATTCTCCGGCGCGGCCTTTATGTCCATGGCCACGCGGTCGACAAGCCCGGCCTCCGCAAGCTCCCGCAGGCGCTTCGGGAAGGTGCCGTTGGTGTCCAGCTTGACAGCGTAGCCGAGGGCCTTTATCTCCGCAAGAAGCCCGGCGATGCCCGCGTGCAGCAGCGGCTCGCCGCCCGTGACCGCGACCCCGTCGAGCACGCCGCGGCGCTTTTTGAGGAAGCTCAGGAGCTCCGGCGTATCCATGGAGTCCCTATGCCGGCCGGGAAGCGCAAGCGAGGCGTTGTGGCAGAAGGGGCAGCGCAGGTCGCAGCCGGCCGTGAACACCGTGCAGGCCACGCGGCCCGGGTAATCGAGGAGCGTCAGCTTTTGTATCCCTGCGATAAACAAGGGCCTTACCTCCGATTCAGACGATAAACAGGCGCCCGCGAGCCGCGACATTTTGCGGCCTCGGAGCGTCCGTATCACAATATATAGTGTTTGAGCCCTCTTGTCAATAGGCAAAGCGACCAAAAGCCGCATTGTGACCGAAGGTAACCGAATTGTTATCCAGGTGTGTGCGCCGCGAGACAAAAGTAAAGCCGCGCAGATGAACAGGGCGGAAAAATGCCCGGGTCGGACGACCCGGGCAGGGGCTGCGAAGCAAATATTTTTCGCTTTGTTACACCGCGATGCGGCGGGCGCCGACGTACATGGCGGAGTAGTAGCTCTCGTCAAGGCCGCTGATGGTCACATAGCCCGCGCCGGAGCTCGCGTGGATGAACTCGCCGCCGCCTATGTAGATGCCGACATGGCCAATGGCCTCGCTGCTGCTGGCGAAGAACACGGCGTCGCCGGGCTGCAGGGCGCTCTTGTCCACCGCGGAGCCGTTTTTGTAGATGTCGGCGGCGGTGCGGTTGGTCTGGTAGCCGAGGCTCTTGTAGACGTAGCTCACAAAGCCGGAGCAGTCAAAGCCGCTCGGGGAGGCGCCGGCCCAGACATAGGGCACGCCCAGGTACTGCTTCGCGAAGGCGACGACCTTTTCGCCGATGCTCCCGGCCTCGGGCGCGGGGCTGTACTCGCCCAGCTCGACATAGTCGGAGCGGATATAGCCGCTCATGCCGCCGGCCTTCACGCGGTACCAGCTGCCGTTGACCCCGGTTATCTCGACGTTCTCGCCGAACTGCGTGACGCGCAGGATCTCGCTGTCCGTGCCGGCCCCGGCGCGCATGCGCACCTCGGTGCCGTTGACATAGCCATTCGCGGAGACGTCCATGACGGCGGAGACGTCGAGGTAATCGGCGGACATGTAGCCGAAGCTTCCGTTTATGTACACGGGCAGGAAGCCGTTTTCGGCCTCGCCGGTGACTATCATGTCCTCGCCCTTTGCGGCGGTGAAGATTATGGAGTGGCCCGTGCCCGCACCGGTGCGGACATTGACCTCGGTGGTGGTGACGGCGCCGCCCGCGCAGTCGGCGGCGGCGGAGACCATAAGCGCGCCGCAGCAGAGCGCGGCGGCACAGAACGTGCGGAGAATGTTCTTCTTGCTCATACCTTATCCTTTGCTTTATCCCTTGTGCTTTTACTTCTGGGCGAGAGCCCTGTCGAGCCAGACGGCGGCAATGTCCATCGCCGAGTAAAGGCTCTGCTTCTCGCTTTTCTTGACAACGCGGTCGCGGCTCTTTATGGCCGGGTCGGTCAGCATGAGCTGGACGGAGACCTTGCTCGCGACGTCAAGGTCCTGGACCTTGCGCGTTTCCATGACCTGCATCATAATGATGTACTTGTCGGCCATGCTGCCGTAATAGATGAGATTGTCCAGCCTGCGGAGAGGGTGGCCCTTGTAAACAAGCTCCTTTGCGGCTGCCATAGACGTACCTCCTTTCGGCGGTTACGAACAGTGTAACCATATTGTAACTTAAGTTGGCTGCTTTGTCAACCTTTTTCGGCCAGAAATTTGGGCCGGAGGTATGGCCGGCCAAAACCTGTTCGGGATAAAGCAAGGGGATAAGGCGCGCGGAGGCTCTCCGCGGCGGGGGAAAGCGGTTAATTGAAGCGTCCGACGGGCTCCACGGGCTCTATGGGGGCCTCGGTTTCGGCGGGGGGCTCGGTCGCGTCGGGGGTTTCGGGGGCCTCGGTCCGGTCGGGCGTCGGCGAGGGGGTGGGTGTCGGCGAGGGGGTGGGGTTCGTCAAATCGCCGAATATCATCGTATCCGAGCCGATGCTCGAGGGGTTGGAGAAGGCCCTGTACTCAAGGCCCTCATGGACCTGCTGCATTATTGTGCGCCAGGTGACGCAGGAGGGGTTGGACCAGTAGATGCTGCCGGCGGGGATGTCGAAGCCCGTCCAGACGGCGGCGACGTAGTAGGGCGTCATGCCCACGAACCAGCGGTCGTCGTTGCCGCCGGAAGAGCCGGTCTTGCCGGCGATTTCCTGCCCGGAAAAGCGCGCGCTGGCGCTTGTGCCGCCGGTGACGGAGCCTATCATCATATCGGTGACGTTGTTGGCCGCGTTCGGGCGCAGGGCCTGCCGCTGGACTACCGGGTTATCGAGCACCACGCCGCCGTGGGAATCGAGCACCTGGGTGTAGGTGCGCGACTCGGTAAACACGCCGTTGTTGGCGAACACGGTGTAGGCCTGGGCCATTTCGCGCACGGTCACGCCGTAGGTCAGTTCGCCGAGGGCGAGGGGGGAGGGCGCGTAGTCGCCGTCCACAAGGCTGGTTATGCCGAACACGTCCTCAAGGTAGCTGTAGCTGGTCTCGAGGCCGAGCTTGTCGAGAATCTGCACGGCGACGGTGTTTTTGGACTGGACAAGGCCCTCGCGTATCGTGATGATGCCAAGGTACTGGGCCGGGGAGTTGGAGGGGTAGAAGCTGAAGTGCTCCAGCTCATAGTCCCCGGAGTCCGGCGCGCCGTCCACGACGAGGGTGTTCTGGGTTATGAGGCCGAGGTCAAAGGCCGGGCCGTAGACGGACAGCGGCTTTATCGAGCTTCCGGGCGGGCGGAGGGTGTCCGTCGCGCGGTTGAGGACGAGGTTCGCGTACTTCTCGCCGACGCCGCCGGACATGGCCGCGATGTCGCCCGTGCTCGGGTCGAGGATGACTATGGCGCTCTGGAGCTGCTGGCCGCCGGAGCTGCCGTAGCTCGGGAAATTGTCCGGATTTTCGTAGACGGAATCGACTATGCCCTGTATCCTCGCGTCATAGCAGGTGTAGATCTGGTAGCCGCCGGAGTAGAGCAGGGTCTCGGCAGTGTCGTAGTTGACGCCGCGCACGGCCATGAGGTCGGCGATGACGTCGTCTATCACGGCCTCGACGTAGTAGCTGTAGATGCTCTGCGTGGCGACCTCGGTCTCGCTGCGCTGGAACTTGAGCTCCTCATTCACGGCCGCGGTGTATTCCTCATAGGTGATATACTCCTGCTCATACATCTCGCGCAGGACGATCTCCTGACGGGCCTTGTTGTTCTCGACGCTGTAATAGGGGCTGTAGTACGTGGGCAGGTTGACTATGCCGACTATCGAGGCGCACTCGGCGAGGCTGAGGTCCTTGGGCTCCTTGCCGAAATAGGTCTGCGCGGCGGTGTAGATGCCGTTGCAGCCCTCGCCGAAATAGACGGCGTTCAGGTACCACTCGATAATCTCTTCCTTGTCGTATTTCTTTTCAAATTCGAGCGCGCGGAAAATCTCGACCAGCTTGCGCTGGACGGTGACCTCGTTTTCGCCGGTGAGGTTCTTTATGAGCTGCTGCGTT
>CALWYQ010000098.1 GCA_944385815.1 uncultured Oscillospiraceae bacterium | reverse complement strand
CCATCCACATGGGCACCGCGCTCAACAAGTGCCTCAAGGACTTCATCACCCGCTATAAGTCCATGTCCGGCTGGCAGGCCATCTACTATCCCGGCTGGGACAACCACGGCATGCCGATAGAGAGCGCCATCATCAAGGAGCAGAAGCTCAACCATAAGGAGATGACCACGGCCGAGTTCCGCACCGCCTGCCGTGACTTCGCCCTCCACTACGTCAACGTCCAGCGCGACGCCTTCAAGCGCCTCGGCTGCCTCGGCGAGTGGGACAAGCCCTACTTCACCATGAACCCGAAGTTCGAGGCCGAGGAGATCAAGGTCTTTGGCGAGATGTACAAGAAGGGCTACATCTACAAGGGTAAGAAGCCCGTCTACTGGTGCCCGCATGACGAGACCGCCCTCGCCGAGGCCGAGATCGAGTACGCCGAGGACCCCTGCAAGTCCATCTATGTCAAGTTCAGGGTCGTGGACGACCACGGCAAGCTGGGTAAGTACTGCGAGCTCGACAAGCTCTACTTCCTTATCTGGACGACGACCACCTGGACCATCCCGGGCAACCTTGCCATCTGCCTGAACGCGGACTTTGACTACGTGCTGGCCAAGGCGCCCAACGGCGAGGTGTATATCATCGCCAAGGAGCTCATGGAGCGCGTCGCCGAGGTCGGCGGCGTCGGGGGCTTTGAGGTCCTCGCCGAGATGAAGGGCAGCGAGTTTGAGTTCATGACCGCGCAGCACCCGCTCATCGACCGCGAGAGCGTGATTATCCTCGGCGACCACGTCACGCTCGACGCCGGCACCGGCTGCGTCCACACCGCCCCCGGCCACGGCCAGGAGGACTATGAGATCTGCCGCAAATACGACGCCGAGGGCAAGGTCCACATCGGCATGACCGTCCCCGTGGACGACCGCGGCTTTATGAACGAGGAGGCCGGCAAGTACTGCGGCCTCACCACCGACCAGGCCAACGAGGCCATCTTTGCCGACCTGAGGGACTGCGGCGCGCTCTACGCCTCCGAGGACATCATCCACCAGTACGCGCACTGCTGGCGCTGCAAGAGCCCGATACTCTACCGCGCGACCGACCAGTGGTTCTGCTCCGTGGACGCCTTCAAGGACGCCGCCTGCGCCGCCACCGACGAGGTCAAGTGGATGCCCGAGTGGGGCCACGACCGCATGATCGCCATGATCCGCGAGAGGGCGGACTGGTGCATCTCCCGCCAGCGCCGCTGGGGCCTGCCCATCCCCGTTTTCTACTGCTCCGAATGCGGCAAGCCGGTCTGCACCGACGAGACGATCGAGTCCGTGAGCAGCATCTTCCGCGAAAAGGGCTCCAACGCCTGGTTTGAGTTAGAGGCCGCCGAGCTCCTGCCCGATGGCTTCGTCTGCCCGCACTGCGGCGGCAGGCACTTCACCAAGGAGACCGACACCCTCGACGGCTGGTTCGACTCCGGCAGCACGCACATCGCCTCCATGGAGCTCGACTCCCCGGGCCGCTGGCCGGCGGAGATGTACCTCGAGGGCGGCGACCAGTTCCGCGGCTGGTTCCAGAGCTCGCTGCTCATCGGCGTCGCCACCAAGGGCAAGGCCCCGTACAAGGAGTGCCTCTGCCACGGCTGGACCGTTGACGGCGAGGGCAAGGCCATGCACAAGAGCCTCGGCAACGGCGTCGATCCCGCCGACCTCATCGCCAAGTACGGCGCGGACATCGTCCGCCTCTGGGCCGCCAGCGCCGACTACCGCCTCGACATGCGCTGCTCCGACGGCATCTTCAAGCAGCTCAGCGAGAAATACCTCAAGATCCGCAACACCGCGCGCTACATCCTCGGCAACCTCAACGGCTTTGACCCGGATAAGGACATGGTCGCCGTGGGCGACATGCCCGAGCTTGACCGCTGGGCGCTCTCCCGCCTGAACAGCCTTGTCGAGCGCTGCATCAGCGCCTATGAAAAGTACGAGTTCTTCGGCGTGACCGCCGCGGTGCACAACTTCTGCGTGGTTGACATGTCGAACTTCTACCTCGACGTTATCAAGGACCGCCTCTACTGCGACGCGAAGGACTCCCTGAGCCGCCGCAGCGCGCAGACCGCCATCTACATCATCCTCGACCACCTCATGCGCCTGCTCGCCCCGCTGCTGGCCTTCACCAGCAACGAGGTCTGGCAGGATATGCCGCACGGCAGCGGCGCCGACGCCCGCCACGTCATGCTTAACGACATGCCGAAGCCCGACGTGAGCTTCGCCCTCAGCGAGGACGAGCGCGTCCGCTGGGCGAACCTCATGGCCCTGCGCGACGATGTGAACAAGGCCCTCGAGCTCGCCCGCGCCGATAAGGTCATCGGCAAGCCGCTCGACGCGAAGGTCACCGTCTCCGTCTCCGGCGAGGCGAAGGCCGCGTGGGAGACCGTCAGGGACGCCGACCTCGCCGCGCTGTGCATCGTCAGCGAGTTTGCTGAGACCGAGGAGCCCGTCGAGGGCTGGGCCGGCACCGAGCTGCCCGGCATCACCGTCAAGATCGAGGCCAGCACGCTGCCCAAGTGCCCGCGCTGCTGGACGCACTCGGCCGGCATCGGCTCCGACGCCGCGCACCCCGAGCTCTGCCCGCGCTGCGCCGCCGCCGTCAGGGGAGAATAATCCCCTGCGCGGGGAAGGACGCCTGAAAAAGAAACAGGCCGGGGGCCTCGCTCCCGGCCGTGACCCCAGGGAAAGGGGACGCCTATGATTTACGCTATAGCCGCCGTTCTGATACTTATACTCGACCAGGGGCTCAAGTATTTCGTCACGGTGAACATCCCGCTCGACACGGGCGCGATAACCCTCATACCGGGCATACTGGACCTTGTGAACATCCACAATACCGGCGCGGCCTTCGGCATACTGCACGGGGCCGGCTGGCGCTGGGTGTTTGTGGCCATCGCGCTCATCTTTGTCGTGATAGCCATCTGCGCCATACGCCGCGGCCTCATCAAGGGCGCGGTGGGGCGCTGGGCCGTGGTCTGCGTCCTCGCCGGCGCGATAGGCAACTGCATAGACCGCGTGCTCTTCGGCTATGTTGTGGACATGTTCAAGCCCGTTTTCTTAGACGGCACGGCCCTCGGGGCCATCTTCAACGTGGCGGATATGTTCATATCCTGCTGCGGCATACTCTTCTGCCTGTACATCCTGTTCGGGCATGAGTACAAGACGGAAAAAAAGCCGCAGGAGGCCAAAAGCCGCGTCGCCCGCCCGTCCGGCACTCACACCGGCGGCAGCCACGCCCGCGGCCCCGGCTCCACCCGCCGCGTCCCCGCCCGCGAGGCGAGGACGGAGCGCACCCCCGCCGAGCCGCCCGCGGAGCGCACGCGCATCCCCGTGCAGCAGCCACGCCCGCAGCGCGGCGCCGCGCAGAGCGCGCGCACGGCGCGCGTGGTCGACCCCGAGAACCCCTTCGCCGAGTGGGAAAGCCAGCCTCGCCCGGCCGCGCCGGCCCCGGAGCCGGAGGAAGCCCGGGCCTCTACACGCAGGATGGACCCCGTCCGCCCCGTGGAGAGCGCCCCCGCGCCGAAAAAGTCCGAATACGAGTTCACACTGGAAGAGATTTTAGCGGAGTTTTCTGACAAATGAGCGAAATATTATACGTAAAGGCAGAGGAGAGCGGCGAGCGCATCGACGCTCTCCTTGCCCGTTCAATAGAGGAGCTGACGCGCTCGCAGGCGCAGCGGCTGATAGAGGCCGGGGCGGTGACCCTCTCCGGCGCGGCGGTAAAGAAGAACCGCAAGTCCGCGGCGGGCGAGCTATACCGCGTGACCCTGCCCGAGGCCGCCGAGGCCGAGCTTGCCGCCGAGGACATCCCGCTCGACGTGGTCTATGAGGACGAGGACGTGATAGCCGTCAACAAGCCTCGCGGCATGGTGGTCCACCCCGCTCCGGGGCATCCCGACGGCACGCTGGTCAACGCGCTCATGTACCACTGCGGGGACTCGCTCTCCGGGATAGGCGGGGAAAGGCGCCCGGGCATAGTCCACCGGATAGACAAGGACACCTCGGGCCTGATAATCGCCGCAAAGAACGACTTTGCCCATCTCGGCCTCTCGGCGCAGCTCTCCGACCACAGCCTCGCGCGCGTGTACGAGTGCGTTGTCTTTGGGCGAATGCGCGAGCCTTCGGGCACGGTGGACGCGCCGATAGCCCGCCATCCGGCCGAGCGCAAGCGCATGGCCGTCGTCCCCGGCGGGCGCAGCGCGGTCACGCACTGGGAGGTGATAGCCGCCTACCGGGGCTGGACGCATCTGCGCTGCCGGCTCGAGACCGGGCGCACGCACCAGATCCGCGTGCATATGGCGCATATTGGCCACCCGCTTTTGGGCGACGAGGTCTACGGCCGCGGCGAGGAAAAGGGGCT
>CALWYQ010000097.1 GCA_944385815.1 uncultured Oscillospiraceae bacterium | reverse complement strand
AGTACGCGCACGAATACTACGTGATTGGCGCGGACGGCACGGCGCTTGTCCACGGCATAGACGCGGACGCCTGGTATATCTACACGAACTTCGCCGCGCGCTGCCTTATAAACTACAAGGACGAGCTCTATTTCGGCACGGCCGACGGCTACCTCAGGCATTTTTCCACGGACTACCTCTCGGACGCGGGGGAGGCCATAGACGCCTACTGGGAGAGCGGCTCGATGTCCTTTGAGGAGGACTTCCGGCGCAAATACTCGGCCATGCTCTGGATAGGCATACGCCCGGACGACGCGGGCTACCTCGCCGTTACGGCGCGGACGGACCGCAAGAGCGCCTTTGCCGAATACAGCTTTGCCGCACAGGACGCCTCGCGGGTGCCGGAGATGAACCGGATAAAGCTCAAGGCCAAGAAATTTACTTACTACAACCTTATCCTCGCGAACGATACGGACGACAAGACGGCCACGGTGGTATCCGTGGACATCCGCGTGCGCGGGACGGGTTACGTCAGATAGGAGGGGCGGATGGCTACCATACGTATCAAGCAGGGCGACCAGTACGCCGTCCCCGTGCTCATACGCCTCAACGGCGAGCCGGTGGACATAGACGAGGTCGCCGAGGCCGAGTTCACGCTCGGCGACGGGCTGCGCAAGCTCTATCCGGGCGAGGTGCAGTACAGCGCCGCGGACGGCTGCTTTTACCTGCCGCTGTCGCAGTCGGAGACCTTCGCCTTCCCGGCGAACGGCTCCGTGACGCTTGACATCCGAGTGAAGTTCGTCGGCGGGAACGTAATCGGTGTGCAGCGCATGGAGAGCGTGGCTGTGGCCGACGCCGCCTCGGAGGTGGTACTGTGACGGAGCGCATTGAGGTCGAGCTGCGCTCGCCGGGCGCGGTGGAGGCCGACGCCGGGGACGCGAAGCTTGTGCAGGGGCCTCCCGGTGAGCGCGGCCCCGCCGGTTATGTGTATACCCCCAGCGTATCCGCCGGCGGTATCATAAGCTGGACGAACGACGGCGGCCTGAGCAACCCGAGCCCCGTAAACATTCGCGGCCCCCAGGGCGCCAAGGGCGCCAAGGGAGATACTGGCGAGAGAGGGCCGGCGGGCGCGGTGTTCACGCCCGGCGTGGACGCGCAGGGGAACCTCTCGTGGAGCAATGACGGCGGGCTGCAGAACCCGCAGAGCGTCAACATACGCGGGCCTAAGGGCGATACCGGCCCCGCGGGCCCGTCGGGGCCGAAGGGCGATACGGGCGCGGGGCTTGAGATCCTCGGCCAGTACCCGACGCTGGAGGCGCTCGACGCGGCGGTGGCCTCGCCGGAGATTGGCGACAACTACTATGTAGGCGAGGCCGCGCCCTACGATATTTACACCTGGACGGTAACAGCGGGCACGCCGCAGTGGCTCTGCGGCGGCAAACTGCAGGGCGCGCCTGGCGAGGCGGGAGGCTATTATGCGCCCTCCGTCAGCGCGGACGGCGTGCTCAGCTGGACGGCGAGCGGCGAGGACATGCCCGCCGCGCCCTCCGCGAACATACGCGGCCCAAAGGGCGACAAGGGCGATAAGGGCGACGCCGGGCAGGCCGGGGCCCAGGGGCCTCAGGCTGAGGCTGGGCCCGCGGGGCAGTACGGCGCACAGGGCCCGGCAGGCAGCGACGCGACGATAAACGGCGTGAACGCCCTTACCATAACCGCGGGGGAGAACATAGAGTTAGAGCAGTCCGGCTCCACGCTCACGATAAGCGCTGCGGGCGCGAACGCGCTGGTTGTGCAGATAACCGGCAGCGACGCGGCGGGCTTTTCAGCCTCGCACAGCTCGGCGGAGATTGCCGCAGCCTGGCAGGCCGGGACGCCCATGTATGCAATCTGGGACGATTGGGCCATGCACCCCGTGCAGATGCTGCCGGAGACGGGGGAGTATTATTTCGGGCTCTCCGACTACGGCACGGTGGGGCAGATAGGCGTACTGGATAACGGCGACGGGACGGACTACGTGTTCGCCAGCACGGAGACCCTGCGCGCGAGCAGGATTGACTTTGACCCGGACGGCACGCAGCTCACGAGCACGGACGTGCAGGACGCGATAGTTGAGCTCTGCGAGCGGCTGGGGCTCACCTGAACGGCGGAGGCGGAATAGGATGAGAGAAAGGAGGGGAAGGAATGTATAAAAAAGGTATAGACGTGTCCAAATGGCAGGGTGCGATCGACTGGCAGAAGGTCAGGGACGCGGGCATAGACTTTGCCATGCTGCGCGCGGGCTTCGGCCAGGGAAACTTAGACCCCTGCTTTGCGCGAAACGCGGACGAGTGCACAAGGCTCGGCATACCCTTCGGGGCATACTGGTTTTCTTATGCGTACACGCCGGAGATGGCCCGCTCGGAGGCGCGCTTCTGCGCCGCCGCGCTCGCAAAGTATAAGCTGAGCTACCCGGTGGCCTTCGATTTTGAGTACGACAGCGTGGATTACGCCTCGGAGCAGGGCGTTTCGGTTACAAAGACGCTCGCTTCCGAGCTTGCGCGCAGCTTTTGCGGGGAAATACGCGCGCAGGGCTATTATCCCATGGTGTACGCAAACCCCAATTACCTCTCGGCGTACTTCGACGCGGAGATCCCGAAGGAATTTGACATCTGGCTGGCCAAATGGCCGCGGGACCCGGACCCGGCCGTGGAGCCGGCGGAGAGCGGCGGCATCTGGCAGTACAGCTCCTCGGGGACGGTGGACGGCATAGCCGGGCGCGTGGACCTGAACGCGGCGTACAAGGACTACCCCGCGCTGCTCGGCGCGAAGGCGCCGGAGGGCGAATACGGCTCAGAGGCCGAGCGGGCCAGGGAGTGGTGCGTCTCAAGGGGGATAAGCGACGGGCTCAGGCCGCTCGAGGCCGCGACAAGGCAGGAGGTCTGGGTGATGCTTTACAGAATGGAGGGCGGAAAATGATAAATTGGGCGGTAAGGTTCAAAAATAAGCAGTTTTGGCTGAGCTTCGTGCCGGCTGTGTTGCTTCTTATCCAGCTTATCGCCGCGCTCTTCGGGCTCGAATTAGAGCTCGGGGCGCTGGCGGACAGGCTTTTGGAGATTGTTAACGCGCTTTTCGCCGTGCTGGTCCTGTTAGGCGTGGCGGCTGACCCGACTACGCCGGGGCTCGCAGACAGCGAGCGCGCGCTCGGCTATGTGAAGCCGGGTGAGGGCGAATGAGCGAGTGGGGCGTTGTGGGCGTGCTGGCCGCGCTTGCGGCGCTGGGCGCGACGCTCCTGACGCCGATGCTGCGCCTGAACGGGACGATGACGCGGCTCGCGGTGCTTGTTGAGCAGTTAGCGGACAGGCTTGCCGCCTTCGACGAGCGCAACGCCAGGCAGCACGGGGAGCTCTCCGGCTCCCTCGCGGAGCTCGGGGGCACGGTGCAGGGGCATGAGACGAGGATAACGGTTTTGGAGATAGGAGGGAGGAACAAGGGTGCCGGGCTATGACGCGAGCGTAGACTATTCCGAGCTTATCGCGAAGGAGGCGGCCAAGGGCATAAACGCCAACCGGCAGCTGCTGGCGCAGTATGAGAGCCAGCGCAACGCCAAGATCGCCGGCGAGCGGCTGCCCTATGCGCAGACGGCGGTGTACACAAACGAGCTGGCGAAACCGCTGGGCTATTACGAGGCCGAGGACCGCTCGGACTATATAAACGAGCTCTACGACAGCGCGAGGGAGGCCTCGCTCAAGGCGCTCGAGAGCCTCTATGAGCGCGAGACGGCGGGCTATGCCGCGGCGGCGGCGCAGCTGCCCGCGGCCTATCGGGCGGCGAAGAACTCGGCCGCGTCCGACGCGGCCATAGCGCGGCAGAACATTAACGAGCAGTTCGCCGCCGCAGGGCTCAACAGCGGCGCGGCCGGACAGGCCCGGCTCAGCCTCGCCGTGGCCGAGCAGGGCGCGCTCAGCGCCCTCGATGCCGAGCGCGCCGCGGCGGTCAGCGAGCTGGAGCTGCGGCGCGCGGATTCCGAGGCCGAGTACCGCGCCGCCGTCGCCGAGGCCATCGCCGCGAGCGAGCTCGAGAGGGCGCAGGCGCTTTATGACGAGGCGGTGCGCGTGGATTCGAGCTACAGGGCCTATTCCGAGGAGCTGCTGGCCGCGTGGGGGCTTACGCCGGCGGGCACGCCGGTCGAGCAGGAGACGGCGCCGGCAGCCGGAGCGGTTAGACGGACAAGCGCGGCGGCTGCGACTGAGCCCGAACCGGAGCCGGAGCCGCAGAGCGTGGACCAGACCGAGCTGCTGCGCCGCCAGCTCTCGACCATCCCAGGCCTTACGCGCGAGAACAAGGCGTTCCTGATACGCGACTACTTCGCCGACGGCCGGATAAGCTATGAGGACATGCAGGAGCTGCTCTCAACCGTTTGAGGACGGCATAGCGAGCGCCCGGGAATCACAAGGTTCCCGGGCGCTTTTGCGCTTTATTCGGTGAGCTCGGCGAGAATGGCCGGAAGGGCCTCGGCGAGGTCGTCCCAGGTTGCGGCAAAGTCGCCGGTGTACCAGGGGTCGGATATCTCCTCGCCGGGGCGGCCGCAGTGGTCGAGGGCGAGGCTTATTTTCCCCGCCGGGTCGCCGCCGGTCATGCGGCGGAGGTTGCGGAGGTTGGCGTTATCCATGCAGATTATGAGATCGTACGCCTCATACTCGGCGAGGCTCATGCGGTGCGCGGCGTGGCCGGCGCAGGATATGCCGTGCCTTGCGAGCTCGCGCCGCGCCGGGGGATAGACGGGGCTGCCCAGCTCCTCCGTGCTCGTGGCCGCGGAGGCGATGTGAAATTCCCCGCCCCGCCCGGCCCTCTCAACAAGGTCCCTGAACATATATTCCGCCATAGGACTGCGGCAGATATTGCCGTGGCAAATAAAAAGCACTCTCATCATGGTCTCTGTAAGCCTCCAAAAGCCTGTATATCCTCATGATTTGAGGATATTACAAACAAATCATTTCTTTTAAACTTCCGTAAATCTCCATAGGTCTGTGCCGTTTTTGGGCCGTTTGGTGTAGTAAATGGCGCAGTAAAAGCTCAGCAAACGGCGGCGCAGTCCGCCGTTTTGAGCGCCGGTACTTCTGACCAGGAGCGCCCCAGGCTGACCATCTGGCTCGCCGCGTGAGAGTAGCTCGCGTGGGTGTACACGTTCAGCGTCACGCCCGCGTCGGAGTGGCCCATCAGGTATTGCAGGTTCTTGATGTCCATGCCGGCGTTGGCGTAGTTCGTGCAGAAGGTGTGCCGGAACACGTGGGGCGTGATGTGCGGCAGGGGCTTGTCCGGGTGCAGCTTGCGGTACTTCTTCATGGCCCAGCGCAGCTCGTTTTCGATGTGCAGCGCCACCTTGGGCCTGCCGTTCTTGTCGAGCATGATGAAGCCCGTCAGCCCGTCAACCATAGGTTCCACAGCGACCTTCGGACGCTTTGCGAGCATATTGTTGAGGCTCCGGTACACCGCGTCGGTCATGGGGATGAAGCGGATGCCGCTGGCGGTCTTTGTAGCCTCCACATGGTATTTGCCGCCCAGCTCGCGCAGGAGCTGGTGGTCCACCCGGATGCGCCGGTTCTTGAAGTCCAGGTCTTTGCGCGTCAGACCGCAGAACTCACTGACGCGCAGGCCTGTATCCAGCAGCACGACAAACTCGTCATAGTACTTGGAATAGGTCTCGTCCTGCCGGATGAAGTCCATCCAGGTCCTGAGCTGCTCCTCAGTCAGCGCGATGCGGCGCTCGGAGTCATTCGGTACCACGTCGGTCAGCTTGAAGATAAAGGGATTCTTGCGTATGACGTCCTCGTCGCAGGCCATCTGGAATGCCGGCTTCACAACGCCGCGGACGCTGGTGATGGTGCTGTAGCCCTTGCCGTCCTGGTGCAGCTTCAGGAACCACAGTTTGGCGTCTGAGACCTTGACCGTGCATATCCTGCGGCTGCCGAACTCCTCCTTGGCAACTAAGTTCAGCACAAATTTGTAGCCCATCCGTGTGTTGTGGCGCACGCCCTGCTTTAAGCTGACGTATCTTTTCAGCAGCTCCAGCACCGTTATCTGCCCGGCCTCATAGTCGATTCCGTCGTCGAGCTGCCTTTGCAGTTCCTTCTCCTTGCGGCGCAGCCCCTGAAGGTCTGAGTCGTAGATACTGCGGCGCTTGCCGCACAGGTCTGTGTATCTGTATTGGTAGATCAGGTCTCCTCTCTGGCTTTCTCCCGTTCTCAGGAGGCGGCCTTTGTGGTCTTTGCGTTTATTGCTCATGTCCGTGCTCCTTTCAAGGCAAAAGGAACGCCGGTGTGACATACAAATGATACCACACCGGCGCCCTTTTTTCTATGAATAATCTGCAAATATCAGATGGAATAGGCCTGCTCTATGTAGCTGTCAAAGAGCCGCTTCTTTATGAGCCGCTTGTTTCCCACCCAGAGGACGAAATTGCAGCCCTTCTCGTTCGTGAGCTCTCGCAGCTTGCCAGTGCCGATGCCGGAATAGGCCGCGGCCTCCTCAAGGGTCAAATTGCTTTTTTCCCAGATGGGAACATCTTTTGCCATAGGCATTACCTCCTTTATTTACTCACAGTTTTGCGCTCCCGCGCGGCGCTGCGGCCCTGATACTGCTTCAGCACCTCCGGCGGGAGCCGCCCGATGAGGGCCAGCGCCTCCTCGTAGTCGCGCCGGAGCTGTTTCTCCCTCAGCTTCCTGAGGGTGCTCTCCGAGCGAAGCGCTTTGAGCTCAGCTCCGGTGTTGTCGAAGGCGGCCTTGTACTTTTTGAGCTCCGTGCCCATGCGCTCGACGTCCGGGATGTACCTGTCGAGCAGGGCGGAGATCTGGCGGACGCGCTCTTTGTAGTTGCCGAGCTTCACGTCGGAGAGCAGCGCGTCCAGCTTCTGCTTCTGCCGCGTCAGACGGGTCATCTGCTTGAAGAGCCGGGGCGGGATGTGCTCGCGCCCGGTCTCGCCGGCGCTCTCGCCGCGCTCCAGCTCGGGGTAGGCCTCAGCCATGTGTGTCCAGAAGGCGTCCTGCCACTCGCCGAGCTTTTTCTTGTTCCCGACTATCTCCTTCGCGCTCAGCCGCCCGTCGGAGGTCAGCGGAACGAAGCAGAGATGCATGTGCGGCGTCTTCTCATCCATATGTACCACGGCGGAGAGAAAGGTCCCGGCGTCCTGGCGCCGGCCCATGAACTCCATGGCCCTCTCGAAAAACGCCCTGACCTCTGCCTCCGGACGCCCATGAAAGAACTCCGGGCTCGCCGTGAAGAGCGCCTCCACCCCCCGGACGCTGTCCTTGCGCGTCCGGCAGCCCGCAGCGCGGATGAGCCGCTCGGCCTCCTGGCGGTAGCGCCCGGCGGGCTCTGCCAGGTGAAAGTTCAGCCCGCTGCGCCCCGTGTCGATGTCCGGGTTGCTCGCGTACTTCTCCTTCCGCCTCTCATTGTGGGCCTCGATGTCATGAACGCCGGGGCCTTTGTATTTTGCAAAACGCAGTATCGCATACTGCGGCTTCGGCATTGAAATACCTCCATTCTGTGTTCTGAAAGCTGCAAGCGCCGTACGTACCGTACAGTACGTACAGCGCTTTCCCGTTCACCGCCTGAGAAACGAGGGCTTTGCCAGCACCTCGATGCCCACAAAGCCCCGCACCCGCTTCCCGGCGGCGTAGATGTTGTTTGTGGCCTCCACCTTGTAGAGCGCCTCGTTCTGCGCAAGCTCCGAGCTGAGGCGGTTTGCCGAGAGCGGCTTGCGCACGTTGTCCTCGCACCAGAGCTTGTACGCCTCGTACAGCGCCCGCGAGCTTGCCTCGGCGTCGGCCCTGAAGCGGATGTAGCCCTCGGAGCGCAGGAACTCGATGACGTTGTTGCTGCTGCGCTTCACCGTCTCGACATTCTCCCGCGCCTTACCGCTGAGGCTGAACTGGTAGTTGTTCGCGAGCAGTCGGTTCAGACCCTCGAGGCACCAGAGAAAGATGCCCTCCGCCTCATCAGCCAGCTTCTCGGCGAGAAAGGGGTCGTCCACCCGCCCCGCCGGGCGGTCCTTGGTCGTCAGCACGATCTGCCGCCGGAAGAAGCCGTCGGAGCGGTCGTGCAGTGCCGTCAGCGCCCCGTTGCCGAAGCAGAGGAAGCGGGCGTAGAGGCGGCTTTGGTAGCTCTGCACGCCCTTGCGCTCAAGGTCCATCTTGCACTCGGCGGTGACGATGGACTTGATGTAGTTCGTCTTGGGCAGGGCGGACATGTCCATGTCGTCGTCGACCATCAGCAGCTTGTTTTCGAGGTCGGCGCGGCTGAAGCGGTTGTTCTCCACTTTCTGTATGCTGGTCATGTTCATGCTGTCGCCGAGCAGCGAGCGCATGACGAGCCCGATGCGGCTCTTGCCCTCGCCGCCCTTGCCGATGAGCAGCAGCATCTTCTGCCCCTTGGTCGAGGGAGTGAGGCAGTAGCCCAGGTACTCCTGCAAGGTGGGGATGTCCTCTGGCTCCAGCAGCTCGGAGAGGAAGCCCAGCCAGCGCTCCGGTTTCGGGGCGTTCGGCTCGTAGCGCACCTTCAGCCGGTTATTGCACCAGGCCTTGTCCTCCGTGAAGCTGCCGTTCAGGAAATAGGTGCCGTTGGCCACGTGGATGCGGTCGGTCTCGATGGGCAGGGGAGGGGAATAGGCCATGAGCTTGAGCGCCGCGAGCAGGTTCGTCACCGCCTTGGAGACGCCGGAACTCAGACAGCCCGAGACCTCCTCAAGTATCATCCGGCTTATCTCGCCCTCGTCCTCCACCGCGCCGTCCACCGTGAAGAGCCGCCCACGCACACATTTCATAGGGTGCCGCCCCAGAAAGTCGGAGCAAAACTGCACCTCGTCTATCTTCTTCCCGTCGTACCAGGAGGGCAGCCTCGTGCCCTCGGACGTGTTTTCACGCCTGTCTTCCAAAGTCTCATACCTCCAGTTTCAAGTCACGCGTCAGCCGCGCCGCCTCCGCCCGCGCCCCGGCGTCGCCGATGGTCAGCTCGTCGAGCAGATACTCCGCGTATTCAAGCTCCCGGCAGGCCGCCGCAAAGCGCCCGTCAAAGCCCTCAACCGGCCTTCGCGGCGCAAGCTCGGCTTTCCGCCGCCTGAGTGCCCGGCAATGCTCGGATAAACGCAAAAAGCACAGCCGCTCGTCTTTCCCGAGCCGCTGTGCTTCGTCATGTTTCTTCGGTTTTTCCTGCGCCGTCCCAAAGTCCGCCGCCAGCTTCCGCGCCGCCTCAAGGGGCGTGAGCCGAAAGAGCCGGGCCGCAAAGTCGATGCAGTCCCCATGCGCCCCGCAGGCGAAGCAGTGGAAGTGGTCGTCAGCCACATAGAGGCTGGGCTGCCGGTCATCGTGAAACGGGCACCGCGCCATCCCGCGCCCGTTGACCCGGACCCCATACCTCTCCGCCGCCTCCCGAACCCCGACCAGTGCCTTGACGCTTGCAAATATATCCATCCAAGACCTCCTTTCACCCGAGTATACGCAAAGAAAGTCTTAGACCCCAAAAATCCGGCACTTCCGCAAGAATCCCATCCCGCCGCCCCTCCAAGCCTTGCAGAAATGCAAGCCGCCCGCACCAGCGAAATGTAATAGCTTGTAATACACGAGCCGGCAGTTTATAATAAAATATGGTTATTTACGATACTGTATGGAAGAGGTGCCGCGATGGAACAGACCTGGCTGCCCGGCAAGATACGCGACCGTATCCGTGACCTGATGAAGGAGCGCGGGCTCACGCAGGCCGAGCTCGCCCTGCGCATCGGCACAACGGAGAGTACGCTCAGCCGCTTCCTGAGCGGCAAAACGGACAAGCTCGGCGACGAGAGCATCATCCGCATTGCACGCACCTTCGACGTCTCCACCGACTTTCTCCTGGGCGAGACCGACGTGCCCGACCGCGTGAATTACGACATCTCCGAGCTCGGCCTCTCCGTGCAGGCCGCAAGAAACCTCTACACGAAAAAAGTGGATACCCGCGTCGTAAACCGCCTGCTCGAAAGCCCGAAATTCGCCGAGACGACTTACCAGATTGCCGGTTTTCTCAGCGACGAGCTCGCCTCGGGTTTCGCCGCACAGAACCAGATCTACGCTTCGGCAGCCGCGCTGCTCAAAGGCTCGCCGGAGCCCGCCGCGGACGCCGAGCGCCTGAAAACGCCGATACATCAGGTCGAGCTGCAAAACATCGAGGACTCCTTCATGCGCGCAGTCCGCGAGATTAAAAGGGAGGTCGGCTACGACGTCGCCGCATCCAAGGAGCTGACCGCGCAGGCGGTGAAGCGCATCTACGCCGAGTTGACCCGAGGCCAGAGCAAACCCCTGCGCAAGATCTCGCCCGAGCAGCTCTCGCAGGCCGTGGCGCGCTCGGTGTCGCACCTGCCCGGCGTGGACGAGGAGAGCGTGAAGCAGCTGTTCCTGTCGATGATAGGCGGCGCAAAGAGCAATGAATAGCCCGCCGAGCAATGAGGAGCTCTGCGCGTCTGCCCGCCTGGGCGACGCCGGAGCGCGGAACGAACTTGTCGGGAACAACCTGGGATTCATCCGAAAAACGGCCAATGAGCTGTGGAGCTCCCAGCGCGAATTGAACTCCGCCCTGCTGCTCGACAGGGAGGACTTGGTGCAGGAGGGCGCGCTCGGACTGCTCCGCTGTGTTGATACCTTCGACCCGGAGAGCGGCGGGAAATTCCTGAGCTACGCCGCCCCGGCTGTGCGCAATGCCATGCTGGACAGCATACGCGAGCGCAGCCGGACTTTCGAGGCGCAGAACATCGGCACCCGCATTTCTCTTGAGTCCGCCGCCCTCGACGGGACCAGATATACGCCTGAGCAGCTGTACCTGGAGCGGGAAAGTTTTGAGGAACTGCACGCGGCGCTGGGCCGCATCGAGCCGAGGCAGCGGGGCTATATCGAGTACCGCTTCGGCTTTGACGACGAGGACACGGAGCGCACGCTGACGCAGACGGCCCGGCACTTCCACCTGTCGGAGAGCCGAGCGAGGGCAACGGAGCGTCAGGCGTTGGACGATGTGCGCCTGGAGCTTCCGTGGTGGTATTGAGACGCGTCGCTGCGGCGGGTGTGTAGCCCTTTTGCGCCCCGGCGACGCCGCTTCGCCGCGCCGCCTCAAGACGAACAGAGGATATCCGCCGGCTGCCCCGCCCGCGGATATCCTCCGTTCTGCCGGCGCAGGAAAGTGCCCGTGCTGCCCCGCACAGCCCCTTTCCCGCCCCGGCGGCCGCAAAAGGTCTAACACACTAGACTTTGCCAGCAAAGCCGTGCGCCAACAGGGCGCTCCCGCCCCTGTTGGATGACCCCGGGCCAAGGGGCAAGCCCCTTCGGAAACCCCACATGCCCGCACCCACCGCGCCCGCCGTGCTCCCACACCCCGCCCCCGCTGTGTCCGGACATGAAAAACAGGAACAGACATCCGCCAAAAATCGCGCGGATGTCTGTGCATGTTTTTACCCAGCTGCGGCTGGGAAGGGGGAGAGCCCAGCGCGGGTACGTCTCCCTATGAATATAATTTGGGGCAAATTATGCTTTGACCCATATGGTACAGATTATCAAAAATGTACGGGCTATAGCGCATGATATTCTTGCGCAATCCTGCTAATTATGCTATTATTATACACAACACTGTCAAGTGTTGCAGAACTTTGGCGGTGTGATTACTTTGCTTAAATGCGTTGCCGACAGGCAGAGCATTTTTTGCTAATTTGAGGCAGGTGCACACTGAAGCTATTATTACTGCGAAGCTGCGTCGGTAAATAGCCAAAACAGCTGGTCTCAACATGCTGGTCATTTGACTTTCTATGTTGCTCGGATTCTGAAGAATGCTGAGATGAGGAGTGGATCCTATGAAAACACTGGATATGCCGCCCTTTGCGCCGGTTCTGATGGAATCAACTCGTGCAATGGGTTATAGCTTGGAGTCGGCAATAGCGGATATTATTGACAACAGCATAGCAGCAAAAGCCAGCAGTGTAGATATTCATTTTTCGCCATATGACGCTGTGCCCTTCATATCAATACTTGATGATGGAGAAGGGATGACGAAAGAACAGATTAATGAAGCTATGCGATATGGCAGCCAGAGCTCATTAAATGTGCGGGAGAGTACAGACTTAGGCAGATTTGGACTGGGCCTTAAGACTGCTTCGCTGTCTCAATGCAGATGCCTGACTGTAATAACAAAGCAGGGGCGGCGGCTGGAAGCACGCCGTTGGGACCTGGATGAAATATATAAACGTGGGACTTGGGCGCTCTTGAGCTTAAACTCAGAAGAGATAAATGCCATTCCGCAGTATCAAGCTCAGCTGAAATCACTCAAATCAGGCACGTTGGTGATATGGGAAAAATTAGATCGAATGTTCAGCGGAGCCAAAGCTGCAGATAAGCTCATGAGCCGGCAGATGGATTATGTGCGTGAACACTTGGCCCTTGTGTTCCATCGATATTTGTCCGGAGAAAGCGGAATATCAAAACTTGTCATTAAAATGAACGGATTGGAAATTGAGCCGAAAGATCCATTCCTAATTGGACGCAGTACACTTTTTCAAGCGGATGAAAAGTTTATTATAG
>CALWYQ010000096.1 GCA_944385815.1 uncultured Oscillospiraceae bacterium | reverse complement strand
CGCTGCCTCAGGGTGCGACGGCGGCCGGGGTCGGCGCCGGATTGTCCGCGACCGTCCCGGCAGGGCCGGCCGTCGGCGACGACTACTTCGCCGATGCGGTATTTGTGGGCGATTCGCGCACGGAGGGCTTCAGGCTCTACTCGGGGATAAATAACGCGCGTTACTTCTCCTCCGTAAGCCTTTCGGTGGACAAGGTGTTCTCCACGCCGACGGTGACTATCGGCGGCAGGAGCGTAACCGTGGCCGATGCGCTCAGGACGGAGAGCTACGGCAAGGTGTACTTCATGCTCGGCATAAACGAGCTCGGCTGGCCGAGCGAGCAGAGCTTTGCCGAATACTACGGCCGCATGGTCGACATTGTCCGCGAGACGCATCCGGACGCCGTGATTTACGTCCAGTCCATCCTGCCGGTCAGCGCCGCAAAGGACGCGTCGAACAGCACCTATACCAACGCAAACGTGGTCCGCTTCCAGAAGGCGTTAGCTCAGATGTGCGTCGCCAAGGGCGTGAACTATCTGAACGTGGCCGAGGCGGTCCAGGACGAGAGCGGCTGCCTGCCCTCCGGCTCCACCCCGGACGGGGTGCATCTGAACCCGGACTACTACAGGCTCTGGGCCGATTATCTCAGGACGCACACGGTTTGACAAAACAGAACGCGTCCCCGCCGGCATTTGGCGGGGACGCATTTTTTATTGCCGGCCCTGGAGTATGCGCCGGAGTTCGGCCTCGACGGCCCGCACCTCCTCCTCAAAGGACTGAGAGGAAACGCGGGTCGCGCCCTGGCCGAGGATTATCAGCTGCTCGGTGGTGTCCGAGGTTACGACGCGGGTGCGGAAGCGGCGCGCGATCTCATGGGTGGTTTTTTCTATGTACATATCCGCCGTTTCGGCCTCTTTCGTGTACACGACATAGATATTGTGATACCGTTCCACCTCGCGCTCGCCGCCCTTGACCTTGTAGGCGTCAAAGACAAGTATGGGCACGCTGCCGGTGTAGCCGGCGTAGTTGCACAGTATGTCCATGAGTTTGTGCCGCGCGGTTTCAAGGCTGGTTCCGGCGAGGGACGCAAGCTCATCCCAGGCGAAAATAACGTTGTAGCCGTCCACAAGCAGGTGCTCAGGGCCGCTGAGCCGCTGGGAAGGGGAGGGGCGCTTCGGACCCGGCGAGGCGCTCACGGGCCGCGCCTCGCGGCGCATGGCGGTGGCGGCGTCGCGCTTTATGGGGCCGTAGGTGCGCTCAAAAATCGCCATGAGCTCCTTGTCCGCCACGATGGCGCTGCGGTAATCGGCCGCGCGGGAGGGGGAGGCCGCCGGGACGGCGGCGTGTACGGGCCGGCTCTCGCGCTCGAGGGCGCCCGGCAGGTGCATGTGCCCCGGGACCTCATCCCAGCGCACGAGCACGCCCGCGCCGTGGCTGCAAAATACGCTGTCGGCGGTGTTTGCCGTATCCGCGTCGGCGTCGTAGCCCGCCGCGGCTATGACGGCCGCGGCGTTATGGCAGGGCGCATAGCCGCCGGGCATACAGGCGAGGCGGCCGCGGCCGCGGGTGTAGGCCGCGACCTCGCGCGCGTAGCCGGTCAGCTCCGACACCGGCGCGCGTCCGCGCAGCACGGCCTCGCCGGCCTCCACTGACGGCGCGCCGAACTCGGCGCTCAGGCGCTGCACATCGGCCAGCGCGCGGCCGAGCGACTCCTGCGGCACGCTGAGCGTGAAGTCGTAATAGGGCTCCAGCAGCACGCAGCCGCCCGCGGCTTCGGCGCTGCGCAGGCCCTGGCGCACGGCGCGGTAGGTCGCCTGCCGGAAATCGCCGCCCTCGGTGTGCTTGGGATGCGCGCGGCCGGAGGCGAGGGTTATCTTAACGTCCGTCAGCGGCGCGCCGGTAAGCACGCCCAGGTGGGTCTTTTCCGCAAGGTGCGTGAGTATCAGCCGCTGCCAGTTGAGCGCGAGCTCGTCGGTGGAGCACGCGGAGGCAAGCTGCACCCCGCTGCCGCGCTCGCCGGGCTCAAGTATGAGGTGAACCTCGGCATAGTGCCTCAGCGGCTCATAGTGCCCGACGCCCTCGACGCGCACGGAGACGGTCTCCTTGTAAAGTATGCCGCCCTCGTCAAAGCCGACGCGCAGCCCGAAGCGGCGCTCTATCAGGCTTTGCAGCACCTCTAACTGCACCTCGCCCATGAGCTGAAGCAGGGGGACGCCGAGGCGCTCGTCCCAGACCACGCGCAGGAGCGGGTCCTCCTGCTCGAGCTCGCGCAGCTGCCTGAGCGCGCTGTGCTCATCGCAGCCGGGCGGCAGCAGCACGCGGTAGCGCAGCACGGGCTCGAGCGCCGGGCTGACGGCGTCCGGCTCAAAGCCGAGGCCTTCGCCGGCATAGCTCTCGTCGAGGCCCGTGACGGCGCAGACGGTGCCGGGGGCGGCGGAGCTTATGAGCTTGAACCTTGCCCCGGAATAGAGCCGCAGCTGGTCGGCCTTGGCGCGCCAGGCGCGGCGCGCGTCCGGACGCGAGGAGAGCTCGGCCTTGACCTTCAGCTCGCCGCCGGTGACCTTGAGCCAGCTGAGCCTCGCGCCGGAATCGTCGCGCGTGACCTTGAATATGCGCGCGCCGAAGTCCTCACGCTCCGGGAGAGGCAGGGTATAGCGCCCGAGCGCGTCGAGCAGCGCGTCCACGCCCTCCAGCTTGAGCGCCGAGCCAAAGAAGCAGGGGAAGAGCCCGCGGGCCTTTACTGCGCGCGCAAGCTGGGCGTCGGTGGGGGAGAGGCCGCCAGTAACGGCCTCGAGCAGCTCCTCGCTGCACAGGGCCAGGTCCTCGGCGGAGGCCGGGTCGGACAGGTCCACGCAGCCGCTGCCGAAGTACCGCCGCAGCTCGTCCATGCGCTGGTGCCTGTCGGCCCCGGCGAGGTCGAGCTTGTTGACAAAGATAAAGACCGGGACGGCATAGCGCTCCAAGAGCCGCCAGAGCGTCTGCGTATGGCTCTGTATCCCGTCCGTGCCGCTTATCACAAGGATGGCGTAGTCCATGACCTGCAGCGCGCGCTCGGCCTCGGCGGAGAAGTCCACATGCCCCGGGGTGTCCAGGAGCGTGAGCTCCGCATCCGGCAGGCTCAGCAGGGCCTGCTTTGAAAATATGGTTATACCGCGCGAGCGCTCGATCGAGTCCGTGTCCAGAAAGGCGTCGCGATGGTCTACGCGGCCAAGCTTCCTGAGCGCCCCGCTGCGGTAGAGCATGGCCTCGCTGAGCGTGGTCTTGCCCGAATCGACGTGG